>JBPCPU010000226.1:0-5918 GCA_050998795.1 Pyrinomonadaceae bacterium
CTGCTGTAATCGCCGCGCCTTCGATTGAAGATAACAGAGCGCGTCTGAGTGAGTTGCCGATTGTCGTGCCGAAACCACGTTCAAACGGCTGCGCGAAAAATTTACCGTAGCGTTCGGTCAAAGTTTCAGATTCGACGTTCAAACGAGTCGGTATTTGAAAACCGTTCCACTGATTGTTTTGTGTCATATTCTTTTTAAAAGTTTAGCGAGTTGATTGGAAGTTGACTGAAAGTTGACTGAGTTGACTGAGTTTGCTGAGTTTGAAAAATTTCATTAACTCGGCAAACTTTCAGTCAACCCGGCAAACTCAGTCAACTTCCAGTCAACTACTTGCTGTAAAGTTCGACGATTAGCTGTTCGTTAATGTTTGCGTCAACATCTTCACGTTTTGGCAAAGCCGAAATTGAAACGCTTAAATCTTCACTACCGGGTGAAATCCAACCCGGACGACCACGCCCGCCGGCGGTTTGCCACGCGCCTTCGACGTGAACATTTTTACCGCTTTTTTCTTTCACGCCGATGACGTCGCCGACTTTCACCTGGAAAGACGGAATATCAACCTTGCGCCCGTTGACTTCGATGTGTCCGTGATTGACGAGTTGCCGCGCCTGGCGGCGAGAAGTTGAAAATCCTGCCCGATAAGCGACATTATCCAGCCGACGTTCAAGCATAAAGAGCAGATTTTCGCCCGTTACGCCTTTTTGTCGCAGAGCCTTGTCGAAATAATTGCGGAATTGTTTTTCAAGCACAAAGTAAATGCGCTTAACCTTTTGTTTTTCCCGAAGTTGCTGCCCGTAACCGGACAATTGTTTGCGTCTTGCCGCGCCGTGTTGTCCGGGAGGATTTACCCCGCGTTTTTCAATCGCACACGACGGTTTGAAACAACGGTCACCTTTTAGAAATAATTTTCCACCTTCGCGGCGGCACAGACGGCACACCGCATCTCTATATCTAGCCACTTAAATTTTGCCTCCAGCCATTTGCAATTTTGGATTTTAGATTTGCGATTTTAGATTGTAAAACCACACTAAACCTAAATTAAATTGCATTATTATTGACGGAAAAGTTTACAGGTAACTTTCTTCAAGTTACCCTTCGTCCTTTCGATAGTTATTAAAATTAAAATCCTGAGCCGCAGATTTCCAATCCAAAATCAAAAATCGCAAATCCAAAATCGTTACACTCTTCTTTTCTTCGGCGGACGACATCCGTTATGCGGAATCGGTGTCGTATCACGAATCGAAGTAACGCGAATTCCCGCATTATTAATCGCACGAATTGCCGATTCACGTCCGCCGCCCGGACCTTTAACGCGCACTTCCACTTCACGCATTCCGACTTCAGAGGCTTTGCGAGCAGCTTCCGAAGCAGCTTGCTGTGCCGCAAACGGCGTTCCTTTGCGCGAACCTCTGAAACCACGCGCTCCCGAAGAAGATTGCGCGACCAGATTTCCTTCCGTATCGGTAATAGAAATCAGCGTGTTGTTAAACGATGCTGCGATAAATACAATCCCGACGGGAATGTTTTTCCTCTCTTTCTTGCGAAAAGTCTTTTTCTTTGTTGCTTTTGCCATAATTCAGTTATCGGTGGTCAGTGGCGCGAAGCGTTGGTCAGCGGAGAAAATTTTCTGCCTACTGCCAATCGCCAACTGCCAACTATTTTTTGCCCGGTGCTTTCTTCTTCGCTACGGCGGCTTTGCGCGGACCTTTTCGAGTCCGGGCATTTGTGCTGGTGCGCTGCCCGCGAACCGGCAAACCGCGACGGTGGCGAAGTCCCCGATAGCAGCCGATGTCCATCAAACGCTTTACGTCCATTTGTACGCGCTTTCGCAAATCACCTTCAATATTGCCTTGAGCATCGAGAAGCGCACGAATTTTGGTTAATTCGTCTTCGCTCAAATCCTTAATTTTTGAATCAACATTTATATCGGCTTCGTTCAAAATCGCGGTTGCCCGCGGTTTGCCGATACCGTAAATATAAGTTAAACCAATCTGCGCCCTTTTATTTGGCGGTAAATCAACTCCTGCTACACGAGCCATTTTTTAATCTCCAATTCAAGATTCAAGATTTAAGATTCAAGATTATAACTTTGAATTTTTAATTTTGAATTTTTAATTTTTACCCTTGCCGTTGTTTATGTTTCGGATTGTCGCAAATTACGCGCACAATGCCTTTTCTGTGGATAACCTTGCATTTATCGCACATTTTCTTGACCGATGGACGAACTTTCATAATTTTTCACCTCGCCTGTTATTTATAGCGATAAGTAATTCGCCCGCGACTTAAATCGTATGGCGAAAGTTCAACTAAAACTCTATCGCCGGGCAATATACGAATAAAATTTTTCCGCATTTTGCCGGAGATATGCGCCAAAACCTGATGTTGGTTGTTCTCTAATTCAACTTTAAACATCGCGTTCGGCAAAGTTTCAAGGACGGTAGCCGTCACTTCAATCGCTTCTTCTTTTGACATAATTACGGAGCCAAATCCTACCGAATTGACAAACTAACAATGTTACCGCTTTATATTAAACTTTTCAAGTTAAGCTGACACGGTTTCCGATTTTGTTTGTTTCAACTGCGCTTTTTGCTCTTTGGTCAAAGTTAAAATTTCGGGACCTTCCTCCGTTATCGCAACCGTGTGTTCGGCGTGTGCGCTCGGCTTTCCGTCCAAAGTTATGACCGTCCATTTATCCGCCAAAGTTTTTGTTTCGTGCGTTCCGAGATTTAACATCGGCTCAAGTGCAAATGTATAACCGACCCGTATCTTTTCCTTTGTTCCGGCTCTGCCGTAATTGGCTATTTGCGGCGATTCGTGCATTGCGCGTCCGATGCCGTGTCCGGTGTAATCGCGCACAATGCCATAATTATATTTTTCCGCATGCGCCTGAATTGCCGCGCCGATGTCGCCGACTCTTTTATTCGGATAACATTGCTCAATCCCGATTTCCAGACATTCTTCCGTCACGCGAATCAATTGTTTAAGTTCATCGCTGATTTCGCCGACGGGAATCGTCGTCGCGGTATCTCCGACAAAACCGTTATACGTCGCCGCCATATCAAGCGAAACGATATCGCCTTGTTGAAGCGGAACATCATTTGAAAATCCGTGAACAACGGCTTCATTAACCGAAGCACAGATTGCAAATGGAAAACCGTGATACCCGATAAACGTCGGAAGTGCGCCAAACTGCCGAATCATTTTGTCGGCAATTCCATTGAGTTCCAATGTAGTAATTCCCGGCTTAACTATTTTCCGCAAAGATTCCCGCACTTCGGCAATCATCTCGCCCACTTCCCGCATTCGGTCTAAATCTTTTTTTGATTTGGCGATAATCATTCTTTTTCCTAATACAATTTGGCTGAATTTACTAATAAAATCGCCGATTTGTGAATCTCCGAACATTTTAATTCAGACTCGGAAAGCAGAGAAAATTTACAGGGATTTCAGAATGAATAAAGATGAAAATAACAAAGTAATTTCTCCTATCGTTGTCTATCCTGTTATCCCTGTAAATTTCTTTTCAAAAATCTCCATGAACTTTGTGTTCTGTGAAAAATCAAACCAATTTTTCCAACTCCTGATAAATCTCTTCAAGTTCATCCGTTCCGTCAACTTTCTGCAAACGCCCGGAATTTTCGTAAAAATCGAGCAAAGGTTTGGTATTTTCCTCGTAAGTTGCAAGCCGAACTTTTACTTTTTCTTCCGTGTCATCAGCCCGATGATTTAACCCGGTTTCGTTGTGAAAATCACAAACATTGTCATTTTTCGGGGTTTTAAAATAGATATTGTAAATCTCACCGCACAGCGGACAACTGCGCCGCCCCGTCATCCGCTTTTCGAGCTGGTCAAGCGGGACATCAATTAAAATCGCGCTTATTTCTTTGCCCTGTTCGGCGGCTAACATCTCAAGCATTGCGGCTTGAACAGCCGTGCGCGGAAAACCGTCTAAAATATAAGAACTTTGTTCGCGTGAAGTTCGGTCTTTAACGATTTGAAAAGTCAATTCATCGGAAATTAACTTTCCTTCCGCCATAATAGCCTGCACTGCTCTGGCAAGCGGCGTGTCCGCATTTTTCATCTCCCGAAACATATCGCCCGTCGAGATTTGCGGAATACCGCGCCGTTCTTCAAGCAGTCGCGCCTGCGTTCCTTTTCCCGCACCGGGCGCGCCGATGAGAACAATTATTTTGTCCATAAATTACAAATTACGAATTACAAATTACGAAATAGAATTTCTTAAATTCATAATTCGCAATTTGTAATTCGTAATTGATTTAATTTCTTCTTCCTCGAAGCTGCGAACCTGCGCCCAGGAATCCTTCGTAATTACGCATCACAAGCTGCGCTTCGATTTGAGCAACCGTGTCCATCGCCACACCGACTAAAATTAAAAGCGATGTGCCGCCGAAGAAAAATTGATAGCCCAACCCGGTCGGAATCCAGCTAAGACCGGGCGTTGCGGTTAAAAAATTGTCAACCGACGTGCCGATGAAAGGCAAACGAGCAACCTTAAAACCGCTTAGAAGAAGCTGCGGGACGAAAGCAACAAACGCCAAATAAAGTGCGCCAACCGCTGTTAAGCGCGTCAAAATTGTATTGAGATATTCAGCCGTCGGCGCACCGGGACGAACTCCCGGAACAAAGCCGCCGTGTTTTCTTAGATTATCGGCAACATCATCGGTGTTAAAAATAATCGTGATATAAAAGAAAGTGAATAACACAATCAGTGAAATAAAAACAAATTCATAATACGGGTCGCCGCCGTGAAATTGTTGGAAGAAAGTGTAAATTTGTCCCCAAGTCGAATTTGGATTGTTTTGGTCGGGCGGAAACGCGGAAAAAATAGTTTGCGGCATTGCCAACACGGACGAAGCAAAAATAACCGGAATAACGCCGCCCATATTGAGTTTGAGCGGCAAACTCGTTTCTTGTCCGCGATAAGTTTGATTACCGACGCGGCGACTGGCATAGCTGATAGCGATATTTCTTCGCGCCGATTCCATATAAACAATCAGCGCAATCAACCCCACCATAACAACCACTAAAAACACCACGCCCAGCGTTTGCAGCGGATCGCCGCCGCTAATCCGGTCGGAAATTTGAGCAATGCCGCTCGGCAAACCAATAATAATACCGGCGAAAATAAGAAGCGAAATACCGTTGCCGACTCCGCGTTCAGTAATTTGCTCACCGAGCCACATGACAAAAATCGTTCCCGTCGTCAAAGTTACGACAATCATTGCCGAAGCCGTCCAAGTGCTAGCCAAAACACCGTTATTTTGCAGCCAGGTTGCGACAAAAAATGTCTGTATCGAACACAGAACAACAGTCAGATAGCGCGTCCATTGGTTAATTTTCTGTCGCCCGACTTCGCCTTCTTCCTGAACTCTTTTGAAGGCAGGTGAAAGAACCGGCATCAATTGCAAAATAATTGACGCGGTAATATACGGCGTAACGCCAAGCGCAAAAACCGAAATTGTGCGAAAGTTTCCACCTGAGAACAAGTCAAGAACTCCTAAAAGGGTTCCGGCGACTTCTCCCCAAACCTGTTCAAGACGCGCCTTATTAATACCGGGCGCCGTCACGTGCGCTCCAAGCCGATAAATCGCCAACATTCCGAGCGTGAAGAAGATTCTTCTTCTCAACTCCGGAACTTTGAACATATTTTGAATGCCGGCAAAAAACTTTTCCATATAATCCTCTCTGGCTAAAGCAAAGTTTGTCTCTGTTTATTCGCTTTGGGCTTCCGCCTGCTTATGCTTCTCAATCTGGGTGGCGACTCCGCCCGCTTTTTCTATTTTATCAATTGCGGTTTTCGTAAAACGATGAGCGGAAATTCTAAATGCTTTCGAGATGTCTCCGTTTCCCAAGATCACAAGATCGTGTTTTGCTTTTTTGATCAAACCGCGCTGATG
>JBPCPU010000229.1:0-7868 GCA_050998795.1 Pyrinomonadaceae bacterium
TGGAAAAACCGGACACAATTTTAATGAAAGAGGCAATCGAAGAAGTCAAAGAAAGAATCAGCCAATTAGGGAGTATCCATCAGAGGAAAGTTGCTAATTCTACTACCTAATTGGCGAAGGTATTGAAATTATACATCAAATTTTTTAGGCTTACCCGTTTCTATGAAAACCTGTAAATTCGGTTCACCGATTGGTTTCGGAGATGCAATTCGGCAATTTGACAATACGCAGGATTTTCTTTTGATTGTCGGATTTTGGCTTTCGTCGGGAGCTATGAAGAAATTTTTATCCGTTAAAGCGGTTAAGGTTGCGGCGGGAGAATGGCACAAATTATTCCTCGAGACAATAACGGAAGAAGAGTTAGAAAAAGACCGCTTGAAACCGGAGGAAATACAAAGAAAAATATATGGATTAGACAGGACAATTAAGATGACGTCATCGTATCTTGACGCAAGAAAACAGGCAAAGGCGGAAAAGCAGGCTTTGCCGAAGATGGAAATCGTTCTTAATCCGAAAATTGATTCAAAAATTCAGAGACGCTTGCAGTGCAGCCTGCCTTTTAGTATATTCTGGGAAAAATTTGCCGGAGAATCTCCGATCAAAAATGAAACTTGTACATTTTGGGGCGAAACTGTCCCGTTGCTTAAATGAAGTTTGTGCTGCACACGAAAATCGCCGTTAATTTTAATTCCATCATAACTTTTATGCCTTTAATAACTGTTTTGCAATCACGAGGCGTTGAATTTCGCTCGTGCCTTCACCGATGGTGCAGAGTTTCGCGTCGCGCCAGTATTTTTCTGCCGGATAATCTTTCGTGTAGCCGTAACCGCCGTGAATCTGGATTGATTCTTCCGCAACGCGCACGGCGGTTTCGGACGCGAAAAGTTTTGCCATCGCCGATTGCTTCGTTAATTTTTTACCCGCGTCTTTCATCAATGCCGCTTGCAAAGTTAAAAGTCGCGCCGCTTCAATTTGCGTCGCCATATCAGCTAATTTAAATTGAATCGCTTGAAATTCGGCAATCGGCTGACCGAATTGTTGACGCTCTTTTGAGTATTTTACGGCGGCTTCAAATGCGCCTTGAGCAATTCCGACCGACAACGCCGCAATTGAAATTCTACCGCCGTCGAGAATCTGCATACATTGCAGAAAGCCTTCGCCTTCATTTCCCAAAAGATTTTCTTCCGGCACATAGCAATCTTCAAAGACAACCGACGCGGTTTCACAAGCCCGCATTCCGAGTTTGTTTTCCTTTTTATCCGAGCGAAAGCCTTCCATTGATTTGTCGAAAATAAACGCCGAGATTCCGCGATTGCCTTTTTCCTTGTCGGTAACGGCGACGGCAACCAAAGTATTACAGGAAATCGCGTGAGTAATAAAATTTTTCGAGCCGTTCACCTTCCAACCGCCGTTTGAACAAATTGCATTGGTGCGTGTTCCCGCGCTGTCCGAACCGGCTTGCGCTTCGGTCAAACCCCACGCGCCGAACGATTCGCCATTGGCGAGCGGAATAAGATATTTTTGTTTTTGTTCTTCCGTGCCGAACATAAAAATGTGATTCGAGCAGAGCGAATTATGCGCCGCGACCGACAAACCGACCGAGCCGTCAACCCGCGCGATTTCTTCAATAATCGTCGCATATTCGACATAACCCATTCCCGCGCCGCCGTATTCTTCGGGAAAAAGCACTCCCAGCAAACCCAATTCGGCAAGCTGCGGACGCAATTCTGCGGGGAAATGCTGAGTTTCGTCCCATTCCATAACGTGCGGCTTGATTTCACTTTCCGCAAACTCGCGCACGCTGTATTTTATTTGTTCTTGTTCTTCGGTCAATTCAAAATTCATAGTCAGTTGTCAGTAAAAACAATTTTTGAGTAGTTTTAGTATAAATCGAACGACCGACAACCGACAACTATAAGATATAATTACTCCGAATGAATCTCATCAAGCAAATTCTCAAATGGCTTCTCGGCATCGCCTTTGTTTTGGCGGGCGCGAATCATTTCGTCAATCCTGATTTCTACCTGAAAATAATGCCGCCCGTTTTGCCCGCGCCTTTGTTTCTTATTTATTTAAGCGGTTTTTTTGAAATATCTTTGGGCGTTTTGCTTTTGATTCCGAAGTTCACGCGCCTTGCCGCATTTGGATTGATTGCGCTTTTGATTGCGGTTTTTCCCGCGAATATCTATATGGCAATGAATACGGAACTTTTTCCCGAAATCAGTCCGACACTGCTTTGGCTGAGGTTACCGCTGCAATTTGTTATTATTGCTTTGGTATTTTGGCATACTAAAAGTGGTGAACGGTAAGTGATAAGTGGTGAGTTTTTGGTTTTTCACTCACCACTAACCATTTAGCACTAATCACTAATAAAAATTATGAATTGGCAAAAAAACATTTTAAGCAGCGATGCGGAAATCAAGGATTTACTCGCGCAGACGAAAACAATCGCCGTCGTCGGCATCAAAATGGAAGCATTTCAGCCCGCTTTCTATGTTCCAGGTTATATGCAGAGCGCGGGTTTTAAAATTATTCCCGTGCCGGTTTATTACCCGGACGCGACCGAGATTTTGGGTCAAAAAGTTTATCGAAAATTGGTTGATATTCCAGATGAGATTGATTTGGTCAATGTTTTTCGTCGCTCGAACGATGTCCCGAAACATCTGGAAGACATTTTGGCGAAAAAGCCGAAAGCCGTCTGGATGCAATCGGGCATTTATAACGACCAGGTTGCCGAAAGGCTCGCAAAAGAGGGAATCAAAGTTGTCCAAAATTTATGTCTGATGGTCGAACATCGCGCTGTGAGATAAAAAAGTGAGAAGTGAAAAGTGTTTTTTATTGCAATTTTTTTATCTAAAACTTACTTTTAATCTATAAATTATTCCGTGTTTATTGCTAACTACCGGAAATTCGCTCGATGTCCGCGCCGATTGAGCGAAGTTTTTTGACAATGGTTTCATAGCCGCGGTCAATATGATAAACGCGGTCAATCATCGTTTCGCCCGACGCACAAAGCGCGGCAAGCACGAGCGAAGCCGATGCCCGCAAATCCGATGCCTGCACCGGCGCACCCATTAATTGAGTTTTGCCGCGAACAACCGCCGTATTTCCCGAAATATGAATGTCCGCGCCCATTCTGATAAGTTCCGCAACGTGCATAAAGCGGTTTTCAAAAATCGTTTCGACGATGGTTGATTCACCGTTCGCCTGCGTCATCAGAGCCATATACTGCGCCTGCATATCGGTCGGAAAAAGCGGATGCGGTTCGGTTCGCACATCTTTTGCCCGCAAATCTTTATCGCAGCATTTAACTGAAAGAGTGTTTTCATCCAACTCGGTAATTTCAACGCCGACTTCATCAAATTTAGCAATAGCCGCTTGCAGATGTTTCGGCTGACATTTGGAGATTTCAAGTTCGCCGCCCGTGATTGCCGCCGCGACAATAAAAGTTCCGGTTTCAATTCTATCGGGAATAATCGTATGCTCTGCGCCGTGCAAACCTTCAACGCCGTCAATTTCGATGGTTTCCGTTCCCGCGCCGCTGATTTTCGCGCCCATTTTATTAAGCAGTTCGGCTAAATCTTCGATTTCGGGTTCGCGTGCCGCATTGTGAATCGTCGTTTTGCCATTCGCCAAAACCGCCGCCATCATTACGTTTTCCGTTCCCGTTACGCTGACTTTTTCAAAAAAAGTTTCCGCGCCGACGAGCCTTCCGTGCGGCGCACGCGCCACGACGTTGCCCGCTTCGAGCGAAACTTTCGCGCCGAGTTGTTCCAAGGCTTTCAAATGCAAATCAATCGGACGAGTGCCGATAGCGCAGCCGCCCGGCAAGCTGACTTTTGCCTGTCCGAAACGTCCCAAAAGCGGACCTAAAGCCAAAACGCTCGCCCGCATTGTTTTAACGAGTTCGTAAGGTGCTTCAAAAACTTCGATGTTATTCGCGCAAACTTTGTGCGTGCGGAGTTCGGGCGTTAGAACGGTCGCGCCTAAATCTTCCAGTAATCGCCGCTGCGTAATTAAGTCTTTGACATACGGAACATTGTGCAAAGTAACGGTTTCAGCAGTTAAAAGCGTCGCCGCCAAACACGGTAAAGCGGAGTTTTTCGCGCCGCTGATTTCGATTTTTCCATTAAGCGGTTTTCCGCCTCGAATTAAAAATTTATCCATTTAAATAGTAATTTGTGCTTGGCGAAAAAGACGTCATATTGACTGTGCCAACGGTAATTTATCCTTATACAAAGTAATAAGAAATTTTATCACGATTCTGGAGAGAACAAAAATTATTGGAAAATCATCATAATTTCACTTTTTTCGCAAAATCTTGATGCCTTTGTCCGATTGCACCGCTAGACTCATTCGGCTGTAAAACCTTAAACTTAAATTATGGCGGAAAAGGAAAACGATTTAACAAATTCTAAAAAACAAACATTGACGGGTTTAGCACGGCGTTTGGGGAAACTTCCAAACGATAAAAAAATCGTCGCGCTGGAAATGAGCGCGTCTTTGGCGGGCGTTTCTCTGAGAGTCAGCCGCGAATTTGTCGAAGCCGTGCCGAAAGCGGCAAAGATTTTGGAAGCCGAAGACTTACGCGCATGGGGCGAAATGGGCAGACGACTGACGATGGCAAATGCCGATTTGGGCGCGATATTTTTTACCGACGGCGTAGATGATTTCAAAAAAGTTCCCGCCAGAGCGCGTTCGCTCGTTTTTCAAATCTGCACGCGCCAACTCGTTTTGTCGAGTTCGATTGCGTTGGAAACTTTCAAACTCGTTCCCGAATTAGCCAAAACCGTTAACGACAACAAACTTTTTACCGACATTTTGAATCTGGCATTTGAAATTGCCAATCGTTCCGCCAAACACAGCGCGGATTTTTTGCAGAAAACGCCGAAAATTGCCGAAACGCTTGAAAAATTCGCTGATGAAAAATACGAAGTTGCCAAATCGGTTATCGCTTTGGCTTCGCATTTCGCCAATCGAACGGGCGGAATGACGGCGGATTTGTGGCAGATTCTGCCCGCCGCACTCGAAAAACTTTCCGCCGGACAAGCAATAACTTTAACAGGCAAAGCATCGGAATTTCTCGAATACGGCGGAAGCGTAACGCTCCATTTTGTCAGCGCGGGCGGTGAAGTTTTGCGCCGCGTTGATGCCGCATTTGACGATTGGCGCGAAGTTTTGCTGAAAATTGCGAAAAGCGGGAACGCGATTTTGATTTCTTTTATTCGTGCCAGTCCGCAGTTCTTTTCCAATATCCTGACTTTGCGAAAGAAAACGGAAGTTGTCCAAATTGCGCGGAAGGTTTTGCATTTAGTCAGGGAAATTGCCGAAACCGATGCCGAATCTGCGCTTGCAGCGTTTCGTTCAAGTTCAACGGCTTTGCGAAAAGTTTCGCTCGCGCAGTTTGAAGAATGGGTTGAAACCGGCTTAGAGAAAACGAAAGACGAGAGCGCAAAGGCGCGGCGCAGTTATTTCGCGCTGGAGACGCGCAACAGCAACGCGCTTTTGCAGGATTCGCAGGAAGGTTTGCCGCTTGAAAGTGTGCAGACGATTTTGCGGATTTATATCGAAGGTTTAACCGGCAAGGAAGTCGAAATCGCGCCGTTGACGGCGATGCCGCAGGAATCGCGCATTTCGGACGGCAAAACAATTTATCTGCCGGCAAACATCGCGGAATTCGGCAGCGACGAAATGGATTTTCGGCTCTACAAAGTTCTGGCGGCGCACGGCGCGGGACAAATCGAATTTGGAACTTACGAGCGCGATTCAAACGGTTTGAAAGCCGCATTCACCGAACTTTCCGCGCTTTACGAAGCGACTGCCGAACAAACCGACGCTTTTTCGCTTGCGGGTTATATCGAAGATGTGCAGAAAAGCGAACGCGCTTTGTCGGAAGAAGAAACGGCAAAGGAACTCAAAAAAGCGAAAAGGAAATTACCGAAAAACTCCGATTACAAAACGGTTTTGCAGGTTTTTCCCGAACCGAATCTGGCAAAAAAGATTTTCGCCACGATGGAAAATGCGCGGATTGATAATCGTCTGCGACAAACTTATCGCGGTTTGCGGAAGGATTTGGATTTGATGCAAAATCTTTTGGGCGAAAAACGCCCGTATATTTTCGATTTGCCAATGAACCGAGTTCCCTTTGAATTATTATTTCAAATTACATTATGCGGCGGCGCAACCGAAGATTCGCGCCAATTTTACGGGCAGGTCGTTTCGGAAATCGAATCGGTCGTCGCATCGTATTTGTCTGACAAAAGCGCAACCGTCGCCGATGCTGTGATGGCGACGAACCGCGTCTATACGCTTTTTCAAACAATCACGCCCAAACAAACTCAGCAGGAAGAATCGGAAGAAAACGACGAAAAAAGCGAATACGCTTACGAAGATAAAAATTCAAAGGAATCGGTTTTGGAGTCGCAGGTCAGGCGCGAGGAAAAGCCGAAAAAGAATCAGGACGTCAGCGATTTGTTCAATGCGTGGAACAGTTTGGACGACGACGGCGAACCCGACGATTTGCAGGGCGCGGAGGCTTGGTCGCACAACGAAATACCCGAACAGCCACTTGAAACGGGCGATTTAGCTTTTTCCTACGACGAATGGGACAAGGATTTATCGGATTTTCGCACCGGCTGGTGTCGCGTTATCGAAAAAAAAGTGCGGCAGGGCGACAGAAATTTTGTCGAACTGGCGCGTTCGCGTTATCGCGGCGTGATTTCCTCGATTCGTCATCAATTTCAATTGATGAAACCCGAAAATCTGCAAAAAATCAACCGCGAACTTGACGGCGAAGATTACGATTTGAACGCGCTGGTGGATTCTGTGATTGACCGCAAAGCCGACGGTCAGCAATCGGAAAGAATTTACACAAAACGTCTGCGAAAACAGCGCGATGTCGCCGTTTCGATTCTGCTTGACCAATCTTCTTCGACGGCGCGGACAATCACGCGTAATCCATTGCAGCCTTATACGCATCCCGGACGCAGAATTATCGAAATCGAAAAAGAAGGCTTAGTTTTGATGAGCGAAGCCCTCGAAGCCGTCGGCGATGTTTATTCAATCAACGGTTTTACCAGCGAAGGCAGACGCAACGTAAAATTTTACGTCGTCAAAGATTTTGACGAGAAATATTCCGACGAAATCGAACGCAGAATCGGCGGCATCACATTTCAAAACAACACCCGATTAGGCGCGGCAATTCGCCACGCATCAGCAAAACTATTACGCCAAGATTCGCGCACTAAACTTTTAATAATCCTGACCGACGGTAGACCTTATGACCACGATTACGGCGATGCGCGTTACGCCCGCGAAGACGTGCGCGAAGCCTTGACTGAAACCAAAATGCAAGGCATCACGCCGTTTTGCATCACGGTTGATAAAGATTCCGAGTTTGAATTAAAAGATTTATACGGCGATGTCGGCTACACGATTATTGACGATGTACTGAGTTTGCCCGAAAGAATGCCGAATATTTACCGACGTTTGACGAGTTAAAATGGATTACTTTGGATTTACGGAAACCGAAAGATTTGTCAAACGCGCCGAAAAATTGTTGGGCGCGGAAATGGTTTCTGAGTTACAATTATATTTGTGCAAACACGCAACCGATGGTGTGATAATTCCTACTTCGGGCGGCATCAGAAAATTGCGTTGGGCGGCTTCGGGCAGAGGAAAGCGCGGCGGTGCGCGAATCATCTATTATTTTGCTAATGCGGCGGGCAGAATATTTTTACTTGATATTTATGCCAAAAACGAAAAAGAAAATTTAACCGCCAATGATATTAAAGATTTGAAAGATGCCGTCAGATTTTGGCTTGCAGAACTCGAAAGGTTAGGTGAAATATAATGAAAAAAGATTTAAT
>JBPCPU010000253.1:0-5550 GCA_050998795.1 Pyrinomonadaceae bacterium
AGTAATAACCGCAGCGCGTTTTTGGCGAGTAGATATTGCAGACCGCGCCGAATGACGAAGCTGACGGGAATAACTCGATGACGCACAATCGCGTAAGCAAACACGGGCGGAACTAACAATACCGGCACAAACGTAATAGTTGGCGTCCATTCTTGCCACGGATTCAGTATCTCAAAAGCCCTAAGCATTGGCTTTAATACAACATCGGTCAGCAAAGTTGGCGATAAAGCGCACAACAAACCAACGAGGATTACACGCAATTTTCGGCGGGCAAGATCGCTAAACTGACGATAGGTGAAAATCAACACTAGCAAACCGACTAAAGCATACAGATCAACTGTATAGTTTTCGATATTAGCAAGAAACGTTATAGCCGAGGGGGCTATCAGCGCTGAATATCCGGCGAGTTGAAGATTAAGCAACACGCTAATCGGCAGAATAATGAGTAGATATGGCAGATAAATCAGGCGTTCGAGTTTCGGAAAGCGACGCAGCAGCGTTGAGCGTTCGGGAAAAACAAGACAGAAATGCAAGAAAAGCGGCGCGGAAAGCATATTAAACAGAAGACCGATGAATTTGACGACGAGCAGAATGGGCGGCAAATCATTCAAAGCTAACAGCGATCCCGAAGCGAGAATTGAGGCGAAAATTAATGCCAACAGTAACGCTTGTTTAGCATTCGGCTTAAGCAGGAAAATCAATAGTCCAATGACACCGAACATCGCCGGAAAGAGAAGTGTAAAGAGAACCCGGTTAAAGTGAAAACTCAAACGCGGCGATACAGAAACTGTTTCAACTTCGCGCGCTTGCCCGTTGCGCCGCACGATGACTGTCATACGTTCGCCCGGCTTATCGAGCAATGGTAAATAATCTAGTTGCCTTGTCGTGGGATTTGTTTCTATTTCGCTATGGCTAATCAACTCATCACCGACTTGAAGCGCGTTTTCAAAACCTTGACTGACACGAACAATTACTCTCTTGTCGCCCTGTCGTTCAGCAAAATACGGCGCGAAAGACTGAATCAGGAATGCTTCGTAGATGTTTATTCCGGCGAAAATAAACATATTGACGAATACCAAACAGACAAGCGAAAACCGCAAGCGGCTTGGGCGCATCGCATTTTCGTCCGGCGGCTCTTCAACCAAGTCATCATCTTGCGATTCTTCTTGCAAAATTTTCGTCGGCTCGTTTTCAAACTCGGTTTTGTAGTTGATTTGAGCATTGTTGTCTGTTGCGGCAAATTTGCGCGTCGGTTCGTCAATCGCTTCAACCGTGAGCGCGTCGGAGTGCAGAAGCGTTTTATCTTCGGTAGGAACTGCGTTTTGAATCGCAGTTTCAGGTTCGTTTGAAATACCGGAATTTTGAATGTCCGGTTTGTCTTTGTCCATCATTCTACTGCCTTTGATTGCTTGGATTTTATCAAACTACATTTTCGATACGCATTAATAAGTCTTTTCGGTGCGCTTGATTTGCAGATTACTCCATAATTCCCATTTCGTCCAAGTTTCGCTTGCGGTTGCGCCAATCACGGGCGACTTTAACAAACAGTTTGAGAAACACTTGTTTGCCCAAAAGATTTTTGATGTCGTGCCGCGCTTTTGTTCCGATGTCGCGGATTCTCGTGCCTTGTTTGCCGATGATGATTTTTTTTGGCAAACATTTTAAAAAAACAATCGTAATTATCTGAAGAATCAGCCGGAGAACTAAAAGCCCGAAATGTCTAACATCGTTTCCAGTCCTTTAGGATTAATTCATTTGATTTCTGCGATTATCGCTCTGATTGCGGGCGTGATTGTCATCTCGAATAAAAAAGGCACCGCATTTCACAAGCAAGTCGGATATTTATATATTTTTTCGATGTTGGTTTTGAATATCACGGCACTCTTTATTTACCGATTAACGGGCGGTTTTAATCTCTTTCATATTTTTGTTTTGGCGAGTTTGTTTTCAATAGTGGGCGGGATGTCCGCTCCGCTTTTCAACCGAAAAAACAAAAACTGGGTAATTACTCATTTGGAAGTGATGAGTTGGTCGGTGGTCGGTCTCTACGCCGCTTTTGCCGCCGAAATAAGTGTCAGATTGGTTTCGCCAAAGTATTTTTGGATTGCCGTTTTTCTTTCCGGCGGACTGCTGACGACCATCGGCGGAATTTTCATTAGAAGAAGAAAAAAGCAAGAATTATCTAATCTCTGATCCCGATTTCGTCCAAACTTCGTTCCCGATTACGCCAGTCTTCGACGACTTTGACAAAGAGTTGGAGAAAGACTTTTTTACTCAAAAGTTTTTCAATGTCATACCGCGCTTCCGTGCCGATTTTTTTGAGTTTGACGCCGCCTTTGCCGATGATAATTCCTTTTTGCGAACTCCTTTCAACATAAATCGCGCAGTGAATTCTTATCACCTGCGGGTCGGATTCATCAAATTTCTCGGTTACAACCGCCGTTACATACGGAATTTCATCGCCCGTCGTTTGCAGAATTTTTTCGCGCACCATTTCTGCAACAAGCGTTCGCAAAGGTTGGTCGGTCATTTCATCTTCAGCAAAAAGCGGTTCGCCTTCCGGCAGGTGTTTGACGATTTGCTTTAGAAAATTGTCAATCGCTTCACCTTTAAGTGCGGAAATCGGCACGATTTCTACAAAATCATATTCTTTTGCATAAAATTCCATCAGCGGCAAAAGTTCCTTTTTGTCTTTAACTTTGTCAATTTTGTTAAGAACTAAAAGCGCGGGCTTTTCCGATTGTTTGATTAAATCCAAAACAAATTTGTCGCCGTTGCCCGTCGAAACGGAAGCATCACGCAGCAGAACAACTACATCAACCGACAAAATCGCGTCGTGAACGGCGGACATCATTCTTCGATTTAACAAATAACCGGGTTTATGAACGCCGGGCGTGTCAATAAACACGATTTGTCCGCCCGCGAGCGTGACGATGCCTTTGATTTTATGCCGCGTGGTTTGTGGTTTGTTGGAAACGGCGGCGATTTTTTCGCCGACAAGAAAATTTAATAATGTAGATTTTCCCGCGTTCGGGCGACCAATCAGCGCGACGTAGCCGCTGCGGAAGTTTTCGGAATTCATTACATCAAGTTAGCAGATTTATAAGAACATTCAAGTTGCTGTTCCTTAATATGTTTAGGAGTTTCTCATTTTTAGAAAAAGCGTTTGTTTAATAAATAGGAAAAATAGGAATAGACCGCGGATAACGCGGATTAAGCGGATTTTCGCGGATAATTTAATCAAAATAAAATCAGCGAAAATCCGCCCAATCAGCGTCATCCGCGGTCTATTTTCCCGTTTTTGAGAAAGTTCTAATATTGTTAGAAAATAAATTAGAAACCAAGGGAAAAGTTAATCGGGATTTTCCATAAATTTACTTTACGGTTTTATTTTTGCGAAAAAAGTATTATCTTTTTGCTATGAAAACTCTGCTCATTTCAGCTTTGCTTTTAATTCTTACAATGAACGGCGAAACTCCGGCGCAGACCGCGAAGAGTTTTGCGGACGATTGGGACAAGCAGCACATTTCCAATATCTTACCTTCAAATATGCGCCATCAGGATTTGAAAAGGTATCTTGAACAACTTGCGAAAATCGGCTTAAAGGTCGAAGAAGTCGGGCGCAGTTACGCAAGTCGCGAAATTTACCAAGTCGAATTCGGTAAAGGCGCGACGAAAATTTTCTTGTGGTCGCAGATGCACGGCGACGAACCGACGGCAACCGCCGCGCTGATTGATATGTTCGCGTATTTGCAGAAAAACCGCGATCAACACTGGGTCAAACAACTGGAAAAAACCTTGACGATTCGCGCCGTGCCAATGCTCAATCCTGATGGCGCAGAATTTTATCAACGGCGTAATCTGCAAGCGATTGACATCAACCGCGACGCGGCTTTGCTGCAAACACCCGAAGCGCAGCTTTTGAAAAAACTGCGTGATGATTGGTCGCCGCATATCGGCTTTAATCTGCACAATCAGCAATCTCTGACAACGGTTGGCGAAACGACTAATCAAGCGGCGATTTCTTTTTTGGTGGTGACGGGCGAAAACCAGAACACCGAAGGAAACGAGCGCAGCAAACGGCTGTGTGCGGCGATGATTTCCGCTTTGCAAAATTTCATCGGCGGCAGCATCGGACGTTATGTTGACGATTATAATCCGAATGCTTTCGGCGATAAATTTTCCGATTGGGGAACTCCGACAATTTTGATTGAAACCGGCGCGCTGCACGGCAAGGACGAAATGTTTCTGGTCAAAATGAACTTCATTGCGTTTCTTTCCGCCTTTCAGGCAATCACCGGCGGCAGCGAAAAAACGATCAGCCCGATTGGTTACGAAAACGTCCCTTTTAACAGTTCGGGCAGAATCTACAATGTAATTTTTCGCCGGGCAAACATTGTCAATTTCACCGAACCGACGACGATTTCGACGGCTGACGTAGCGGTCAATCTCGAACGCCGCCGCGCCGCTTTCATTGCGCCGTCCTATATTCGGAACATCGGAGATTTATCAGTCTACAAAGGTTTGGAAGAATTTAACGTGAGCGATTTTTATCTCGTGCCAAGATACGGAATGATACGTGTCGGCTCAATCGGTGAATTTTTGTTTTATAAGAAAACGCGCCAAATTGATTGGAAAGCCGTGGATTTGGAAAAAACCTTTCCGCCCGATGCTATTTTTAGTCTCGGCAGATGGGTTAAACCACTTGAAAAATGAAGATGAGAGGATTGGGGAAACCATCTTAGCCCGGGTTCTTTGTTCGGCAATCATCAGCACAACTAAACTTTTATGTTTGTTTTTATTTTTGCACTGCCGTAACAACAAACCGGTTTCTTTCTACGGTTGCTTCCTAACTTAAACCAAGTTGCCAGTAATAAAGATTTGAAGATTTTTTGCCCGCGAAACACGCGAAACACACGAAAAAAAGAAAACATTTTAATTTTTTCGTATGTTTCGCGGGCAATATTCTGAAAAATTTTCATAACCGGCAACTTAGAGCAAGTTCGGAATGAATGGATGGTAAATAAGGCGGAAACCCGCGCGTCAAGCAAGGGTGCCGTGACGGGAACTCTTTGCATCCTTGCTGACGCGCGGGTTTCCGCCTCTGAGATGTAAACCATACATTCACCTCGAATCTGCTCCAGGTTAATTTAAACCAAATGATTTCCGAATCATCAACTTTAATTTTAATCCTTGCAACTTTTCACTAATCGGTGCGTGTATTCAATCAGGTAATCTCGAAGTTTCCTTATTTATAATATAAATATGTGTCTTATTTAGCCTGTCTTTTCTATGGACGGGCTTCTTTTTTTATTTTGAAAACCTCCAAAGGATTTCGAGCCGGACGAAAGCATTATTCCGGCTGGTTTCCGGCAATTTATAAATAATACCAATTCCAGCAGATTTGTGCGTAGAATAGAAAAATGAATTATGTTGAATTGATTACCGAAACCGCTGAGGAACTGAAAAGCCAGGAAAAGGCACAAAAACTCGCTCGATTTCAGAAACGAATCCGCTTTTTGTGGCTGCTCAAAAGCGGGGCGGCACGAA
>JBPCPU010000036.1:0-14232 GCA_050998795.1 Pyrinomonadaceae bacterium
TCGCGCCCTGCATAGCTTCTACGACGCGCAACGAACCGTATTGAGCTAGAGCTTCTTCCGTAAAACGTCCGCGCCCTCTCTTCAACGCAACAATATGCGGAAACCATTCGTGACCGAGTTCGTGAGCGAAGTAAGGCAGGGCGAGATTAAATTCCGGCACGTCCAGAGCCAAGCTGCTTGTGAAGAAGAATCCTTCATAAGCAGCCCCGTTAAATCGCGCCCTGTTTGCCTGTTCACTCGGCACTTCGATAAGCGCAAACTCGCTGAAACGGTAACGCCCAAACTCCTGACTGAGTAAATTAAGAATTCTCGAAATGCCATCTAGATATTGATCCGTGTTCTGCCGGGCGCGCAACAAGTAAGCTGATACCGGAATAACGCCAGCCCGCCGAACTACCGTATATCTACCTGCGGCGAATGAGAAGTATGTTCGATGATTAACCTCAAACTGAAACCTGCCTTGAGCCGCATCTTCAGATGAACTGCGCCGTTCGCCTGTCGCATAAACCGTGTATCCCGTAGGAACAGAGAATCGAAGTGTGCCGATTCCTTTATCATCCTCGCCGTCCAGAAGAGGATACCAATCCGTCCCCCCCCATACAGACGCAAAAGAACCTTCAGGACCTATGTAGAACTGATTAGCAATCTGCTCACCTCCGGCGTAGGAAAAGCGCAGCCTCACAGCTTCACCCGCCGGGATGGGACGAACAGGAAGAACAATCCACTTAATACTTCCGCCGCTTGCATCTCTCCTTTCCAGCCTAGCAGTTCCAGCACTTGCGGCAGGTTCAACCACTTCAACAGTGAAATCCTGCATCAATTCGCTCAAGGATAACCGGATTTCTGAGCGAGATGCGTGAGCCTTAGGCAGTCGTAGCGTGCCATTTGCTTCGAGGCGATGAGCGTCAGGTAACAGACGAATTGTAAGGTCGTATTGCGGAACTAAATTAGCGGCAGGTTGAGCGTAGCTAAACGAATTAGCCGAACCAATAATTACTAAACTCAAAAGGTAAAACAAGGCGGCACTAATTAGCTTCATTCAAGATAAATCTCCTTTTTGGCGTTCATTAACTTAAACACCGCAGATACCAATTTTGTGACAAAATTTCTGACGGGTCGGGAAACAGGAAAGCACCGAACGCTTGAGATGACGTGGGGCGAAACCGAATTCGCGCAACTTTAAGTTTAACGAGCGACGTTCATACAAAGTCGCTGTTTCGCCCTCACGTCCATTGAATTGTTCGCTGTGTCTTCATCTTTTAGGATTTTTCAATAATTCAATGCGCTTTTCAACATTTATTGCAAGCACTATTTGTTTTTTGCTACGCAAAACTCTTGCGTAATTTTCCAAATACTCTATTAAAGAAGGGGAATTTTTTCCTCTGTTTGCTTCAACAAGCGTGATTAGAGCTTCAAAACGCTTCTTTGCTACGTCTAGCTCGCCAAGTTTCTCTTCCGTTAATGCCAAGTAGTTTTGACATCTGAAAAATATAGAAAGGCTCCTATCAAAATTAAAATTCGGGTCGTTCTCTTGTTTTGAGTCCCGAAAGTAATTTACGGCTTTGTCAAACATTGCTTCCGCTTCAATATACTTTTCCTGCTCAAAATACAATATTCCCAAATTAAACAAACTGACCTGAAAAGAATAAATAGACAAATTATTGTCCTCGCACATTTTTACTGCGCGACGAAATTCTTTTTCGGCTTCTTTATATTTCTTCTGCATGAAGAGCATTAAGCCTAAATTGCTGATTGTTTCTACAAGCGGCTCATAATTTTCTCCGCCTTTTGCAAGAACAGTCTCCCCAACTTTTATAGCACGTCGAGCAATTTCTTCGCCCTCAACATAACGCTTCTGCTCTCCGAGAACACCCATTAAAGCGTTGAGAGTAATACTAAGCATTATGTCGGCTTTGTCCTCACCGTTGCGAACAGCATTTTCGGCTTCGGCTAATGCAAGTTTGAATGATTTTTCTGCTGTTCGGTAATCTTGATTCTCGTGTGCCTTATATCCCTTTTCAATATAAGCCTTCCAGATGCTAGTTTGCGCGTTTACAGACTGACTACCAAACAAACAAAAAGTGAGAATTAATGTAAATAGAAGGTAAGTTTTTATCATAATATTTATGCGGCGTAAATTTTACCACGAAACAGCGAACGATTGAATTGACGCGGGCGAAACCGAATTCACGCAAGCTAAAGTTTAACGGACGAGGTTCTTATGAAACAAGCTGCCCGCGCCTCGCGTCCAATGATTTGTTATATCGCCCGTTGCAGAAACCACGCAACCTAATTTACTCGCTGACGCGACTACACACAATTTGAAAACCACGAGGGGCATTTGTCTTGATTTTTATGCAAGCCGAGATTTCAAAAATTTCGAGCGATGTAACTTTAGATATTACCGGACATAGTTTTCTTTCAATTTCGGCTAATTATACTTGGGACGCTCGGCTCTGACAAAATAAGTTTAAGAGAACTTGACTGTGTAGCCCAACGAGTTGATTTTGATAAGTGTTGTCAGTTTTTTGTTTTTCGCCCAGTCGGGCGATTTGAACTGCCATTTTAGCAGCACTGCTTCGCCTTGTTTTTCAATTGAAATCGTGCCGCCCGCAATGTTTTTTTGCTTGCCTAAATCAATTTGAAACGTAGTTTCTCCCGGAGCGGAAAGAGAAAGTTCCGGCGCGAAGGAAATTCGCAATCCGCCTGTTTTGCCCTTGCGTTCAATTGAGCGGATGGCAAAACCGTTCGATGTTTGTCGCACAAGCAGAGCGAGTTTCGCGGTGTTTGATAAATCTGCTGATTCTTCAATTTGCAATTCTTCGCCGCGCCGCGATGCGATGCGAAAAGCGCGTTTGCGCCCCGCTGCTGCGGCAAATTCCCACGATTCGCCTTCTTTGAATTCTTTCGGGCAAACGGTAACGCGCCAGTTTTCTTCTCCCGTTCGCAATTCGCCGAAGTCGAGACCGTCGGTGAACGAGCCGCGATAGGCAATAAAATATGGCGGCGCACTGGCTTCAGTCCACGGCTCGGCTTCAAACTCTTTATCTCCGATACGAACGGACGTTCCCGCTCCGGCGAGCGTTCCCAGATTACGATAAAGCAGCCGCAATCCGGGAACACCCGCGAGCGGCGTCAACCCGCTGCCGCGTTCCGACGGACGCGAGGCGGGAGTGAACCGCCAGAGAACTTTCTGTTTGTGTTTGTCCTCGAAACCGAATCCGTAAGTCGGCTGCGCGTCAACATCACCCGCTATTTTTTTGAAATCAACGGGGACGAAATACGCTTCTTTGCTTTCGGCGGTTAGCTCTTTAACTCGCGCCTCGTGGTTGACGTAAAAAACTTCGCGCCGGTCTTTTTCGATGAGGACGAGTTGCAGAACCGGCTTGTCGCCCGCGCCGACGAAAGCGTTGATTTCCGCGTAATGCGGGTCTCCGCTAAACCATTGCCGGAAAAACAGCGACGACTGCCCGGATTCGACAATTACCGGAACGACGGGAAATGCGGCGCAGTTCGCCTTGTCGGACGTTTGCGCGTCGGCAAAAACGCACGTCAAGAAAATGACGCAAACCGAAATTATTAAAGAAATTTTATTCTTCATTGTTTGTCTCCTGATTTTAAAAATTTAGAAATTAAATCGCAAACCGAATTCGATGCGGCGCGACGGCGCGGCTGTATTGGCGCGTCCAAAAAACGGCGAAGTTAAAACGCCGTTCACGTCGAGCGGATTCGTGCGATTGAGAAGATTGTTGAAACGGACGTTGACCGCCAAACTGCGCCCGCCTTCGCCGGTTTGCTTGCCGATAACAAAAGCGCGGCTCAAATTCAAATCAACCGTGATGTTCGCCGGATTTGTTCCCGTGTTGCGCGACAGACTGCCGTTAATGACATTCGGCGCAAGCAAGCCGAATCGCGTCGAAAACACCTGCGAATTTATTGAATCGGTCAGGCTCGGACGGTCGTTAAAGTTGCCGTCGCCGTTGTTGTCTCTGCCGGTCGTGATATTGAATGGTCGCCCGGAAGCGACATTTATGTTGACGGCGGCGCGCGCTTTTAGGGGCAAATTAAAAATGCTCGTGACGAACACGCGGTGGCGCGATTGCCAAAAGGGACGCGCCCATTCGCCGCTTTCGTCGTAGCTTGATTGCGGCAGGAAAAACGGCGTGTCGGCGTTTGTTTTGAAATTAAAATTGAGGTAACCCGAAAATAATGTGAAGTATTTGTTCGTCGGTTGGAAAACGCCGACGAAGAAAACTTGCCCGCGCGTTTTTCCGCTCGACTCGAATTGCAAAATGTTCGTGTTGCCGCCGAATGGACGCGGCGCAGTGCGCGGGTCGGGATTCATATCGGAGACAAGCGGCGCGTTAATGTTGCGCGAACGCAAATCGAACCAACCGACGGTTTGGCTGAAACTCGACGAAACGCGCCAGCCGCGCGGCAGTTGGCGTTCGACTTCGACGCGCATTTGCAACGACGTTGGCGGACGTAAATTTTCATCGAAGATTCTGATTGTGTTCGTCGAGTTTATAATCGTGCCGCCGATGAAAGGATTCGGAAACGAAGGATTGTCAATCAAGATTTCGCGCTGTCGTTGCCCGTCTAAACGTAATGTTTCAATTGTTAATTGCTCGCCGATACGCTCGTAGAAAATTCCGGCGCGGGCGCGAATAATCCAATTCTGTTTTTTGTCCGGCGAATATGCAATGCCGATGCGCGGCGCAAATCCGGCAAAATCTGCGGGCGCGGTTTGCGCTTCGTAGCGCAAGCCCAAACTCAAGCCGATGTTTTTCCTCAATCGCCATTCGTCCTGCGCGAAAAAAGCGACGCGCCACTGGTTAACGGCGACTGAGGACGTGCCGAGCGTGACTGAAAATCTGGTCGGGGCAATCTGCGAGAGCAGAGCGCGGCGATATTGTTCGAGCGCGGAGATGTTTTCGCCGCCGACGGTCGCGCCGCCGAAGTAAAATGCGCCGTTGGGATTATCAATGCGCGAATCGGAAACGCGCCGAAAAGTAATTTGCGCGCCCGCTTTCAAATTGTGTTTTCCCGCACTGACGATGAGATTGTCAACAATTTCCAAACGCTTTTCGTCGCGTTCGAGAAACTGCGTATTTGCGCCGCCCGCGGTGAAAGCTCCGGCGACGGAAACGGCGCGTTCGTTGGAAACGGCTTGCTGCGCAAATTTTTGAAACGTCAGCCCGACGCGCATCTCGTTCGCCGTTTTTGCATTCAAAGCGACCGAATCCGTGAAGCGAAAATTTCGCTCGTTTTGTCGAACCTCAAAGCCGCGTTCGGGCAAATTGAAACCGCCCGCGCCTTGACCCGCGAGTTTGTTTGAATTGAAATCGAAGCGAAAAACCTGCGTCCGGTTTGCGCCAAGCTGCCAGTCGGCGCGAGCCGAGCCTAAAGCCAGGCGTTTCGGCGTCGGCAGGTTGGCAACGAAATTTCCGTCGAGGGTTATCGCGTTAATTATCGCCGCGTCGCCCGTGTCGCGTTTCTCGAAATCGAGAAAAAAGCCGGAGCGTTTTTTGATAATCGGCGCGCCGAGTTGAAATCCGTATTGTCTGGTGCTGGTTTCGGCGCGGCGAGCGGCGAACGATTCGCGGGCGTTGAGCGCGTCGTCGTTGAAATTGAAAAACGCCGAACCTGACAATTTGCTCGCGCCGGGTTTCGTAATTATCTCGACGCGCCCGCCGCGAAAAGGCGGCGTATCGTATTCAGCAGAATAAATGTTCGGGTTGACGCGCACCGATTGAATTGCCGATTTCGGCGGAACGCGCCCGCCTGCCAAAAAACCGTCAACCGTTACCACCGCTCCGCCCGGCGCACTGCCCGAAGTCGCGGCGAGTTGCTGTAATTGTTCGTTAAGCGCGTCCGGGTCGTCCGGCAAGGCTTCGATTTCTTTTTGCGTCAAACGGAGCGTTCCGGCGGCGCGTTCGGAATCTAAAATTGACGCGGAAGAATCGTCCACCGTGACGGTTTCCTTAATTTCGGGAAACAGCGTAACCGTCGGGCGATATGATTTCTGCGCGTTTTCAACCGCGACGGTTTCTTCGTGGACGGCAAAACTTTTCGCCTCGACGCGCAGAATATACGCGCCCGCCGCCAAATTTTTGAAAACGAATTTGCCGCGCTCGTCGCTCGTTGCCGTTTGAATGGTTTGCCCGTCTTGAATCAAATTAATGCTCGCGCCGACGATAACCGCCGCGTTCTGGTCGGTAATTTCGCCTTGAATCTCAACGACGTTTGCTTGAGCTAAAACTGATAACGACTGAAAAAATAAGGTGAAAAAGAAAATTGCGCTTTGAAAGATTTTCATAAAACCGCTCCGAATACTTTTGAAATAATTCCATTCTGGAAAGTTAGCGGTTTTGTTTTCGGTTGAAAATGATTTAGTGACGAAGATGTCGGACGGACTTACAAATGCGTTTTGAAGGGCGACGAAATTTGCGGAGGCAATGCGCGGATTACAGATTTCCGCCGAGATATTTGGCGAGATTTTCGCGGAAGCGGTGGCTGAGTTTGAGTTCCGCGCCGTTTTTGAGAACGACAAGGTAGTCGCCGCGCGACCACGTTTGCAGTTCGCGGACGTATTCGAGATTGACAATCGCCCCGCGCCCGATGCGGCGAAAGCGATGCGGGTCGAGTTTTTTTTCCAGACTGCTAATGGGTTCGCGGAAGAAATGCTTTTGCCGCTCGGTGTGCAGCAAAACGTAATTACCCTGCGCTTCAATCCAAAAAATCTCCGTTGTTTTCAGGAAAAAAACGCGCCCGTCCCCTTTGATTATCAAGCGTTCGAGGTAGTTTGTTGCCTCATCGCCGCGTCCGTCTAAAAGCGAAAGCAGACGTTCGCCCAAATCGTCTTGTTTCCGGCTTTCGATTTGCGCGACAGCGCGATGTAAGGCTTGGTCGAATCGTTCGCGGTCGAACGGCTTGAGCAAATAGTCGAGCGCGTTGACTTCAAAAGCGCGGACGGCGTATTGGTCGTAAGCCGTCACGAAAACGATGTGCGGCAGAGGCTTTGCGGTCAGCGATTCAATCACCGCGAAACCGTCAACTTCCGGCATCTGCACGTCGAGAAAAACCAGATTCGGCTGTTTCGATTCAATCGCGGCGACGGCTTCCAAGCCGTTTTCGCACTCGCCGACGATTTCAATTTCCGCCCGCCCGTCGAGCAGGCGGCGAATCATCATTCGCGCCGGTTGTTCATCGTCAACAATCAAAACTTTGATTTTCATTCTCGGTTAATTCAAGCTGTGCGCGACCGCATCGGCGAATGTTAAAGGAAAGGAAATCGTGACGAGCAAACCGCCTTCGGGCGCGGCTTTGAGTTCAAAACTGTGGTTTGCGCCGTAGAGCTGTCGCAGCCGTTCGCGGACGTTCGACAAACCGAGTCCGTGATGCGGCAAACCATTCGCGCCGTTACCGTTTTGCGTTAAGCCCGCGCCGTTATCCGCCACTTCGAGCCGCAATTCGCCGTTCGCAATCTTCGCGCCGACGCGAATCAATCCGGCTTTGGCTTGTTTTGAAATGCCGTGTTTGATAGCGTTTTCGACCAAAGGCAGCAAAATCAGATTCGGAACTTGCGCTTCGAGCGCGTTCGGCGCGATTTCAAAATCAGTGGTCAGTCTTTTTCCGAAGCGCACACGCTCGATGTCCAGATAGCATTTTAGAAAATCTATCTCGCGGCTTAAACTCACGATTTGCGTCGAAGAATTATCGAGCGTCAGGCGCAGGAAATCGCCGAGGCGGGCGGTCATCGTTTGCGCCGCGTCCGCGTCTTCAAACTGCAAAGCGGAAATCGAATGCAGAGTGTTGAAAAGAAAATGCGGGTTAATCTGCATTTTCAAGGCTTGCAATTCGGCGCGGGTTAGCTGCGATTCGAGTTTGGATGCGCGAAGCTCTTCTTCGCGGTATTGCCGGTAATAATTCAAAGCCTGCGCGAAAGCCAGAACAAAACAATAAAAAACGAAAGCCGCCAGAAAATCAGTGAGTAGGAAAAGAGTGCGCGAAAGCCATTTCAAAATTTCATTAAACGGCTGAACAAACGCCGTATAAATAATTATCGGGGTAATTGTTTTGAATAAAGCCAGCGTCAAACCTATCACGCCAAACATCGGCGCAGTCCATAACCAGTTTTCCTGATTAATTCGCACCCGGCGCGACAGCCACAAAACCAGGGGAACAAAAAACACCCAGACCAGCCACGCACTCACGTCCCACCGCAGCGCGTTTTCCCACGAAAGATAAAACACGCCGTCGTGGTAAGCCGAGGTGTATGACCTGACAGCATCAATCAAGCCCAACAACAGGCACAACGGAACAAGCAACAGCAATTTCAGCCAGCGATTTTTGTACATCCTTTCACCAACAACAGTTTTTCAACCGCTTCAGCTTAAATTGATTTGCCGAAAATCAAAACAGATTTGGGACAAACGCGCTTTTCGGAATGACGAACATACGTCTTCAACCCGACAAACTCGCTTATGTCATTGTTGACTTTCACCGCGCAACGCCCCAAAACGATGAAATTGCCAAATCATAACTCGAAAGCTACGCAGAATATTCGTCGCATTCAAATAAACCGCGTTTCATTTTTCAAAGAAGCGATATAACGATTGAGTTGACGTGGGGCGAAACCGATTACACGCAACTCCGAATTTCACGTACAAGTTCGATAACAAAGTCGCTGTTTCGCCCTCACGTCCAATGATTTGTTGGGCATTGCGTTAATAAACGAAGTACTCCCAAACAAGATTTTTCTAATACCTGATTTGTGTCGAATGAATCACGCCCATTGTCCCGCAAACGTCTGTGTAAATCCACACGCCATTTTTGTCATAAACATTTGTCGAACCGTGAGTCCTGATAGTCCTCCGTTTGGTGACAGAGCAAAGTATTCTCCCACTTGGTGATTCACGCACATTTGACGGCGGCGCAAACACGATTGCCGCTCCTGCGCTTGAAGTGGTTGTTCCGCTTTGCGTCGAAACGCTCGGATTTTGCTTTCTCTTATTCTCTAGCTTGGTTTTTTCCTCTTCCAGCAGTTGCTTCTCACGCTCAAGTTTTTCTTGTTCCTTTTGCAATTTCTCTTTTTCCGTGTTAGCTAGTTCCTGTTCCCGACGCTCAAGTTCCTTTTCACGATTAGTCGTCTGCGAAGTTGTCGAATCTGACTTGCTCCACATCGCAAATGCGCCGATGCCGACCAAAACCAAAAGACCGATTCCGACATAGACAAACAACGGATTAACGCCTTGCCGCACAGGAATAGATGGCGAAGGCTGTCGAATAAAAGGCGAAGAAGTGATGACCGTTGCATCGGAAGAAGTATCCATCACGGAAACGAGTGGCGTTCCGTCCGACAAACAAAACACGGTATCATCAGAGTAAGTTTGATAACATTGCGAACAACGCTTCATAAATTATTCCTCACAGACCACGAAAAGATGCCCAACGATTGAGTTGACGTGGGCAAAAACCGAATATGGAAAAGGTAAAAGAAACAAGACAAGTTTTAAAGGAAGGCTGTTTTTGCCTCGCGTCCAATGATTTGTTGTGTGTGTCTTTATCTTCAAAAAACACCAATACAGAAGACTTCCTTGATCTTTTAATTCGCCGTATTTTTGAAATAATTGATACATATTATATCGAACATCAAGCAAAAGACGTTAAAGAGTTATTATTGCTTTATTTGTTGTTGAGAGATAATCGGGAGGAGGTTTTCCTTGACCTCATCAAAAGCTCTCCAAATGTGTCTCTTGAGATAAAGTTTGAATTTACCGAAGGTAAAACAAATATCATCTTCGTAGTCTGACGATAATATATCTTCGCCTTTGAAAACTATGACTGACGGCACTTTTCCATACAAGATACCAAATACGGATTTAATTTGTGTTTCTTCGTTTTTAACGAGCAGATTTAAGGGAGATGGAATATGGCAAACCGCATTCCTGACGGAATTAACAGTATCGGTTATGTCTAATATCTTATTTGTTAAAACAATATCATCGCTGAAAGTTACAGGAACGCCGAAACTTTTTGCTTTTTGAAGTAAGTCGTTCAAACATACGATAAGTTCAGTAAAAGCAGCTTGGCGAAGCGGATGTTGGTGATTTTCCAATGCAAATATAGTTGTGCATAATACGCTTTCAATACGGCTTATATCGCTTTGAATGTCGCTTAATGTAAGTTGGTCAACCATATTTGTTCGTATAAATCAGAAAACACACAACGGCGGAGTTGACGTGGGGCGAAACCGAATACACGCAAGCTGAAAGTAACCACGCGACGCGATAAGAAAGTCGCTGTTTCGCCCTCACGTCCAATGACTTGTTCGCTGTCGCCGTCATTATCGAGATTTTTCTTCCTTATCTTTGAGCGGCGTTACTTTCGGTTCAACTATTTCGCCGTCCATCTTTACGAGGACTTTGAAATATCGCCCAGAATTCTTCAGACATTCGTTACCTTGACAGTCAAAAGAAAAATCGTAATACCATCTATCTGTGCCAAGCGGACTCAAAATTATGTGCCTCACCTTAAAGTCATCTGCGTTTTTAACAAAGCGCGGCAAGTTTGCGCGAGCAATTTCTAAAGCTCTTTGCAGAGAAACGGGCGGCTCTCCTTGCTCTGGCTTCCAGAAAGGCGTTTTTGCAAGGTCAAGATCTGAAACTTTGTAAGAAATTTCATTTTCACCATAACTGAAACTCGCTCCGTGAGTTGAGTTCTGAGCTTGAACAGCGTTCAGCGATAGGAAAAACGTAACAGCCAAAAAGAACAACGAAGTTAAAAAGTATTTGATTTTCATAATGTGCTCCTTTCAAAGAATTGTTTCAGTAATAACCGACATCATATTACCACGAAACAGCGAACGGCGGAGTTGACGCGGGCGGAAACCGCCACCAAGCCCGCCGAAATTTAACGGACGACATAACCAACAAAGTAGCTGTTTCCGCCTCGCGTCCAATGACTTGTTCGGCTGACTCCGACAGGTCATGTCCACTTTGGAGGAAATACACTGTGCCGTTGAAGTAGCTATTGACAGTAGCAATCAACGCACGCGCAAGTTCTTCAAGCTGTAGCTTGCTCCGTTTTTGGTTGTTCAATTGAAGCTGTGTGTCTTGCGACTACCTGCCACTGTCCCTCTCGCTTCATCCACACGTCTGTGATCTGAAACTGTCGGCTGACATCTGTAGCTTCGTACTTGCCTTTGATGGTAAAGCGATAACTTGCCACTGCCGTATCACCATAGGCGCGTACCTTGATGTCATCTTTATTGCACGCCTCGAGCTTAGCTTTACTAGCAGCCTCACGCACTTCCGCCATCACAGCCGATTTATCAACAACGATACCAACCGGTGCCGTTACCATAATGTCATCAGCGTAAGTGCGGTCGAGCGTTGCTATATCAAGCTGCATTTCTGCTTGCCTGAGTTCTTCTTCAAGCCGCAGTATTTCTTGTTCAACATTGCTACTCATTAATTTATCTCCTTTCGAGTTTAGTATAACACGATATGCTGTCAGCCGAACGATTGAATTGACGTGCGGCGAAACCGAATTCACGCAACGTAAAATTAACCACGCAAGTTTTTAAAGAATGGCTGTTTCGCCCTCACGTCCAATGATTTGTTAGACACCGCCGTTATTTTTGACGGCTGCTTTTTTATTGCGGACAGAATCTTCTAGGATTAAATCCGTCGCGGCTTTCACAATATCAAGTATAGAAGAATTTGCGCCCGCGTCATTGCTCAATATAACAATCGAGAAAGAATCATCCGGTGCAAGCTCAATATATGAACGAAAGCCGACATCTCCTCCTCTATGCTCTATCATCCGATGTCCGTTATAATTCCAGATAAACCAGCTCAACCCGACCTTCATTCCAGAGGGAAAAGTCGGAATTTCGCCGACATCTGCAACTGGTTTCCATAATAAATCATAGCTTGATGCTTTCAAGATTCGCCTGCCGTTAAGTTCTCCGCGATTCAAATTAGCCATTGCCCATCGGTTCATATCTTCAATGTTGGAGTAGAGCGTTGAACTTGGGGCGTGAGCGCGATTGTAGGGAAATATCTTACTCACTTCGGTTTTACCCGTCGCCTTGTCGCGGATGTGCGGGCTGACGAGTAGGTTAGCGTCTGTTTGGCGAACCAACAAGGTGCTGCGTTTCATTCCTAAAGGCTTGAGAATATTCTTTTGCACATAATCTTCAAAACTCATTTCAGACGCTTTCGCAATCACATCGCCAAGCACTTCATACGCGATATTGCTGTATTCAACCTTCTCTCCCGGTGCAGCAATCAAAGAAAGGTTGTTAAGGCTTCGCACGTATCTCTCTAACGCTCCGGCATCATATTCGGGTTTGTCCCAATTGTAATCTTCATTTCCTTTGACATCAGGCATTCCAGACGTATGACTCAGCATTTGGCGTATCGTTATTGTAGTGTATCGGTTATCTTTCAATCGGAAATAAGGAACATACTTGATGACAGGCGCATCCAAATCAATCTTGCCGCGCTCAACCAATTGCATTATTGCGGTTGCCACAAATGGCTTGGTCAGTGAAGCCGTGTGAAAAAGCGACTGCGGAGTGATAAGTTTATTATCGCCTAACTTCGCTGTGCCGAAACCCTTCGCGTAAATCACTTTTCCGTTTTTGACGATTCCAACCGCAAAACCAACAAGTTTCTTTTCGCGCACTTCTTTTTCAATGAGCGGCTCAAGGCGTGTTTGGAAGATAGTTCTCCGGTTATTTTGAGCAAACGCGCTGGACGCGGCTGTTAAAAAGATTAGCAAAACTAAATATGTAACTTTAATCACGAACTGACTCTCCCTTTCAAAATAGGTGTCTAACGACGGAGTTGACGTGGGGCGAAACCGAATTCACGCAACTCTGAATTAACCAAAGACCGTTTTAAGAAAGTCGCTGTTTCGCCCTCACGTCCAATGACTTGTTATGCCGCCCTTGATTGAAAGGAGATATCTATTTTATTTCTTAATTTCCCAACGACTCAAAACTTCTAGGTCGTATCTCCCGACAATTTCATCCATTTTCTTCCCAAATTCAGAATTGTTGGGAGACATCACCTTCAAAAGCTCGATTCTGTCTTTGAAGAACCCTTCAAATCCACCCGGAGTAACTGTCAGTAAAACTTTGACCGGAACTTTACCGAAATTTCCTTGAGCATGAGGTGTCCCTCGCGGAATGACAAGGTACGAACCGGCAGGAAGTTCATACGTTTTGTCGGCGACTTTGGCAGTTAAGACTCCTTCCAGCACATAATACGCTTCGTCCATACCATTGTGTCGGTGGATGCTCGTTTTGTATCCGGGCTTCTCCGCTAATTCAACAGTTGCCCAAGCCCCGTTCGTTTCTTCGCTTGAAGCCATGAATCTCGCTTCGCCCGCATCATAAGCAAAAGTTTTCGTTTGATTGTTTTGGCGGGCGATAATCTGTGGCTTTTTATCTTGCCCTGATAGAGGTGTTTCCGGCTTCGTCTGTGTCTGGGAAAACTGCTCGAAGCCTAATAACAGTATCAAGGCAAGAAGCACAACCAACAAAGAATTTTTCATACTGTATCTCCTCAAATCATTATGGAATTCTAAGACAGTTTCAACTTATCATATTACATCACATGGCGAAGCGGCATAACGTCAGAGTTGAGCGGACGCGCTTCGCGTTCCGCAGATAGCGAAATGTTTGGCAGAGAGACGATGCCACGAGCGAAAGACGAGGGCGACAACCGCGAAGGACGGTTACGCTCGTGAGCTTTCCGTCTCCAACGCCGGTTGAGCGGAAGCTCTGAGGGCGTAACATATATGTCAAGGTGTTGGCGACCCGTCGGGCGCGTAAAGTTGCATCGGCTGTCTGACCAAACTTTGAATTATACGGAAACTTTTCCGTCTTTTTCTGTTAATTGATACAATGAGTTTCCGCTTTTCGCAAGGAAACATTTGTTTTTTCTAGCTTTTTACCATAACTTGATTGTCCCTTAAATAAATTCAAAGGACTTCCGTTAAATTAATTCAACTGACAGCTGTTGAACGATTGAATTGACGTGGGGCTAAACCGCCACGCGCAAGTTAAGGGTAAAAAGACACCGTGATAAGAAAGTCGCTGTTTCGCCCTCACGTCCAATGATTTGTTAGCCGCCGCCCGCGATTACGGCGACTGCTTTACCCGCGTGAATTGTGATGCGACTACTTGCCATTGTCCCTTACGTTTCAAATAGGTAT
>JBPCPU010000095.1:0-5002 GCA_050998795.1 Pyrinomonadaceae bacterium
AACTGTATGACTCCCTCGTCTTTGTTCATTCATTATTTCACTTCTAACACTTTTAGAAGTGTGTAGCAACTAAAGTCTTGCACTGAAAGTGCATAGCTTCGACTAGCGTTCTGAGACCAGTGAAAAAATATCGCCAGATGCTGAGAAACGTAACTGAAGCACACGCGCAGATGTCCTCGCCGATGGATTATGTTAAATCAACCGCCGTCAGTGATTTTTCGCAAACCAATTATTTTTTGATTGATTTTGATTCTCAAGATAAAAAGCATTACATAGTTTTTCATTTGTGTTTGAAAGACGGAAAAGTTTGGATTGAGCAAGACGGCATCGAATACGGCGTTGCTCAAGATTTGATTAAGGCAGGTGTTGCGCGTCAAGATATTGTTTTAGCTTTTCAGGACAAAGAGGTAATGTCTGAAAGCGAATTGATTGCGGTTTAGTCCATAAATTTCTTCCAGTAAAAAAATTAACTTTGAATCTTAAATTAAAAAAGGTTGCGGCTTCCATAATCAGAAACCGCAACCTTAAGGTAATTGTAAATTTAGCTAAACGCCCGGCATTGCTCTTTTCAATGGTTTAAGCAGTAGAAACAGCACAATCGACATCACCAGAGCCATCAAACCCAAGATGATAAAGAAATTCGATTGATACCAGATACTCCAGTAAATTCCAATCATCGTCAGTTTATTGCCGATTGCCGTCGCCACAAACCAGCCGCCCATCAGCAACCCGCGCATCCGAATCGGCGCGACTTTTGAAACTAATGACAAGCCCATCGGCGACAACATCAATTCACCCAAGGATATAATCGCGTAAGCCAACAGCAGCCAAAACGCAGACACTTGAAACAGGTAACTGCGCTGCAAAAACTTATCCCGATACTGCGTCCCGGCTCCGGGCGCAACTTTATTTATCGTATCTATATAATTCTGTTCGCCCGAAATTTTTATCTTCGTAGATTCGTCTTCTTTGGCGGAAAATTTTACGTCATTGATTATGTATTTACCTTCAGGCTTGCCTGCAAACCAACTTACTATTGAGTTCCACAATCCCGATTCACTCGGCGCAGTTTCAGGAAGCGGCTCTCTGCTGGTCAGTAATTTTTGCAAAACATCTTCCGGCACACCGTCGGCTTTTAAGTTACCCGCAACTCTTTCGTTGATTCGGAACGAACCCGCCGTGTATTGCTGCGGCGTAACCGGCTGGTTTTCACCGATTTTCGCCGCGCCGTAAAGCACGAAAAACGAAAGTCCGGTCAGCATCATTCCAATCGCCATTTTCGTCGGCGTGGCAGGTTCAAGTCCGCGTTTGTCGAGAAATCCCCAAAACCAGACGAGCGGAAATGTCAGAACAATAATCCAAAACGGATTGATAGAGTTTGAAATCGTTCCGGTAACATTCCAAGCCGTGTTGTCGTCCGCCCAATAAGTCAGCGTCGAACCGTTTTGGTGAAAGACCATCCAAAAAACGATGACGATGGCGAAGATGACAATCAACGCCATAATTCGTTTGGAATCCGGCACGGCGTTCATCCGGTCTTGGCGGGCGGCGTTTGCCGCGGTATGCCCGCCTTCGTCTTGATCGCTGATTCCGTGCGGCGGCGCGTCAACCGTTGTCGCGGCGGCATCTGCCGCTTGGTTAGCTGAACCGAGCGGGTTTCTTTTTTCCGTGCCTTCGACGGAATTTTTGAAAAACCAGAGAATTCCGACCGAAATCAACATTCCGAAAGCGGCAACCGCAAAAGCGGCGTGAAACCCAAAATAAGCCTTGACGATTTCCATCACAATCGGCGCGAACATTGCCCCGACATTGATGCCCATATAAAAAATGTTGTAAGCACGGTCTTTCAGATGACTGCCTTCGGGATAAAGGTTTCCGACCATCGTCGAAACATTCGGTTTAAAGAAACCGTTTCCGATGACCAGACAAGTTAACGCCAGATAAACCGCCCAGAGCGCAGGAATCGAAAGCAAGCCGTGACCAGCCATAAAGAAAAACCCGCCAATCATCACGGCTTTGCGATAGCCGGTGATTTTGTCGGCAATCAAACCGCCGATCAGCGGGCTGGCATAAACGAACATCAAATAGTTCGCATAAAGCGAAGTCGCCTGCGTCGCCGTCCAGCCAAAACCTTCCGCCGGGTCGCGCAAGTAAAGCGTAAAAAGCGCGAGCATCGAATAAAAACTGAAACGCTCCCACATTTCCGTCCCGAAAAGAACGTAAAGCCCGACAGGATGTTTGCCCGTTTCGGCAACCGTTCCGGCGTTATCGAAAGTTCCAACATTTGCACTCATAAAAATTTTCCTCTGTAGCTTGATATTTAAAATGAATTGGGCAAAATATAGCAGATTATAGCGATAAAACAAAAGGTTTAATTGAACTATTTTGCAAAAGAGGTCGGAAACAAAGATATTATTAATTATTTTCGGTATTTTCCCGGTTATTTTCGGAACTTATAAAAAAGTCAATAATGCGAAGACAAACTTTTGATATTTATCGGCTCTTATGAGATAAATAAAATGAAAACAATGTTTCTGTAAGTAAAGATAAAAAATGCGGGGTTTCTGAAAAATGCTTTCAATTTTAGGTTTTATTGCTGTATTTATTGCAACTTATTTTGTTTATAAAACCGCGAAGGATACCGGACGCAACGCGGCTATTTGGGGTTTGTTGACTTTTGCCGTCGGTTTCGGCATACAGATTATACTTCCTCTGCTGATTGGAATTATTTTCGGTTTTGCAATGGCGGTTTCGGGAAGTTCAGTTATGGAAATTCAAGCAGATATTCAATCTGCATCAATAATTATTGCCATCGTTTGCTTGATTCTCAGTTTTATCGGAATTGCTTTGATTATGCGCCATGTCGCTAAAATTCCCGAAGAAAAATCATTTGTTCCGCCTCCGTCGCCTCCCAACTTTAACTAAAAGTTTATGAAATTATTTAACAAACTCGGCACCGAAGTTGAAAACCTCTGGCGCGATAAAAATTACGACGAAACGCTGTTTCCCGCGCTTGCCGCGCAAGCCTTGAAAGAAGCGAATTTACCCGAAAAAGTTTCGGCTTGGGAAGTTATCGAATGGACTTTAGAGGAAACTCTGCTGCCCGAACAGCGCGATTTACGCGGAAATTTCGGCGATCCGCCGATAACAATCTATAACAGCCCGCGTTTTCACATTGACGTTTATTTTTGGTTGCAAGGCACAACCGCGATTCACCAACACGCTTTCTGCGGCGCGTTTCAAGTTCTTCTCGGCTCGAGTATTCACAGTTGGTATGAATTTGAACGCCGCGAAGCCGTCAACACATTTACCGAAATCGGCGACATAAAGTTGAAATTGTGCGAACTTCTGCAAGTCGGCGACGTGCAGGAAATCCGGGCGGGAAGGCAATATATTCACGGGCTTTTTCATCTCGACCAGCCTTCGGCGACAATTGTAGTGCGAACGCATCGCAGTCCTCTGCATTTGCCGCAATACTCCTATTACAAACCGTTTCTGGCGATTGACCCGTTTTTTGAAGAACCGAATACGATAAAAAAACTGCAAAGTATTACGGCACTTATTCGTTCGGAGCATCCCGACACCGATAAATTCATTGTTAATCTTTTGGAAAAATCGGACTTTCAAACAACCTATACAATTCTTTCAAACCTCAGAAATTACTTGCAGAAAGGTCAGATTAGCCATTACTTTAATCCTGACGCGACGCGAAACCGATTTGATGCGCTTTTGGATATTGCCGTAAAACGGCACGGCATTTTGGCGGAAGGTCTGCCGCAGATTTTCGCGCATCAGGCGAGAGTTGAAGAAATCGTCAGCCGCCGTAGTTATGTTAACGAACCCGAACAGCGTTTCTTTCTCGCGTTGCTGATGAACGTCGAAGGCAAAGAGCAAATTTTTTCGCTCATCAAAGAACGTTTCCCCGATGCCGACCCGCTTGATAAAGTTTTGGATTGGGTTTATGACCTTTCGCAGACTAAAGTGTTAGGCTTGAATATCCCGAACGCGCTCGGCATTGCCGATTTCGGCGACCTCGATTTGTTTATCCTGGAAAGTATGCTGAAAAACAGGTCTGATGAAGAAACGAGAAAGGCTTTGCAAACCGAATATGGAATGAACGATGTCGAAACTTTGCAGCAAAGCCTGACGGACAAGAGCGAAAAGATTAAACAATCCGTGATTTTTCAACCGCTTTTTACTTGATTGTTATTTAATGCTCAATCCTTCTCAAAATCATAATAAAATCCGCCGCGTTGTTATCATTCTCGGTCTTCTTTTGACTGTGTTTGCGCCGTTGTCGAACTTTGCCGCAACATTGGCACAATACAGTGAAAATGTTCGTTACGCAAGAGATTTAACGATAGAATTGCTTTATCCCGATGCCGAAGATATGTCGCCCGCGGAATATCTTAAATTTGAACGTGAAAACTTGGCGGAAATTCGCAAATCTTTGCCCAAAACCGAAAAAGTCGAATGGCAGGGCGCGACTATCGAAACTGATAATCTGTGGCTGAATGATAAATTGGATAAATTAGAAAAGGAAGCGGAAGATTCGCCCAAACGCGAGGCGATTTTGACCGAAATCTACGAAAGACTTGACGCAATTGAACTGAAACTTAAAGAACTCGAAAAGCCTTCTGCTACAAACCGCACAAAAGACGAAGACAAACAAAAGTTGGCGGAAATTTTGCGCCGTGAAGAATATCAAAAGCCCGCAGTAAAACAGGAAAGTCTTTTCCAAAAAATATTTCGCAAAATCAAGCAATGGTTTTCTGATTTTTTCCCGCGTCCGAATTTACCCGAAACTTCCGGCGGCGGTTTTCAATCCTTTTCCTTCATTTTGCAAATGCTTCTCTATGCTGTGATTTTAGGCTTAATCGGTTTTTTGATTTACCGTTTCGCGCCGTTTTTTGCCAATCGTTTTCGCCAAAGAGTAAAAAAGGAAAAAAAAGACCGCGTAATTTTGGGCGAACGACTTTCAGCCGACGAAACCGCGCAAAAT
>JBPCPU010000096.1:0-38631 GCA_050998795.1 Pyrinomonadaceae bacterium
ATAGGTTGCAAAAAGTTCGGAGTCCCGCTCTTAAGCGGAGATTGTGTGGTCAGCAAGCGATTCCGCTTAAAAGCGGGACTCCGAACTTTTCGTATTTTCTTTCCAACCTATTTTGTCAATACAACTAGCAACTTGGGTTGTTTTAGATTTATTTAGCAGACACCGAACCGGAAATTTTTTTGCGCGTAGTTTCGCCCGTTCTTAAAACGGAAATTCCTTCGTCAACTTCGCTGTGCGGACGCGGAATAACGTGAACCGCCGTCACCGTTCCGATTCGCCGCGCCGCCGCCGCGCCTGCCTCAACCGCCGCCTTGACCGCGCCGACTTCGCCGCGCACAATCGCCGTGACGAGTCCCGCGTCAATTCTTTCGTAACCGACCAGTTCGACATTCGCGGCTTTGACCATTGTGTCCGCTGCTTCAATCATCGCCACCAAACCAAAACATTCAACCATTCCGAGTGCTTCTTGCATTATGCGTATTCTTCCTCTGTTTCTTCTTCTTCAAACTCTTGTTCGTAATCTTCTGCTTCCTCATCAAAATTTGAAAATTTATCGTCGTCAAATTTCGGCGCGTCTTCGGGAATTCTGGAAACTTTTTGATAAGTTAAGGTTCGCGCTTCCCAACGAGTTTTGCGTCCGAAAATTCTTTTCATACCTTCTGTCAAAATTCTATCAAGCCGCGCTTTTAAATAATCCAGACGCGGCATAATTTCCGCTAAATATTCCGCGTTCTTCGGAACGTAAATTTCACGCCAACCGAGTTCGAGAAAAATCATTAAATATCGCGCTTCAAGTTCGGTGTCGGTTTCAAAAACACGGCGTTTCGTGTGAATTTTCCAGCCAAACATCCATTGTTCCAGCCGCAGTTCGCCAAAACACGAATAGCCGACAAGTTCGCGCTTGACCAGATTTTCGCGTCCTTGCGACAAAACTTTGTCGGCGTAAAATTCACCGAATCCTTCAGTCCGTTTTTTTGGTTTATCCTTAACTTCCTCAGCCATTTTTAATCGTGTCCATTATGAAAATCATCGTAAAAATTCTCGGAAAATGCGCTTCCCAAACTTCCGCCATTTTTCGACGACTTTTTCCCAACGCTTTTCGCTTTTTCGAGGCGCGATTTTACCAAATCTACCACCGCCCGATAAACTTCCAGATGTTCAATTTCGCTCAGTCCAAGAATATCGCGCAAAACGATTTTATCCAACTCCAAACGGTCGGCTTTTACTTTTTTAAATGAAACTTCTTCGGGCGTTGGCGCAATTTCTTTGAAAACCGATTCGGCGGAAGTTTTCAAAAGTTTTTCAAACGCCTGTTTTAATTTGTCTTTTGTTTCGTCGGAAATTTTATCAAAATCAGGAACAAGCAAACTTTTAACGACAACGACATCAATATCTGCAATCGCCTGTGCGCCCGTCAATTGTCGGCAAGTAAATTCGATAAACATTCTTGCCAATGTCGAATTTAGAATTGCCGCTAAAAGCATTTCATCAACATTTTCTTTCGGAGTTATCCCGTAAAGTTTTTTGTCTTCAAAAATCTTGTCATTGAGAAAAACAGGCATTCTTTCGCCGACTTTTGAAGGGAAAATTAGCGGCGCGTAATTCCAATCTTTGGCTAAAACATACCAGGAATCTTCGCCTCTTTGAGCGCAAGTCGGTCGCTCATTGAATCCTTTTTTCTCACCGCGTTCAAGATATTTCAGTAAATTTGTATCTTTAAGTTTGGCTTTCGGTTTATTGCAAATTATTACTTGATTTCCCAAAAGTTTTTTATCAAGCCGATAGCCTTTAACTTCTTTCAGCGAAAAAATTATCGGTTGCAAAAACTTCTTCTCGATTTCGTGTTTTTTGACATTGGCTTGCGTCAAATAGAAGAACTCGTTCGCGCCTGTTTTGATGCCGAAACGAACTCGCGCCAAACTTTTCAGCGGAACAAGTTTGTCTTTGCACTTCCGCAAAATCTCAAAGAAAATATCCGGCGCACGAAGATATTTGCCCCATTTCGCGCCGATAAATTTCTTTTCTTCCGCATCAAAGCCTTCTTCGTGAAGCTCGCTTTGCAGAATCGGATAAATTCTAAAATCATCGTTCTCGTAAATTTTGCGATGATTTAAAACCGTATCGCAAAAATCTTCAATCGCGTGTTGGCGTTTAACTTCTTCGTCCTTTTTGTCGGATGTCGGCGGAATAAATGAGCGCAGAGGCTTTTTCAGATAAACAAACCGCGCCGGATTTTTATCCCGTTCTTCCTGATTTGAACATTTTTCCAAAATCACGATGCACGTATTGACATCAGCTTCGGCAAACCAGCGTTCGATTTTCGATTCGATAATGGCGACGATTTTGTAATTTTTCAAGAAGAATTCCTGCAGCCCGCGCCCGTAATCGGTATCGAGCCAGGAGTTGGAAACGATAAAGCCGAAACGTCCGCCTTCGCGCAAAAACTTCCAACCGTGAACAAAAAAGAAAGCGTGAATTCCGGCTCGTTTGCTCAATTCGGCGATTTTCTTGCCGCCAACTTTGACCGCGCTTTCAATCAGATTTTCCTTGTATTCAATATCTTCAGGCGCGAGTTCGGCGATTTCTTCCTGTCTGGTATACGGCGGATTTCCGACAATCACGTCGAATTGTTTCGGATAAATCAGATTGCGCTCTTTGCCACTTAAAGTTAAAGCGACGCTGTTGCGCCACGCTTCCAAATCAATGCCGTCCGTGCCGACTTTGATATTGAAAAAATCTTCCTTGATGATATTCGGATAATTTTGGTCAACCGACAAATCGTTGATGGCAAGGTTGATAATCGAAAGACTCGCGGGAAATTTGGCGATGTCGTTTCCCCAAATCGTATCTAAAATCTGTTCGTGAGTTTGGCGTTTGTTCATCAACTTTTTGTGTTGATATGCGCGAACGAGAAAAGTCCCCGCGCCGCAGCTTGGGTCAAGCGTGATGTCGTTTTCGTGTTTCAGACAGAACTTTAAAATCAAATCCACGACATCAGCACTCGTAAAATACTGCCCGAAATTATGCCGTTCTTCACTTGGAATTAAGCGTTCAAAAATTCTGCCGATAATGTCGAAACCGAGTTCGGCGAGATTGTAGCGACTCAGAAGCGAAACTAATTTTTTGATTTCTTCGATGACTTCCTTTGAGTCGGGAAACGCCAATTCATCAACAAAATCAACGCTGAAAACGCCTTCGTAATCAATTTTGAGAGCATCGTTGAAATATCCCTGCAACTGCTGTTGAAGTTTTGCGCCTTTCGTCAAACTTTTTGGAATCTCCAACGGGTCGAGGTCTGCGGGGCGTTTATTTTGCAGAGTATCGTAGAAAAGAATTTTGCTGACGAGCAAGTAAGAAGCCTGCCGCGCCGCTTTCTCGAAATCATCGAAACCACCCGCGAAATTCCAACTTTGGTCGAAAAACCACTTTGCCAAACGCTTGAGAAATTCTGTATCTTCCGCGCATTTGTCTTCGATAATTTGACTGTAATAATGCGTCAAAAGATTGATTTTCTCTTGCAGTTTGTTGATTAAAAGTTCGTCAACCGGAATTTGCGGCTCGGCTTCTTTGCCGGTGTGGACGTTGTAAAGTTTGATGAGAAATTCTTCGAGATTTTTCTTGATGCGTTCGCGGTTGCGCGTCGTTTCCAGTTCGTCGAGATTCGTTAAATCCGAAAGCGTGTAGGTTTGAATAATCTGCTGTTCTTCGGGCAGCATTTGATTGACTTTTGCCGTGTCAAACCAGACGAGTTTGCGGAAATTGAGCAGAACAAAATATTTTGCGTTTCTCTTTGTCGCTTTTTGTCGGGCAGGTTCTTTGAGTTCTTCTTCGTGTTCAAAAACATCAAAATTCGGACGTTTCGCTTCAAACAAACACAAACAATCGTTGCCGCGCCGCGATGTGTAAATTTCCATATCGGGAAATTTGTTATCTTTTCCCGAAGTCTCGACAATCGGCAAACCCAAATCGAGATTGTGTTTTTCAATAACCTCACGCATCCACGACATTAGAATCGCTACTGCGCTTCGCTCGGTAATATGAGTTTTATTCGGGTTCATCGAGCTAAAAATTTTATCTTAAGTATAAAGCCAGATATAAAACGACGGCGACGAAAATCGTTAGGACGACGGCGACCAAAATAAACCAAACATTCGGCGCATTTTCGTGTTCTTCCCAGACAACCTCCACCTTTTTCCTTTGAAAATTTTTAGGTTTTTTTCGCAGAGCGGCGGCGGATTCTAAATTAGATTCTGATTGAATATTCGGCTTTGGAATTCGGTTCTCCGCAATTTTACCGACAAATGCCGATTCACTTTCTAATTTATTCTTGAGTTTCGTTTGATTTACATTTTTGCCGTTTTCAGTAATGCTCTCACGATATAATAATTGTTTGCCGTCATCGTTTTTATCTTCTTCTGTAACGATAACTTCGGGAGCAACCGAACCGCCGCAGTTGTAGCAAAAAAGCGCGGCTTTCCGAATATCCGCTCCGCAAGCATTACAAACTTGATTTTCGACTAATGTTTCCGCCATTATTAAAATTTAGTTCTATACGGCAACCAAAAATTTATTGACAATTTGTTCAAATGCCCAATCCGCTTTTTGCTCAAAAATTTTGTCCTGAAATTGCGGTAGATTCTTCATCAAACTTTTGCAAAAACTTCTTTTTCATCGCCCAAATCTCGCGCCGACGGTGTAATGATTGTTTTCGCTGTCGTATAAATTTTTTCGCCTTTTTCGATGGCGCGTTTGACATCTTCTTCACTGACAAAATCAGCCGCTTTCGGTTTTGCGCCGTTTATTTTTGGCTCTTCCCTGACAAATTGGTGAATAATTGTTTTGGCTTGGTCTTCGGCTTTTGGTTTTTGGTCTTCGACTTTCGGAGTTTCCGCGATCTTCTCACTCAAAAATTTATCAACCATCGCCGCAATTTCTTCGCGTTTTATATTTCGGTTTTCGGTTTTTGGTTTCTGGTCTTCGGTTTGAATCTTGAATCTTGAATCTTGAATTCCCAATTGACTTTGGACTTTAGACTTTGGACTTTGGACTGTTACCGGTTTCGTTTCAAAAGCCACGCGCTTGATGTCCATCAGATGAATCGGCGAAACATTGTCCGACGTGACGTTTCCGCCCCACGAACCGCAGCCGAGCGTCATCGAAGGAGCTAAATCAGTCGAAAAACCGATTGCGCCGTGCGTCGTCGGTGAATTTATAACGACGCGCGAGGCAGGCATTTGCTCGCCGTAACGAATTGCGGCTTCTCTCGATTTTGTGTGCATTCCCGCCGTGTGTCCCATTCCGCCAAACTGCAAAATTTCTTCACAACGGTTCGCGCCCGCTTCGATGCCGTCAGCGACGAAAAACGCCAGCGTCGGCGAAAGTTTCTCGATTGACCAGGGGAAATCGCGTCCGACTCCGCCGCAATCGGCAAGCAGACAGCGCGTTCCGTTCGGAATCGAAATTCCGGCGAGATTGGCGATAAATTCAGCGGATTTCCCGACGATTTTCGGATTCAAAGTTCTTTGCGGTGTCAATAAAATTTTTCCGACCGCTTCGGCATCCGATTGATTCAAAAAATGTCCGCCCTGCGCTTTAAATTGTTCGCGGACTTCCGTTTCAATCGGCGCGTCAACGACAACCGATTGTTCGGAAGCGCAAATTGTTCCGTTGTCAAAACAGGTAGAAGTTAAAATATCGCTGACGGCTTTGTTCACGTCGGCGGTTTTTTCGATAAAAACCGGAACATTTCCGGGTCCGACACCGAAAGCCGGTTTGCCCGAAGAATAAGCGGCGCGAACCAGACCGATTCCGCCCGTCGCCAAAATAACCGCCGTGCGTTTGTGTTTCATCAAAGTTTCCGTGCCTTCGATGGTCGAATTGGACAAACAATAAATCGCGTCCGGCGGCAAACCTTCTCTGACACCGACTTCGCGCATCACTCGCGCAGTTTCGGCAATACATTTGGCAGCGGAAGGATGCGGCGAAAGAACTATCGTATTGCGGGATTTGATGGCTATTACGATTTTGAAAATTGCTGTCGAAGTCGGATTGGTCGAGGGAATAATTGCCGCGACAACGCCGCGCGGGGAAGCAATTTCGACAATGCTTTCAGTTTCCTTTATAACTCCGACTGTTTTTAAGCTGCGGAAATAATTCCAAACATCTTCCGCCGCAAAACGATTTTTCTCCTGTTTGTCTGTCGCGTTTCCAAAACCGGTTTCTTCACTCGCCATCGCGCCGAGACGCGCCGCCGCACGAAGCGCGACGTTTGCCATCGCTTCACAGATTCGGTCAATTTTCGCCTGGTCAAATTTCGCAACCGTCTTAAACGCCAGATGTGCGGATTCTACCGCATCCCGCGCTTCCTGTTGTGAAACTTGGTTATTATCAGCCATTTCGTATTTAAGATTTCAAATTCCAAATTTCAATTGGCAAGAAAAAATAATCTGGAGTTATTTATTTTTCGATTTGCTTCTGTCATTCGCCGAAATTTCGCTGCCGGCTTCGCCCGCGCCCAATTGTCCGCGTGAACCGCCTTGAATCGCTTTTTCGTCAGGGCTGTAACCAACGCCTTTCGGCAAAACTCTTTCGACTTCGCCGTGCGGACGCGGAATGACGTGAACGCTAATCAATTCACCGACGCGCCGCGCCGCCGCCGCGCCTGCATCCGTCGCCGCTTTGACCGCGCCGACATCGCCGCGCACAAAAATCGTGACGTAACCCGCGCCGATATATTCTTTGCCGATTAATTGGACATTGGCGGCTTTGACCATCGCGTCCGCCGCTTCCACTGCGCCGACAAAACCTTTTGTTTCGACCATTCCGAGTGCTTCAAGAGACATTATTCGTTCCTCACTTTTAAGTTAGTTTGTTAATTTTAATACAAGAAAATAATAAAGGCTAAACGTAACACGCGCCTTGTATAATAATCAAGCGTGAAACTCTACGATAAAAGAGTCTAAAGAATTGACATTTTCGCTTTATCAACGATATATTTCAATTTTACAATCATTTTCGGTTTTCAGACTGCTAGGGATTCAAATAAATACAAAATGGCACAAACGCTCGGCGAAAAACTGCGGCAAGCACGGGAAGCGCGTGATATATCTATCAGCGAAGTTGCTGAACAAACGCGCATTTCTCGCCTTTATATCGAATCAATCGAAAATGATGATTACCGAACACTGCCCGGCGGAATTTTCAATAAAGGTTTTGTAAAATCCTTCGCCAAATATGTCGGAGTTGATGAACAAGAGGCTCTGCAGGATTATTCGCAGCTTATTGCCGAACAGGAAGGTCATCAGGCAGACGACCCGAAAACATATCGTCCCCAGGTTTTGACCGATGACCGGGTTTCATATTCAAAACTTCCCACCATTATTATTGCCGTCCTTATTTTGGGCTTGATGACCTGGGGAATTTTGGCTCTGGTTAGATATATTCAGGAAAATCCTATTCAAACCACGAATACAAATTCGAGCAATACAAATAGTTCAGCGAATTTAAATGCTAACTCAAACTCCTTAACTGCAACTTCGACATCTTCAAATGCGCCGTCTATGAATGATTTACGAGTAGAATTTAAGACTTCGGGCAATCCGATTTCCCTCTCTTCAGTCAGCGACGGCAAAAAAGCGAGTGTTTTGATTACGCCTGAAAAATCGGCTAATTTTGAACCGAAAGAAAGTTTGAAACTTAGTTTTGCTAAATCCTTAGTGCAAAACGCCCAATTAGTCATAAACGGCAAACAAATAAAATTGCCGTCCGCGCCTGAAAGACCGAATCGAATAGCAATGGAAGTTGAAATTAACAAGGATAATATCGGACAAATTTGGCAAAATGGTGAAATTACTTTTGGAAACCAAACACAACCGGCGGCTTCTCCGAATGCCGCACCGCGATAAATAATTTTATGTGGCTTTTTTGTAAGCTAAAATTAAGAGAAATCATTTCAAGCAAAAAAAGCGAAACCGCGCCCGCCAGATAAAGTGCGGGTTTTTTTATTACCGGGAGCGCGGGCATCTTGCCCGCAATGAGCGCGGCGAGCGCGAACCAAAGTAGTTGGCAGAAGACAGTGGCAGTTGGCATTATTTGAATAATTAGTTAGTGCTTTTTGCTACTGCCTACTCTTTCACGTCGCTTCGGCGACGCGCTTGCGGGCAAGATGCCCGCGCTCCGACAAAAATTTATGTTAATCGAAGAAATAAAAGAAGGTTTAACCTTTGACGATGTTTTATTAATTCCGGCATTCTCGGATATTTTGCCGGGTGAAACCGATGTTTCAACGCAGTTTTCGCGGAATATCCGCCTTAATATCCCGCTCTGTTCTTCGGCGATGGACACGGTAACCGAAGCGTTGCTCGCCATTGCGCTCGCGCAGCAAGGCGGAATCGGCGTGATTCACAAAAACTTTTCCATCAAACACCAAGCCGAAGAAGTTGATAAAGTTAAACGCTCGGAGTCGGGAATGATTGTTGACCCGGTTACAATTCGTGATAACGCTTCAGTTTCCGACGCTTTAACGGTGATGCAGCGTTTTAAAATCAGCGGCGTTCCGGTGGTTGACGAAAATAATCTGCTCGTCGGCATCATCACCAACCGTGATTTGCGCTTTGAAACCCGTTTCGATGTTCCCGTTTCGGAAGTGATGACCAAACAACCGCTCGTTACCGTTCCGATTGGCACGACTTTGAACGAAGCAAAAGTAAAACTGCAAAAACACCGCATCGAAAAATTACTCGTGGTTGATGACGAAGGTCTTTTGAAAGGTTTAATTACTGTCAAAGATATTCAAAAAGCTATTAAATATCCGAATGCCGCTAAGGATGAATTGGGCAGACTGCGCGTCGCGGCGGCAATCGGCGCAACCGGAGATTTTCTCGAACGCGCTTCGGCTTTGATTGATTCCCGCGTTGATGCCATCGTCATTGACACCGCGCACGGACACAGTTCGCGCGTCATCGAAGCCGTCAAAAAAATCAAACAAAAATTTTCCGACGTTGAAATAATTGCCGGAAATGTGGCAACCGCTGAAGCAACGAAAGAATTGATTGCTGTCGGAGTTGACGCGGTTAAGACCGGAATTGGTCCGGGTTCGATATGTCTTAGCGAGAACGCAATGATTTTAATGCACGACAACAGCATTAAGCGAATTTGTAATGTCGTGCTTGGTGAAAAAGTCATCACGCATCTCGGACAGGTGCGAAAAGTAACAAAAACATATCGCCGAAAATATCAAGGCGAAATAGTTGAAATAAACGCGGCAGGTTGTCCTGATAAAGTCCAAGCAACTCCGAATCACGAATTTTTAGCGATTACATTTGATGTTTCCGACAAAATCAGAAGTAAATGCGGCGCAAAATATTTTTTCTCAAAACCAAAATACAATAAAGGTCTGCGTTGGGTTCGCGCCGATGAATTAAAACCGCAAGATGTCTTAGCAATTCCGAAACAAAAATATGAAGTTGAAACAATAATTTTCGATTTGGCAGATGTTGTGCCGCATTATCAAAAAGATTTCGGTTTTATTTGGGCAAATAAACCTAGTCGTAATTTTAACGAAGAAAATTATCACGAACTCGCCCGCAAATTTGAAACGACACCGAGAGTTATCGGAACAATTGTTACAATGAGAAGAAAACTTGCGGATTCGTTGAGCGAAAATATCAATGTGTATCTTGATGAAACAAAATATCAACGCTTCTTGCAACCCAAAAAAATAAACCGTTTGGTTGCGCTTGACGCAAAGTTGATGCGGCTTATCGGCTATTATGTGGCTGAAGGTTATTGCGTCGGCACGAAAAACAATCGGCAATTACGTTTTGCCTTCGGTTCTCACGAAACCTTTTATGCCGAAGATGCACGGCAATTGGTAAAAGAAATTTTCGGCTATGACGGAACGATTCTGCGCCCGACACCGCGCCACGCGCTTGAGGTAATGGTTTATAATCACGCGCTTGCCCGCTTTTTCGAGTGGCTGATTCCAAGCGGTGCCGGCAATAAAAAGATTCCCGATTTTGCGCTCAATCAATCAAAAGAAAATCTTCGCCAACTTCTGATAGGCGCGTTACGCGGTGATGGTTGCTTAAAAGACACGCGACGAATCGGCTATACAACGACATCGCCGCATTTAGCCCATCAAATTGCCGAAATCTTTTCACGGCTGGATTATTTAGCTTCGATACAAACCTATCGGCAGGCAAATACTAATTGGGCGACAAAATATGAAATCCGTATCGGCGGAAAACAATGCAAGCGTTTCGCTGAAGAATTTCCCGAACTAAAGCTAAATTTTCCGGCGGATATAAAAACTAAACAAGACGTTTTTGCCGACGAAAATTATCATTATGTTTCGATTCGCTCAACAAAAATTTATGAAGATGAACTAGATGTGTTCAATCTCGAAGTCGAAGAAGACCATACATACATTGTCAATCGCGTCGCGGTTCACAATTGCACAACTAGAATCGTAACCGGCGCGGGCGTTCCGCAAATTACGGCGATTGATGAATGTGTCAAAGCGGCAAAAGGTTCGGGCGTTCCGATTATCGCCGACGGCGGCGTGAAATTTTCCGGCGATGTTGCCAAAGCGATTGTGGCGGGCGCGGATTCGGTAATGATTGGTTCACTTTTTGCCGGAACGGAAGAAGCTCCGGGCGAAATTATTTTGTTTCAGGGACGCTCGTTTAAAACTTATCGCGGTATGGGTTCAATCGGCGCGATGAAACAAGGCTCAAGCGACCGTTACGCGCAGGAAGGCACTGTTTCAGATTCAAAGTATGTGCCGGAAGGCATCGAAGGTCGCGTCGCGTACAAAGGAACTTTGGCGGAAATGGTAACGCAGCTTGTCGGCGGTTTGCGTTCGGGAATGGGTTATACGGGCTGCAAAAACATCAGGGAAATGCAGGAAAACGCAAAATTTATCCGTATCACATCGGCAGGTTTGCGCGAATCGCACGTTCACGATGTAATTATTACGAAAGAAGCTCCGAATTATCGTTTGGAAAGTTAAGAACCGGGAGCGCGGGCATCTTGCCCGCTGGTGGACGCGCCAGCGTTCAAAACATTTCAAGTAAGTTCAAAATCGAGTTTGTATAAACATTTATTTCAGACGACGTTTGCGGGTAAGATGCCCGCGCTCCCGTTATGAAATAATTTTCTTTCAACATTCTCAGCCCTAACTTGTCATCAATCTTTCCCATTCTTCATAAAGTTTTAGAATCTTTTGCTCGGTTTCTTGAAATTTCCGTGAAACTTCTTGTAATTTTTCGTGGTCGGCGGCAACGTCCGGCTGGCTCATCTGAAAAGTGAATTTCGCCAGTTTGTCTTCTAAAGACGGAATTTCTTTTTCCATTTCTTTAATGCGCCGTTCAATTTTTTGCTGTTGGTTTTTGCTTAAATTTGTTCGTTGTTCGTCGTTTGTTGTTTGCTGCTCTGTTTTTTTCTCCGGCTCTCGACTCTCGACTCTTGACTCTCGACTCTCTTTCCATTTGTGAAACTCCGAATAGTTTCCATCGAAAATCTCGACTTCGCCGTTATTTTCAAAAGCAAAAATCTGAGTTGAAATCTGGTCAAGAAAATAGCGGTCGTGGCTGACGGTGATAATCGTGCCTTGATATTCAGCCAGAGCGTCTTCCAACGCCTCGCGCGATGGAATATCCAAATGATTGGTCGGTTCGTCCAGAATCAAAACATTTTTCTGCGAATAAATCAGTTTTGCCAGCGCAAGTCTTCCCTTTTCGCCGCCCGATAAATCGGCAACCCGTTTAAAAACATCTTCGCCGACGAATAAAAACCGCGCTAAGAATGAACGCAACGCGCCGTTTTCTGCAAATGGCGCAACGCGGCGGAGTTCGCTGATAATTTCGTTTCTTTTGTCTAATTCTTCAAGTTCCTGCGAATAATATCCGATGTCGGTTTTTGTTCCCCAAATAATTTTGCCCGAAAGTTCGCGTATTTGTCCCAAAACTGTTCTGAGAAACGTCGTTTTTCCCGTTCCGTTGCCGCCGATAATTCCCAAACATTCGCCCCGCAGAAGCGAAAAATTTATATTGCTTGCCAAGATATTTGCGCCGTAGCCGATTGCTAAATCTTCAACCGTCAGGATATTTGAACCGGCGCGTTCGATTTTTTTGAGATTAAAATTTCCGCTTGATTTGTCGGCGGCAACCGCTTCGACTCTTTCCAGTTTTTCCAACATAGTTCGCCGCGACTTTGCCATTTTTGTTTTTTGTCCGGCAAGATTTCGGCGAATAAATTCCTCGTTTTTGGCAATATATGATTGCTGATTTTCATATTCGCGCTGTTGCTGTTCGCGTCTTTCTTCACGCTCGACCAGAAATTGCGAATAATTTCCTTTGGATGTTATCGCTTTTCCCTGTTCGATTTCGACGATTTTGCGACAGGTTCGGTCGAGAAAATAACGGTCGTGGCTGATGATTACAAAAGTTTTATCATAAGTTTGCAGAAAATTTTCCAGCCATTCAACCGCGTCAACGTCCAAATGATTAGTCGGTTCGTCCAACAAAAGCACGTCGGGATTTGACAAAAGAAGACGCGCTAAACCGAGCCGGTTTTTTTGTCCGCCCGAAAGATGGCTTGTTTCAAGCTGCCAGGTTTCTTTCGTAAAACCTAAACCCAAAAGAATCGCTTCGGCTTTTGCCGTATATGTAAAACCTTCTTCGTGTTCAAATTCGGTTTGCAGTTCGGCGTATTTTTCCAAAATTTCATCGGAAACATTTTCCGCCATTTGATGTTCCAGAACGCGCATTTCCGCTTCTATGTCGTGAAGTCTTTGAAAGGCGGAAAGTGCGGCGGTGTGAACGGTTTCGTTTTCGGTAAAATCAACGTGCTGTTCCAACAATCCGATTTTCAGATTATTTATTGTTATAATTTCGCCCGAATCCGGTGCTTCTTCTTTAGTGACTAGGCGAAAAACCGTGGTTTTACCCGCGCCGTTGCGCCCGACGAGTCCGATTTTCTCACTCGGATTTACTTGAAATGAAACGCCGTGCAAAATCTCGTTGCCGCCGTAAGATTTATGGATTTCGGAAAGTCTGAAAAGCATATTAAAAATTTATGACAAAAAATAACGAGCAACGCGCATCGTTACTCGTTATCGGAAAATCAGCTAAAACGCCGATTATTTCACATTTGTATTAGCATTTGCCGCCGGTTTATTTGCCGCCTTTATGTTGGCGTTGGCATTTGCCGCCGCCGCGTTTGAATTTATATTCGCATTGGTATTTACGTTTGTATTTGTTTCCGCCTTCGGTGTTTCCGCCGTTGCTGGACGCGCACCGCTCAATTCGTTCGGATTTTCCACTACTTTTTTCGCCAGATAATTCTCAATTTTCGCGTCATTCATTGCTATCGCTGCATATGATGCGCTTAACAATTCTTTTCGAGCATTGATTAGCGAATCTGTAACCTTTTGGCGCACGCCCGGACTTTCCAGCGTTAAATTTTCGTCTTTGTCATTTCTTTCCTGAAGTTTGAAAATATAAAATTTCCCCTGCATCGGTGTCGGTAAGATTTGTCCGACTGAAAACTTAGCATCCATTAATGTTGCAGCAACTTGCGGGGGAAAGGTTTGCTTCATTTCGTCTTCTGAAATATAACCCAGATCGCCGCTTTGCAACCGGCTTTGGTCTTCACTTTTTTCACGCGCGATTGAAGCGAAATCCGTTCCCTGCTGAAGCTGTTTAATGATTTCATTTCCCTTCAAAACAGCTTCCTGTTCGTTTGTCGTCGTATCGCCTTCTCCATTATTTGCCGGGTCAATGACGATTGCCGCCAACTTAGCACCGCGCTTATTAACGAAAGCATCTTTGTTTCCATTATAAAATGCCTCAATTTCGCTGTCTTTCGGCGGTTCAATTTTTCCCGTAACTTTGTCAATTAATTTCTGAATCGCAATTTGTTTTTTGATGCCTTCACGCGCCGCTGCATCCGTTAAGCCCGATGCTTCCATTTCCTTGGCAATCTGGTCGGCGGACTTGCCGCTTGCCGTTTTTTGCTTATTGAATTCTACCGTTACATCTTCGTCCGACGGAATAGCGCCTTCCTTTTCGGCTTTTTGATACAAAACTTCGTTTTGAATTAAACTTTCCAAAACTTGCAGCCGCGCCTTTGCCAGTTCCAAAGGAGAAAGTTTGGTTTCCTGCCCTTGTCCCTGTTGTTTGATAACACGCTCGACTTCTTCCCGCTTAATTGCTTTGCCGTTGACGGTCGCGGCGGTTTCATTCGGGTCAACATTACCGCCGCCGAACGTTGTAGTTCCGGTATTTTTATCACAAGCGTTCAAAGTGAACGCGGCAATTGCTAAAAAAACAATTGTAAAAATCTTAAATTTAGGTTTCTGCACTGTGGCTTTTACTCCTTGAAAATTAACTGTATCTGTCATTACTTGATTTACTTATCTCTAATGTGTTATAAATCTTGTTTTTGAGTTTATAACAAAACTCTTTCATTCTACCTCGCTTTTATTTTTGGAGGCTTTAAAATTATGGCAAAACGATGCGACGTCTGCGGCAAAGGTCCGCAATTTGGAAATAATGTTTCACACGCGAATAACAAAACGCGCCGTCGGTTCAATCCGAACCTGCAATCAATCCGCACTCAGCGTCCGCAGGGCGGAAATGTGCGGATGAAAGTTTGCACCCGTTGTATTAAAGGCGGCAAAATTGTCAAAGCGGCGTAATTACTTTTGAGTCGCAACTCGAAATTTTGGTTGCCAAACGCACGATTTTTCATTTGAGTCCAAAGTCTAAATAAGTCCAAAGTCTAAAGTCCAATGTCCAAAGTCAATTCGACCATCTAAACTTTGGACATTGGACTTTAGACTTTGGACTCAACCAAAGCAATACAATCAATTTCAACCCGCGCATCTTTTGGCAGACGCGCTGCTTGAACAGTTGCTCTCGCAGGTTTATTTTCGCTGAAAAACTCCGCATAAATTCCGTTCATTGCTGCAAAATCATTCATATCAGCCAGGAATACGGTTGTTTTAACGACATTGTTCAAATTAGCACCTGCCGCTTCCAAAACCGCACTCAAATTTTTCAAAACTTGTCGGGTTTGTTCAGCGACATCGTCCGAAACAAATTCACCCGTTTGCGGGTCAATCGGAATTTGTCCTGAACAAAAAACCATATTTTCTACTTTTATGGCTTGCGAATAAGGTCCGATTGCGCCCGGTGCATTTTCCGTTGTAATAATTTCTTTCACAAATAGCTTCGCCTTGTTGTCTTTTTATTAATTAAGCAAAACGCGAATTTTAACAGATAAAAGGTTAAATTCCAAATTCCAGATTCCAAATTTCATATTGACCGGCTAATCGGCGTTCACAATTCGGTATCTGGAATCTCAAATCTTGAATCTTGAATCTTGAATTCTTCGGTATCTGGAATCTTAAATCTTAAATCTTAAATTTTGAATCTTGAATTCTTAAGAATTCATTCTTTCTACTGCAATTACTCCGGGAACTTGTTCAACTGAACCGATGACCTTATCAAGATGTTTTTTATCAAAAACTTCTATCGTAACCTCAATTAAACCACGATTGTCTTTGGAAACATTCGCCCGCGCATCACGAATTCCCGTTTTTATTTCAGCAATCGCATTGGTAATTCCTGCCAACATTCCGGTTCTGTTTTCCGTCGTCGCCAAAAGACGAACTGATTGAATGTGCTTAGTTTCGTCTTTCGCCCATTCAACTTCAACAATGCGGTCTTTATTGACCATCAGTTGTGTAACATTTTTACAGATTTTGTTATGGATGACAATTCCCTTTCCCAACGAAATATAACCGATGATATTTTCGCCGGACAGAGGATTACAACAACGGGCGCGAGTCGTCAAAAGGTTGTCAATACCTTTCACGATGATTGCATCTTCACCCAAGCCGATAAACTTTTTAACGGCTTTCATACCGCTTTCAAGGCGCGTTTCTTTTTTCTTTTCCGGGTCGAGTTCGGCGAATTTTTCCGCGCCTAAAAATTTAGCTATGACGTTGCGCGGCAATGTTTTTCCATAACCGATAGACGCCAGCAAATCTTCGGCTCTGCCTAAACCGTATTCGTTGGCGATGCGTTTCATCTCTTCTTCATTATTGAGTAATTTTTTTGGTGAAACGTGGAATTTATCGGCTTCTTTCTCCAGAAGTTTGCGCCCCATATCAATAGATTCGGCGCGTTGCTGCTCGGAAATCCAATGCCGAATGTGGTTGCGGGCGCGTGAAGTTACCACGTAATTGAGCCAATCGCGCGAGGGTTTTGAATTCGGCGTGGTCAAAACTTCAACCACGTCGCCGTTTTGCAGTTCGGTTCTCAGCGGAACGATGCGCCCTTTAATTTTTGCGCCCGTGCAGGTATCGCCGACTTCCGAGTGTATGGCATACGCAAAATCAAGCGGCGTTGCGCCGCGCGGCAATTGAATGACTTTGCCCATCGGCGTAAAAGCGTAGACATCTTTTGGATAAAGGTCGAGTTTTAACGATTCGATAAAATCTTCCGAATCCTGTGTTTCACTGGTTGATTCGACCAACGGAAGCAGAAGTTTTTCGACTGTTTTGCGAAGTTCGTCAAGACTGGCATCTTCTTCACGTTTGCCGAGTTTGCTTTCTTTGTATTTCCAATGCGCGGCAACGCCTTCTTCGGCGATCTGGTGCATTTCCTGCGTTCTGATTTGCACTTCAAATGATTGCCCGTTATCGCCGATGACCGAAGTATGAAGCGATTGATAAAGATTATCACGCGGTATTGCAATCCAATCCTTAAATCGTTCAGGCACGGGTGTCCAAATATCGTGGATAACACTCAACGCCAAATAACAATTCTTTCTCTCGTTCGGCGTGATAATACGAACTGCAATTAAATCATAAACCTCGTCAATCGTCAGTTTGCGTTTTTTTAACTTTTTCCAAAGCGAAAAAAGACGTTTGACGCGGCTTTGAACTTCAATAAAAGGCACTTCATTTTCGCTTAAATTTTCAATAATTATGCTTTTTATTTTCTCAAGCGCAGCTTCGAGTTCCGGGCGACGGGTTTCAACTTCTTCGGAGATTCTTTTATATTCTTGGGTATAAAGGTTTTGAAACGATAAATCTTCGAGTTCACCGCGAAGTTTCCCCATTCCCAAACGGTGGGCAATCGGCGCGTAAATATCAAGTGTTTCCTGTGAAATGCGAGCGCGCTTTTCCGGTTTCAAAAACTGCATCGTCCGCATATTATGCAGCCGGTCGGCGAGTTTAATCAGCACGACGCGGACATCCGTTATCATCGCCAAAACCATCTTGCGGACATTTTCGGCTTGTTGTTTTTCTTTGGAAAGATTGCTGATATGGGCAATTTTGGTTAAACCGTCAACCAGCCGCGTTATTTCGTCGCCAAAATACTCTTTGATTGTCCCGAGATCAACCAAAGTATCTTCGACAACATCGTGCAGAAGTCCGGTGGAAACGCTGACTTCATCAAGCCGCATTTCCGCTAAAATATCTGCTACTTCCAATGGATGAATAAGATACGGCTCACCCGATGCACGTTTTTGTCCTTTATGATGCAAGGCGGAAAAAAGATAAGCCCGCCGAATCAAGTCAATGTTAGCTTCGGGGCGGTTCTTCTCAACTTTTTCGATTACGTCTTCAATCCGAATCATACTGAAAGTTTTTAGAGTTTATTGAGTTTGTTGAGTAAAATCTTATCTCAATAAACTCTAAAAACTCCACGAACTCAACAAACTCAAAAAGGCGACACCCAATACTGTAATTGTAATTGAGTATCACCCTTTCTTAAAAGCTAAAACTGAAGAATCTACTTTTTGTTAGCCGCTTCTTCTGCCGCCTTCTGGCGTGCTTCTTCTTCTTCCTGCTTGCGTTTCTTTTCAGTCGCAAGTTGGGTAAATCTTTGTTTGGCTGTTTCGGCTTCCGCTTTTAATTTCTCTTTTAGTTCATTATTGCCTTCCATTTCAGCAATCCGCACTTGCTGAACCAAAAAGTTAGCTTTATACGACCAAGCGGAATCGCTGTTCGGGTCAAATTCAACCGCTTTATTTATTAAAGTAGTTCCCTCTTCAGCGCATTGCTTTAACTTTGCAAAAGCCTCCGGGTCTTCCGGTTTATTAAATTGAAATTCCTGTTTTCCGTCTTTAGTAACCGTTTTCTTGACCGGTTCGACATCGCTAATTTCGTTAGCACAACCGTATTTCTTTGCCGCCAGCGAGGTTAAGGCTTCGGCGCGTTGTTCTTTTGGAACTTGTTCATTGTTGGCGCGTTCAGTTACCCATTGAAGCGCTTCCTCGTCTCTGCCGAGATTTTCTAAAAGATTAGCGATTGCTTTAAATGAACTCTGGTCTTTTATATCTACTACCAATACTTTTTTGTATTCTTTAATCGCATCTTCCGCCTTCGACGTATCTGAACGATTAGAAATATATTGTGAATGCAGGGTTCGGGCTAAAAATAACTGCGCCACCTTACCTTCTTCCCCTTTTCCTTCAGGGTCACGAGCGACTGCATCACGGAAAAGTTGTTCGGATTCCTGGAATTTCCTATCTTTATAGGCTTTTGCTCCATCAACCAAACTTTTTCTCGCAATAATACGATTATAGTATGCGCAATTTGCTCCGATTAAAACTGTAAATAAAACTAAGACTAATATCCCTAAACGAGAGAAACTCATTTTTCGACTCCATTTACCGCTTATCAAAAGCGGAAACCAAAAAGTTTGATTTTTGTTTCCGCTATCGTATAAGCTAAAATTATTGTGCTAAATCATCAATTTGCAATCCGATTGGCTGCGCCCCTGCTTGTTTAACCGCATCAATTACCTTAACAACATCTCCGTATTTTACGGAACGCGGCGATTTGATAAAAACGGTTTTTTCCACTTCGTTTGTCCCTTCCCGAAAGACTCCGTTATTTTCCCTGTCTTTAAAGATTTGTGAAAGTTTATTAGTCAAATCACCGGGGTTTGTAACATCTCCGATAGCATCATTATTTAAGGTTAATTTCATATCGCCCTTATTCACCGCTACCACCAAAGTCAATGGATTAGGTTTTGGATTAACCTGTTGATCTTCCGGTTTTGGTTCAGCCGGAACTTTTGCCTCAAAACGACTCGGTTTCAACGGTGAAATAACCATAAAAATAATCAAAAGCACTAATAAAACGTCAATTAGCGGCGTAACATTGATATTTGGCGTAGCTCCTTGAGAAGAACTGCCTCCTGACATTGCCATATTTTTACTCCTAAAATCTGATTTGGTTCAGCTTTTTAAGTTACTGTGTTTTCGGCTGGTCGCCTTTTTTCTTATCGGCGACCAAACCGATTTTATCAATATCCAGTTTACGAATAGTGTCAATCGCTTCGACTACTTTTCCATAGTCCACATCAACACTACTTTTAATATAAACAATTCGCTTATCGGGAGTTTTATTTTCCATCAATTTTTTAATTTTTTCTCCCAACTCAGTCAAAGGATACTGGTCTTTCCCGATAAAGAAACTGTTGTTATCTGGAATTGCAACTATTACCGATGTATCTTTTGCAATATCCGCGTCTTCTTCGGGACTAATCATATCGCGCGGAAGATTGACGGATACGCCTTGTTGAAGCAAAGGTGTAACAATCATAAAGATGATGAGCAGCACCAGCATTACATCAACCATCGGAGTTACGTTAATTTCCGAATTATACTCGTCAGCTCCGCCGATTTGCATTGCCATAATAACTTTCTCCCTTGTTAATAATTAACTATTTAATTGTTTTGTGCGCTGTTTAATAAAATAGTCAACTAATTCGGATGCCGAGTTTTCCATTTCCACACCAAAACTGGTTACTTTATTTGTAAAATAATTAAACAACCAAACCGCCGGAACAGCCACCGCGATACCGAAAGCCGTTGCTACTAACGCCTCTGCGATAGAGCCGCCGACAGCACCGATACCGGCTGTTTCATTTGCTCTTAAAGCATTAAACGCGCCAATAATTCCAACCACCGTTCCAAACAAACCGACAAATGGAGCAGTTGAACCAACGGTCGCCAATCCGGCGAGACCGCGTTTCAATTCGGCGGTCTTAACCGCAATTGCACGCTGCAAAGCACGTTTTGAGGCTTCCATCTCTTCACCTGAAATATCCGTGTTTCCTTGATGGGCGGCAAATTCCTTCAAACCTGATGAAACAACCATCGCCAAATGCGAATCTTTATGTTTGTCGCTAATATTGATAGCTTCATCAATGTTGCTGTTTTTTAACGCTTGCGCCACTTTCGGCGCATATTGACGAGATTGTTGTTTGGCTTTACTGTAAGTCAGATAACGCTCAATTCCGACCGCAATCATATAAACCGACATCAGTAAAAGAGTTGCGATAACGATCCAACCCGGAATCGTTAAACTTCGAGCAATTTCATATATACCGAATGAAGGTGCTGCTTCGTTTGCGAACATTAAGAAAACGCCTGGAAATTTAGTTACTAAAAGGCTGCCTAAAAAAGTCATGATTTTTCCTCCAAAGAAATCAAAATTTATTATTGCAAATTTTTTAATAGGGAGAAATGAGAAATCATTTCTCCCTATTAGTCAAGTTATGTTATTGAGTAAAGTTGTAGATGATTACCCCTGTAACTTTAACGGGTTGTCCTGAAAGTTGCGTCGGACTGAACTTCGAAGCTCGTGCCGCTTGCACAGCCGCCGCTTTCAATAACGGGTGACCGCTCACGGCACTTGCTGAAATAACATTTCCGGCTTCATCAATTGTTACTTGAACATTGACCGCGCCACTGGCACGGACAGCTTTTGCCGCTGCCGGATAAGCGGGTGTTACCAGATTTCTAGCCTTACCGTTCACCACGCCTCCCGATATAGTTTTCGGGACAGGTTTTGGTATTGGCTTCGGTGCTGGCGGCGGCGGCGGCGGCGGCGGCGCTGATTCGGTTCCGCTTCCTTGTCCTGCACCGCTTCCATCTCCTCCAAGTCCTTTACCGCTAGTATCCACCGGACCTCTATATGATGCTGGCGGCGCATTTTCCGCGTTAAAATTCCTGTCACCTTTTATAGTGTATTTATTCGGGTCACGCGGCGGAATTGTCGGCTTTTCCGAACTGGTTTTGTCCGGGGGTTTGATTGGTGTTTCAGACATATCCTGGATAATCTCTTTACGAATATCCACATCCGGCGCAGCCTTAGCAATTTTTTCCGGTTGTTTTTCAGGCGGCGGCGGTGGTTCCTCTTCAGCAATTTGGACCGGCGCAACCAGATTGGAAAGTTCCAAATCTCCGGTTCCAAGACCATAATCCAATGCAAACAGACTGTATACCCAACCGCTAATCAGGATAGTGGACAAAACGATTAAAGTAGTTAATAAAAAACCGCTTCGTCTGGTGTTTTCCTTAGAATTACTTCTCGATTCAATTAATTGATCTAACATTCTATTTTCCTCCCTATTTTCCGGTGCCAATGTAGGTCAAGGGTTGCTAAACCTTTTTATTACTTGTGATGCTGCAAATCAAATCTCAAGTTTTTATCGTTGTAAAATATTTAGACGATTTCACCTGAAAATCAATTAGCCTTTTTTACGTTTAAACTTCTAATTTATAAGTGCGGGTCTGTCGGACTTTTGCCGGTCGTGCATACAAAAGTTCTACAGATTCAACCGTCTCTATTTCACTAAACGGAAAAAAAGCAGATACGCATTATTTAATTGACCAGCAACGTCTTGAAGTCTAAAGCGTTATAAACGGAAAGTCAAGAAAAGTTTTCTTAATTTTACCAAATTTCTAAAATTTTATTTGAAATCAATTTTTTACTGAATTAGAAATACGAATTTAGTAAAAAGCTATTGTGTTTATTCAAAAGCCGTCTATCTGGCAATTGGTCGTCGGGTAACGGAGCGACGCGAAGCAGAAGCTAATCTGTCAGTCTTCTGCATTTCTATTTTCTTCATTTTTGCCGCGCCGAGTTTATCCTGCCACCAAATCGCAATCGGGCTGGCAATCGCTATCGTTGAATAAGTTCCCATAGTTACGCCGACAAGCAACGCCAATGAAAAACTTCTCAGCACCTCGCCGCCGAATAAAACCAATGCCAAAACGGATAGAAGTACTAATCCGGCGGTAATAACCGTCCGCGAAAGCGTCTGATTGATTGAATCGTTTGTAATTTTGAAAAGCGAATCCGTGCGGTTAAGAGCTAAATTCTCGCGCACCCGATCAAAGATAACAATTGAATCATTGACGGAAAAACCAATGATGGTTAAAATCGCCGCAATAACGGTTAAATTTATTTCCCATTGAAATATCGAAAAGAAAGCAAGAACCATCAAAACGTCGTGAAAAACGGCGATAACCGCACCAGCCGCGTAAGTCCAGTCGTAACGAAACGCGATGAAAAGCAAAATTCCGACTAATCCTAAAAGGGTCGCGGCGACGGCTTGATTTCTAAGTTTCGAACCGGCAACTGCGCCGACCGAATCCGTACCGATAATTTTATAGACGACGGTATCGGGCGAATCTGCTAAAGTTTGTTCACCTTCGGCTTCGTTTCCAAAAGTTTTATCAAGTGCGGTTTTTACCGTCGTGCGTCCGGCTTGCACCTGTGCGGTCAGCGTTTTTTCCTGATTATTGTTTGGCGCGTCGGCTGGAGTTTGCACCGTGTCCGTATTTTCAATTAGCGGAATTTTTATTAATACTTCGTCCAGTTTGTCGGTTGAAGATTGAATAACCGGGTCGGAAATGCCGACGGCATTTAATGCGCCGCGAATTTCATCATCCGTCGGTTTTTGCTTAAATTTTGCGGTTACGACAGTTCCGCCTTTGAAGTCGACACCGAGATTAAAAGCATCCGTGCCGCCGGGCGTAAATTGCCGACCGATTGACGAAGCTAGCCCCGCCAGCATAATAAAAATGGAGAAAGCGATAAAAATCCGCCGTTTTCCAAGCCAGTCTATATGAATATTCTGAAATAAATTAAACATCTTTCGTTAGTGGTGAGTGGTGAGTGGTGAGTGGTAAGTGGTAAGTCGAAAATAAACTCACCGTTCACCGTCCACCGTTCACCACTAAATTAAATACTGAGTTTCTCCATTCTCGGATTTCGACTCAAAAGCCATTTGAAGATAGTGCGGGAAACAAAAACCGCCGTGAACAGGTTAATCAGCAATCCGAGAATCAAAGTAACGGCAAAACCTTTAATCGGACCCGAACCATATAAATAAAGAATTATTGACGAAATAATAGTCGTAATGTGCGTGTCAATAATCGTTACAAAAGCGCGGTCAAACCCGATGCTGATTGATTCGGGAACTGAAAATCCCAGACGTAATTCTTCGCGGATGCGCTCAAAAATCAATACGTTTGAGTCAACCGCCATCCCGATTCCTAAGATAAGACCGGCAATTCCCGGAAGCGTTAAAGTCGAACCGAAAACAACGAGCGCCGCCATTGTCAAAAGCATATTCAAAACCAAAGCGATAACGGCATTAACGCCCGAACCGCGATAATAAAACAGCATAAACAAAATGACGAACGCCAAACCGCCGATTGACGCGGCAACTCCCGCTTTAATCGAATCAGCACCTAAACTCGGTCCAACCGTGCGTTCTTCCTGATATTCGATTTCCGCCGGAAGCGCGCCGGATTTTAATGTCAAAGCTAAATCATCAGCGGTAGTTTTACTAAAACGACCCGAAATTTCACCGGAATCAAAAATTTGCGATTTAATATAAGCGGCTGATTTTACTTCGTCATTTAAGACAACCGCCATATAATTGTTGATGTTTTTACCCGTCCAGTCACCGAACTTTTGCGCTCCGCCCGGCTTAAACGAAAACGAAATTTGATAATCGTTGCCGCCGCCTCTGCCCTGAATTGCCGCCGCGTCGCGTAGTTCGCTGCCGTCAACGACCGCCGGCGTTTCGACAACTACAAATTGTTTTGGCTTATCTTGCGGATTCTGTGGATTAGCCGGCGTTTCATCACGGTCGGTATAAGCTAAAACTCTCCGATTAGGCGCACCGGCAATTGATTGTTTTGCCGCTTCTTCCGTCGGATAAGTTTGCACCGGCGAAGGATTTTTCGGAGTAACAATTTTCATCAATTCAAGCCGCGACGTTTCACCAACCAATTTTTTGACACGCTCGGGATTTTCGACACCCGGCATTTGAAGAATAATTTGTCCTGAATCGGACCTTCCCTGTCTTTGCAAAGTCGGCTCTTTGACACCGAAAGCATTGATGCGGCTATCAATAATCTTTAACGCCTGTTCGGTTGCCTGCTCTTTCAATATCGCCTGTGCCTGTAACGGCAATGTCCAGGTTATCGTGTTTCCGCTGATACTTTCCGTCCAAATGGCAGGATTAAAATCAACCTTCTTTTTCACCTCGTCAACAACTTCCTGTATCTTTGCAGGATCGGTTACATTAAGCGTGATTTGATAATTATTGTTTTCGGCAACAAAAGACGCATCTCCGACAGGCAGTTGAGCGTCTTGAGCAGCCTTCAGAGCAGCATCTTTATTGTTTTCGGTTAATTTCTTTAAATAATCTTCAGTCTTAACGCGCATCACCAGGTGCGAGCCGCCCTTCAAATCCAATCCGAGATTGATGTTGCGGGCGACATTTTCCTTGATGCCCGACCAGGTAAAATCCTTAGCCGAAACCGAACCGCGAGGTCCGAGAACAAGATAGATTCCAATTAAAGTAATAACGACAATGATTGCCGTTCTTATCCACAAACTACTATTTTTCATTGTTACTTGTCAGTGGTCAGTGGCGCGAAGCGTTGGTCAGTGGTCAGTTTTTTACTGCCGATTGCCAACCGCCAACTGCCAACTATTTTTCATTTTCCGCTTTTCTGCCGACAACTGCTGTTTTAGCGATTTCGATAAACGATTTTTCCGCGCTTTGAATAATAAAACTCGTATCTTTGACTTCTTTGATTCTGCCGATGACTCCGCCGTTGGTTACAACTTCGTCGTTAATTTTTAATTCGGCAATCATATTTTTTATTTCCTGCTGCTGTTTTTTTTGCGGCATTATCACAAGAAAATAAAAAATCCCGAAAATAAAGACGAACGGCAAAAGAGTCCAAATAAGACTGCTGCCACCACTGTCTTGAAAAAATAAGAAGATATTCATTGTTTTTAATGCAGACTGAAAAACTGTAATTATGACAAAGTAACGTCGAATTATCAAAGCGAGGTTGATTATTTGCTTAATTGTGAGGGCTGTTGCAAAGTCCGAAACATCGTCAATAGTTATGTTTGAAAGCCAAATCTATCAGTTATTCCGAAGTCCGAACTGCTCACTTTTCGCGCATTATCGAGAGCAAATAGCTGATTACTGATAGTCTGTCCGTTCAAAACCTGACTTTGCAATAGCCCTAGCTTAATTGTTCGACAAAATCCTGATATTTTCTGCTTTTCAAGCCTTTTTGCAAATCAGCTAACACCTTTTGCAAATCGTCTTTGAGCATTGCTTCGGGATTTAATCTTAAACCCGGAAAAACTTTGCTTTCGATAATTCCCTGCTTGTCGGTTGTGAATTTTTTATATTTCCCGTTTTCTAATCCAAACCAATCAATTTGTTTATCCAAAACCCGCCACACAACATATTCCTGAACACCTTTTTGTTCATATATTTCGAGTTTGTCATGCAAATCGTAAGAAGCACTGCTCGAAGCAATTTCGACCACCAATTCGGGCGCACCTTCTAAATAATCATTTTCATTTGTCCAGGATTTTCCGCCGCTATCTATATCAATTCGCAAAACGGCATCCGGTTGCGGCTGATATTCGTCGTTGACAATATAAGTTATATTATCCGACAACTTAACGCCTTTCGTTGACAAAAAATAAATGCCCAAACAACTCATTATCAATCCGTGCGGATCTCCGTGTTTCGTCACTCTCACCGGTGATGACATATAAACGACTCCTTTAATCAATTCCGCTTTAACATTTTCGGGCATCGCTTCGTAACGCCGATGAAATTCTTCGCGGGTCAGACGGTCGCCGTTTTCCAGTGGCGGAATAAAGATTTCTTTTCGGATTTTTTGCGGCTGCGATAATATCTGCGTGTTCATATTCTTAATTATTACTCATTCCATTCAAAAAATCACGGCGGAATTCGCCGAATTTACCAAGTTTGATAGCATTTCTTACCTTTTTCATCGTGTCAAGAAAGAAAGCCAGATTATGATGTGAAATTAGAATTGCCGCCAGCATTTCGCCCGTTTGATAAAGATGCCGCAGATACGCTCTTGAGTATCTGCGGCAGACCGAACACGGACATAAACAGTCCAAAGGTTCACTGTCATTAACAAATTTCGCATTTCTGATATTCAATCTTCCGCGAGATGTGAACGCGCTTCCCGTGCGCCCGTTGCGCGTCGGCATCACGCAATCGAACATATCAATACCGCGATAAACCGCCTCGACCAAATCTTCCGGCGTTCCCACGCCCATCAAATAACGCGGCGCATCTTCCGGCATTTGCGGCGCGAGAAATTCCAAAACTTCATACATCACGCTTTTTTCTTCGCCGACGCTCAAACCGCCGACAGCATAACCGTCAAAACCTGTTTCAACTGTTTTTTCTAAACTTTCGCGTCTTAAATTAAGATGTCCCGCGCCCTGAATGATTCCGAATAACGCTTGTTGTCCGCTTAAATTATCAGCTTCTAAAAACCCTGTATCGGCTTTTTCGTTTTGCAATTTATTAAACTGATTTTTTGACCGCAAAGCCCAACGCGCCGTCATCTCCAAACTTTTCCGCGTTACGTCAATTCCCGCGTCGCCCGGCGCACATTCGTCAAAAACCATCACGATTTCCGAACCTAAAGCCGCTTGAATTTCCATCGAAACTTCAGGCGAGAGAAACATTTTCGTCCCGTCAACGTGCGAACGAAACTCAACGCCTTCTTCAGTTAATTTCCGCAAATCAGTCAAAGAAAAAACCTGAAAACCGCCTGAATCGGTCAAAAGCGAACGATTCCAGGTTGAAAATTTATGCAAACCGCCGAGTTGGCGGATAATTTCCGCGCCCGGACGCAGCCACAAATGATAAGTATTTCCGAGAATTATCCGCGCATCGAGTTCGTTTTCGAGCCATTCAAAGCGAATACCTTTAACCGTTCCCTGCGTTCCGACAGGCATAAAAACAGGCGTTTCAATCACTGAACGCCTCGTTCGCAAAATTCCCGTTCGCGCTTCGCCGTCCTGCGCGGTAATTTTCCATTCGATAGGTTTTTTCATTAAGGGAAGTATTTATAAATATCTTTTCTATGTAAAAATCTAACGAAAATAATCGTGTCATTTGCAAAGGCAAAACCAAGACGGAAATCGCCAATTTTTAGACGGAAATATTTCTTTTCGCCTTTTAGCTTTTTAATATTTGGTATTTCCATTAAAGCATTTGCTGTTTCAATCGCTTCAACTACTTCTTTAGCACGCTTCAAAACACTACCATCCGAAACATTTTTGAGGTCTTTCGTAAAACTTTTACGAAATTCTACTTTCATTATTTACTCTCTAAAATAGCAAAAACTTCTTCACGGGAACTAGTTCTACTCAACATTCCTTGCTCTATCGCCCGCGAAAATGCAAAATCCTCCATTGCTTCTTCTACAATATCCTGCATCAAATCGCGGCGCGTTTCGAGAACTTCGACTATCGCCGTTTTAATCAAATCCTTTAACTTTGCGTCGTCAATTGTCATTATTGGCATAAAAATTACTTCCTTTTTCCTAATAATATCCAAATCTGCTCCGCTCCGACCGCCGTTTCCGAGATAATTTTGCCTTCTTCATTAACCAGAATCGCCGACGGCGTTCCTTCCATTCCAATTTCATTGGAAATTTCACGTTCTTTATCGAGCAAAATCGGTGATTGTAAATCTAAGGTTTGATGCTGTTCCGCTTCGCCTTCGGAAAGTAAAAGCAAATCAGGCTCATCCGCGCCTTTTGTTTTGTCCCAATCGCGCAAATCTTCAAGCATTTCCCGGCAATATCCGCACGTTGTACTCCAAAAAGCAATCAGCGTTTTCCTGCCGCGCAAATCTTTTGAAGAAATTGTTTTATTTGAAACATCGAGTAAGGAAAATTCCGGTAAAGTTTCTCCGAGTTTCGATTTTTCCAAGCCGTTGCCGTTAGTCGGCGCGATGAGCAATGGTTTTGAATGGTCAATTTCGGCTTTTATGTTTTCAACCAATTGACGAACCGCTTTATCTCCGACAGCGAGTCGGCTGGCAATATTGCCGTCTGAATTTATCAATAAAACCGTCGGTGTCCATTGTGCAGCGAAAAGTTCCGCAACTTCCTTGTCTTTTTGCAAAAGAATTTGTTTGAGTAATTTTCCGGCAAATTTGTCCAGATTTTCTTTTACTTTGCCGCTACTGATAAAGATAAAACTCAACTTATCTTTTAATTCATTTTGCCACGTTTCAATTTCCGGCAGAAGAGCCGCGCACGGATTGCAATTCGGACTGATGAAAAATAACAACAATGGTTTTTTTTGCGCTAAAAGTTGTTCAAAAGATATTTGTTTGCCGTTTATGTCGGGCAATTCAAAATCGGGAGCAGGAGTTCCAATCAACAAACCTTCTTCGGGCTGCGAAACGTCTTCGCGTTTCACTCCGCTGCCGCCTTCCAACGTCGTCAATTCCAAAATCTCAATCCGCCGCATAATTTGCGTTTGCCGGTCTGATATTATCTTTAAAAAATAAACGGCGGCAGCCAGAAGTCCGACAGTTGCTAAACCTAAAATGAGCGACATTGCATTTCCTTCCGTAGAATTATCCGTTGAATTCAAAAGGCTCAAACCTTGATTTTCCTGTCCTTGCAGTATAAGAAAAAATGAGAGTATCGCAAAAATCGCGTTGCGAAGCAAACTCTTGACCGAAACGGGTTCACTGTGAATTTGCCCGAAACAATGACAATCGGGCGCATTGCCTTGTGCCAATTGCCAAAGCATTCCGCCGATAAACGCCAACAATAATAAAAACGCTCCAATCGCGCCAAACCAGGCAGTTGAAGTTGGCAAAAGCAAAACGGCGATAATAATTTCCGCAACCGGCAATCCAACGGCGAAAAATTTTGCCAAATCATTCGGCACGCCAAAATCTTTGACCGTTTTTTCCGAACCTTCAAGGTCAAGCAGTTTCCCAATTCCGGCAAGCGCGAAAATCGCAGCGAGAAATAGTCTGATTAAAAGTAATAGTATTTCCATTTGAATTTACGCGGCTCTTTCATATTCCGCCAAAACTTCTTCTACTTCATCAGGTAACTTGATTCGGATAAAAAATTCCGGCGGATAGACGGCGGCTTCACCTGCTTCGTCAATAATTCCGATGCGTCCGCGCGAAGAAAATTTTGCGTGATAAACTTTGAACGGAACAAGAAGTTTCGGCTCATCGGATTTTATACACAAAGCATATCCTTCATCTTTTGGCAATGAAGTATCAACTTCGATAAAAAATTCTCGCGCCGGTTTTCTTGCGCCGCGCAGAATTTCGCCCGCTTCTTCAACACTTTCTAAAAGTCCTTCAAAATCTTCTTTTTTCATTTTTTCCAATCCTTTGCTTTTTGCCCAAGCAATAAAATTTCCGTTTGACTTAAATTGCTTTTTTCATTTTTCTGATAGATGTCCAACATCAAAATCTTTCCGCGTCTTGCCGCCCAATAGTAAATTACTCTTACGCCGCCACTTTTCCCTTTTCCCACAACTCGCCAGCGAAGTTTACGAATCCCGCCGCCACCGCGAATCAAATCACCCTCATCTGGATTTTCGCATAAATGAAACTGAAGTTCAGCATATTCTTCATCTGAAATTCTTGAACCAATTCGTTTGAGAAACCTTTGAGTTTCCGTAAAACCATACAAAATTTTCATTTTTTCTTACTCTTATGCCTCTCTTTCAAACGAAGCGGCGTAGCGAAAAATTCAAACTCTTCGCGCAGACGATTTTCGATATAGCGCAGATAAGAAAAATGTAAATCCGCTTTGCCGCCGCCCGAAGTAAATATAACAAACATCGGCGGACGCAATCCGGCTTGAGTCATATATTGAACGTGCAGACGCGAAAAGCCGCCTTTGACCGGCGCGGGTGTGCCGCCGCCTTTTGGCTGCGAGATGTTTTCTTCAAAAAATTGGTTGAGTTTGGAAGTCGGCACGCGCAGATTCCGCGCTTCGTTTGCCTTAACGACCAGCGGCAAAATTTTCGCAACTCGCTGTCCGGTCAAAGCCGAAATCATTACAATCGGCGACCAATCGAGAAACTTCATATTTCGGCGCAATTCGCGCTCAAACTCATAAATAGTATTTGTTTCTTTTTCTTCAAGCGCGTCCCATTTGTTGACCGCTAAAATCACTGAACAGCCCGATTCAACCGCGTATCCGGCAATGTTCGCGTCCAGATTCGTTACGCCTTCCACCGCGTCAATCAGCATAATCGCCACGTCTGCGCGTTCGAGAGCCTTTCGCGCCATAATCACGGAAAGTTTTTCCGCCATCTCGACCGTTTTGCCTTTGCGCCTGATTCCAGCCGTGTCAATCAATATAAATTTCTGTCCGTCAACCGTCAATTCAGTGTCAATCGCATCGCGCGTCGTTCCTGCAATCGGGGAAACGATAACTCTTTCTTCACCCAAAATTTTATTGAGCAAAGATGACTTTCCGACATTCGGGCGACCGATGATGGCAAGTTTTATTTCCTCCTGTTTTTCTTCCTCGACTTCTTCCTCAAAATTTAAAACCTCGAAAACCTCGTCCAAAAGTTCACCGACGCTGTTGCCGTGTTCGGCTGAAACAGGTATCAGTTCAAAGCCGAATTGATAAAACTCGCCCGCCTCTTCTTCGACTTTTCTTGTTTCGGCTTTGTTTGCCGCGATAAAAACGGGTTTTCCGATGTTTCGCAAAAAAAGCGAAATTTCTTCATCGAGCGGCGTTATACCGGCGCGGGCATCAACTACCCAGATTATCGCTTGCGATTGGTCTATCGCGTGTCCGGCTTGTTTAAAAATGTTCGCTGGAATAATTGCGTCGTCGTCCGGCACAATTCCGCCCGTATCAACCAGCGCGAAGGTTTTCGCCTTCCAGTCAACTTCTCCGTAAATTCTATCCCGCGTAATTCCCGGCTCATCGCCGACGATTGATTTGCGGCTTCCCGTCAAGCGATTAAAAAGCGTTGATTTTCCGACATTCGGACGACCGATAATTGCTACAAGCGGCATTGTCATATTTTGAGTTTAGCCAAAAAAGTTAAATTATAACAACTAGAGCGGTTAAAGTTTGAATATACGGGGCGGAAGCCCGCGCGTCAGCAAGGGCTGTCTTTGAATTAGCCCTCCTTGACAGTCGGGCTTCTGCCTTTTTCATACCTGACACTCAATCCGTAACCGCTCTAGAGTAAATATTTGTTTCACCTTAATTTTGACCCAAATTGCCGGTTATAGAAATTATGAAAGAATTCACCGCCTCAGGCGCAGAGAACGCGCCGGGAAACGCAGAGATTTTGTCATTTCTCTGCGTGTTCTTTGCGAAAACTCTGCGCCCTGCGGTGAAAAATCATAACCGGCAACTTGGGTTAATTTTAGTAATTCTTCTTGTTTTGCGTAAAATTCGGTAAACGTATTGACACTTTTGGATAAAAAGGTTATTTTTAGTGAGATTTTAACCAATTACAAATTGTCTTCAGCTCCCTGGTTTTGTCTCAATTTACAATGTTTAAATTGCTTTGACTGAAGTGATTTGTCTTATTTTTTAACTTTTGGAGGAGGGAAAATGTTTTTGAAAAAATATAAAAATTTGCGTTTATTGTCTACCGTTTTCGCCGTGCTTGGTTTAGCGATAATGGTTCTTTGGTTTGGCACAAACACATTTACAACTAATGTTGAAGCGGCAACTGATGCGGGTGCTTTAGATGCACCGGCGGTAATTTTTCCGGGAACGGGAGTTGGGAACATTCCTGATGGAGGTCCTAATGTTCCACCGGATTACGGTGCGCCGCTTAACATTACTTTTAACGTATCGGGTTTAACCGCAAATGTGGCAACCGTATCGGCTAGCGTTACGCTAACTCATACTTATGTCGGCGATATCGATATGGTTTTAACTTCGCCCGGCGGCAGCCGTTCGCTGGTGTTGGTCAGCCGCATCGGTGTAACAACTGCGGGAGCTTTCGGCGATTCGTCGAATTACGGCGGTAATTACATATTTACTGATGCTGCAACCGGGACAAACATCTGGACTGTTGCAACTACTGCTTGTGATACGAATTGCGTTGTTGCTCCGGGCAGCTATCGAACAACTGCTGCGGGTGGTGACGGACAAACAAATCCGCCGCCGGTAACCAGTCTGAATATGACCTTTGGCGGTTTAACTCCCGCGCAGGCTAATGGAACCTGGACTTTAGCTATTCGAGATGGCAGTGTTAATGATGTCGGCACGGTTACAGCCGCAAGTCTTGACATTACGACCGGAGGCGGAACGCCGGCGGCGCAGGCGACGTTATTTGATTTTACCGGCAACAGCACAACTGAATTCACCACCTTCAGCAATTCTTTTGCCACCGTTGGAACACCGATTCGCTGGAACATTGCCGCCAATCCCGCCGCTGCTGCTCCGAATCAAGCCTTTATTCGTGTCTTTGATTACGGATTGGTCGGCGATTCCATTGTGCCGAACGATTACAGAGGCGATATTAAAGTTGATGTCACCGTTCGTCGTCCGAGCAACGGTATTTATTATGTTGCTCAATTTCCGACCGGCATCGGCGGAATCACGCTCGATGCGGCAGTTCCGTTCGGGGCAAGCAGCGACATCGCAGGCGCCGAAGGCGATTACGACGGCGACGGCAAAGCCGATTATACGGTTGTCCGCGTGGCAAACAACAATCTGACTTATTTTATGTTGTTAAGCGCGACAAACACCTCGCGGGCGGTTCCGTTCGGAGCGTTGGCAATCGGGACGACGACCCAATTGTTCAGAGGAGCGGATTTTACCGGCGACGGCAGAGATGAAATAGTTTTTGCCCAATATAATACAAACGCCGGCGGTGCGGTCACTTATTTTATCGGCGACGCAATTGCCGGAGCGGTTGTTTTGATTACGCCGTGGGGAGACTTCAACACGGATGCTTCAATACCGCCGGCAGATTATACGGGCGACCGGAGAGCCGATTTGATAGCGGTTCGCCAAACGACGACGCCGACTGTGTGGTTTATCAGAAACACGGCGACGGGTGCTTCGACGGCAACACCGTTTGGGATTGGCGGAGCGGCAGGAGATTTCGATGTGCGCGGAGATTATGACGGCGACGGCAGACACGACATCGCTGTTTGGCGACCGGGCAATCAGACGTTCTACTTTATCCGAAGTATGAACAATACGCTTGGCGGACAGAGATGGGGAACTGCGGCAACTGACCTTCCGCTCGCCGCTTTCGGCATTTTCTAATCACAAACTTACACAATCGTAAGTTTTAACTTAAAAAAAGAAGTCCGGGAAAGTTTTGTTCCCCGGACTTCTTTTTTGCAATTGTAGAAATAGGTTATGGATTTGGTTTTTGTTTTGTCTTGATGCCAGGAACCTGCTTTGCAAATGCCTTGTATCAAGCACTGTATTATACCGATTCAAATTGAGATGTGCGTCAAAAGGGGCGGAAGCCGAGGCTGTCAAGGAGGGCTGCAAGAGCCACCATGGATTGAGGAAAGCCCGCGCTCACGCTTAGGCTTCCGCCATTGATATGCACAATTTTTTGCCCGTTGGCTTTCGCTTCTTCCAAATACTGCTCGACATCGCGTTGCGGGTCAATAATCAACGCTTCTTTTTTCGAACCGGGATAATACGATGCGTGTGCTAAACAACTTAAATAAAATTGTTTGAAATTCATAATCACCTCCCAAAAACCTCAGATTGTATCGTTATTATTTATATTATTTATCAAACCGGATAATAATTTGCAGATGTTTGAAAAGAGTAAAAAAGTGAACTAATATCTATCTTTGACAGCAATTTTAATTTAGAATTCATTTTATTATGCGCTTTGTTTTCTCACGCCTGTTTTTCATTCTTCTGGCAATCGGTTTTGTGCCGCTTTCGCTGTCGTGGAGTTTTCCCGCGCTTCGTTATCTTGTTTTAATTTATGATGTTTTATTGATTGCGGCGGCATTGTCTGATTATTTTATCAGCCGCCGACTTCCCGAAGAATTTACAATTACCCGGGAATTTTCCAAACGCTTTGCCATCGGCGACAAAACAGAAGTCAGACTGCACATCGAAAACCGCACTCCAAACACATTTAATCTGCGATTAAAAGACGAATTTCCGCCGGAAATGAAACTTTCGGAAACACGCGAAGCGAAGTTCAAAATCGAAGGACAAACAACAGCGGACTTTTTTTACAGTTTAACGCCGCCGCGCCGCGGTAAATACGAATTTGGCAAAACCGCCGCGCGTTATCTTTCCAAACTGAGTTTGGTTTGGTGTCAAACCGATTTGGGCAAAGCGGAAGTTGTCAAAGTTTATCCGAATATGCGCCGCGCCAAAGAGATGGAACTCAAAGCACTCGGCGCACATTCCGTTTTGGCGGTTCAGCGCAAAGCCGTTCTGCGCGGTGAAGGGCGCGAATTTGAATCAATGCGCGATTACGTGCGCGGCGACGAACTGCGCCATATTTCCTGGACGGCAACGGCAAGGCGCGGCAAACTGACGACGCGCCGGTATCAAATCGAGCGCGACCAGACAATTATTATTGCTCTGGACGCGGGACGTTTAATGACCGGAAGAATCAACGACGAAACAAAGTTTGACACGGCACTCCACGCGAGTTTAGCGTTAATGTCGGCGGCGGCGCGGGGCGGCGATAATTGCGGTTTAATGGTTTTCGGGCGCAAGATTAGAAAGTTTTTGCCGCCGCAAAAAGGTGTCAGACATATTGACGCGGTTTTGGAAGCCCTGCACGACCTCGAACCCGAACTGATTGAACCTTCTTATTCACGCGCCTTTCAATTTATTTCGGCAAACTCGAAAAAGCGTTCTTTTATCGTGATTTTGACAGATTTAGTTGATAAGGAAAGTTCCAAAGAATTGATACATTCGCTCAAATTATTACGTCCGAGACATTTGCCTTTAGTCGTCACCATCGGCGACCGTGATTTGAATCAGACAGTCAGCGAAGTTCCAAAAGAGCTAAAAGATGTTTTTATCCAATCGGCGGCGGAAGAAATTATCCATCAACGTGAAGCGGCTTTAAAAGTCGTCGAAACGCTTGGCGGTCTGGCGTTGGACGTAAATACCTCAAATCTTGCGCCGCGTCTGCTCGAAACTTATTTGCGAGTGAAGGAACGCGGGCTGTTATAAGTTCTCAAAAACGGGGAAATAGACCGCGGATGAGGCTGATTAGGCAGATTTTCGCCGATTTTATTTAATTAACTGAAGCCTGAGCGCAATTAAATATCAATAAACTCAATCGTTGAGAAGCGGTCTGTTCCCGCCGTTTGAGAAACTTGAGTGGACAGCGGGAACAGACCGCTTCTAAAACGACATGAGGTGTTTTAGTTAGCAAAAATGAATTACGCACAGGCTTCAATTAAATTATCCGTCTTTATCCGCCCAATCCGCGTTATCCGCGGTCTATTCCTAATTTTCCTAGTCCCGCCGCATTTCCGCGCCGCATAAATTCCGCCATCACTGCTCTGATTTCCCCGTAACTGTAATTTTCGCCTAAAAATTCCTTGACACGCCCGACGGCATTTTCGGCGTTGAGTTCGATAATCGCTTTTCTTATCGGTTCGATTTTATATTCGAGAACAAGGTCGTCAAGCATTATTTCTCCGCTTTGAATAAACCGCACGAGATGTGTTTCAATCGTGCTTTCCGCCATTCCGCGCGATTCGGCAATTTCGGCGATTGAAAGCCCGGACTTAAACATATCTAAGGAAATGCTGTAAGTATCATTACCATTGACGTCGCGTTTTGTGCGGATTTTGCGCTCGTGCTTTGGCGATTTTAAAGATATGCGCGATTCGAGTCGGTTAATTCGGCAATAACTTTTTATTTCGTGCAAAAAATCCGCGCCGTATTTCTCCAATTTCAAATCGCCGACACCGGAAATTTTCCGCATTTCTTCATTATTCAATGGCAGATAAGTGGCAAATTCAACCAGCGTCGCGTCGGAAAAAACGACATACGGCGGCACATTTTCTTCTTTTGCAAAAGCCGTCCGCACCCGTTTTAAATCATCAAACAAACCCTTGAAATATTCGTGCGAAACTTCCGAAACGAGCGACGCTTTTTTGTCTTCCTTGATTTTTACTTTTATCAATTCAACAGGCTCATTTCCGCGCAAAACATCATTGCTTTTTTCCGTTAAAACAATTGTCGGATATTGCCCTTCGGCTTGTTTTAGAAAACCTTGGGCGATTAAATCCCGAAAATATTCAAACCAATTTTCCTTTGAAATATCTGCGCCAATGCCATAGGTTTTGAGATTTTTATGACTGTCCCAGATTTTTTTCGATTGCGAACCGCGCAAAAAATCAATCAAATAACTCAAACCGACGCGCTGACCTGTCCGATAGACCGCGCTCAAGGCTTTTTGCGCGATAATCGTTCCGTCAAAGCGTTCAAACGTCGTGTTGCAGTTGTCGCAGTTTCCGCAATCTTCGTCGAGTTCTTCGGAAAAATAGTTTAGTAGAAATTTACGCCGACAGGTTTTCAAATCGCCGAATTCGCCCATCGTTTGGAGCTTTTTGAGCATTATTTCACTCTGCGCCCGATTGCCTTCGACTTCGGCAAAACCTTTTAATTTGATGACATCAGCCCAACTGAAAAATAATAACGCTTCGCTGTTAAGTCCGTCGCGTCCGGCGCGTCCGGTTTCCTGATAATAACTTTCGATATTTTTCGGCAAATCCAGATGCACGACAAAACGCACATTCGATTTATCAATTCCCATTCCGAAAGCGATTGTCGCAACAATAATTTTTACTTCGTCTTTTAAGAATAATTCCTGATGTTTATCGCGTGTTTGCTTGTCCAAACCCGCGTGATACGAGAGCGCGTCGAAACCTTCGTCGCGCAAATCCGCCGCCAAACTATCTGTCGAATTTCGGCTCAGACAATAAATAATACCGCTTTCATCCCGGCGTTTTTCGAGATAATCAAGCAGACGGGCGTAAGAATTTCGTTTCGGTTCAACCGTGTAAAAGATATTCGGACGATTAAAGCTCGAAACAAAAAGCACAGCGTTTCGCACATTTAAACGCTCGATAATATCCTTTCGCACAAGTTTATCGGCAGTCGCCGTCAGCGCAATTATCGGAATGTCGGGGAAATGTCGTTTTAATTTTCCAAGCTGAATATATTCCGGTCTGAAATCGTGTCCCCAACTCGAAATACAATGCGCTTCGTCAATGGCAAACAGCGAAATTTCGATACTTTTTAGAAAATCAATAAACTGGTCGCCGCTTTGCAAAAGTCTTTCGGGCGCGACATATAAAAGTTTCAACTTGCCGCTGCGAATTGATTGAAACACTTCGACCTGTTCCCGATTTGTTTGCGTCGAATTCAAAAATGCGGCTTCGACGCCGTTGTTTTTCAGCGCGTCAACCTGGTCTTTCATCAACGCAATTAAGGGCGAAACGACCAGTGTCAAACCGTCCGCCATCAGCGCGGGAATTTGATAACACAATGATTTACCGCCGCCCGTCGGCATCAAAACCACGCAGTCTTTCTTCTGCAAAACGGTTTCAATCGCCTGCTCTTGATTCATCCGAAATGAATCATAGCCGAACTGACGTTTGAGAATTTCTTTTGCTCGTGCGATGTTCATTGATTTTAATTGGAGCGCAGGCATCTTGCCTGCAAACGCCGCGAAGCCGGCGTTTTTACGTTACATTAACGCAACTTTATTTTAGACGATGGTTTTCGCGCTGTCGCGCTCATTGCAGGCAGGATGCCTGCGCTCCGGTCTGATTCGCTAATTTCACGGCGATTTTCGGAATAATTTTTTTCGGAACTTCTATTGCGCCGACAATATGCCGCGCTTCTGTAAAATGCCCGACAACATACACGCCTGAAATATTCGTTTCAAAAGTTTCTTCATCATAAACCGGAACTGCGCCGTATTTTGAATCTTTGATTTCTACACCGAGATTTGTCAAAAGCGTCAAGTCCGCGTCCGAGCCGATTAAAACAAACACGACATCGTTCGGCAAAACTTCGGTTTTCCCGTCCTCAGTTTCCAAAACGATTTCCTTTTCCTTGATTTCGACGACGCGCCCCAGGAAAAAAACGTCCAGACAATTTTTCTCCAACTGCTGTTCGAGCGGTTCTTTCACCCAATGTTTAATACAGCCCTGTTTCGGGTCGGTTTCTTCCCAATCCTTGCGAAACGTCGCCAGCGTTGCAAACACGCCTTCCTGCGCCAAAAACAAAGCCGCTTCGCCCGCCGAATTTCCGCCGCCGATGACGATTGCGTGTTTTTTGACAAACGGATAAGTTTCGCGGAAAAGATGATGAACCTTCGGCAAGTCTTCGCCTTTCACGCCCAAATGCCGCGGATACTGCATCGCGCCGAAAGCAAATAAAACTTTTTTAGTTTCATATCCGGCTTTGTTTGTCGTAATTTCAAAATGA
>JBPCPU010000145.1:0-20524 GCA_050998795.1 Pyrinomonadaceae bacterium
CGAGCGTTACGGTATTGTTTAAAATTTCGAGCGTCTGCGGTTCATTTGACGCGGCGAGTTGATAAACAACCTGCATCATCGTTTCAAACGAAGCCGATTCGTTGCCGTGAATCGTGTAAGCCATCCACGCAATCGCCGGATTGGTTTGGGTTATTTGATTTGCTTCCGTCGCGGAAGTCGTCCGCGAATCGGTCAAACGCGCATTATTTGCTTTGATTTGGTCAATCCGGGCAATATTTTCGGGCGAAGAAATCGCCACAATGTGCATCATCCGATGTTCGTTGGTTTCGCCGATGTCGTAAATTTTCACGCGGTCGGGCGCGGCTTTGGCGATTGATTCGATAACTTTTTCCATCTGCGCGTAAGTCGTATGAAAATCACCGACATCGTAACGCAAAATCGTTTGCGGGCGCGGAACTTCCGCGCGATACGCGCCGCGCGTGTAGAAATCGAACTTTTCTTCCGATTGTGGAAAGGCAGTTTGCGAAAATGCGATGCAGACAAACGTAAAAAACAAAAGATTTTTTAGCTTCATTGATAAATTTTTAGACTTTCAGGATTGAATTTTGCAAAACTTTTATAGATATTAAACTTTTACGAATTAAACGCAAACCATTATGAAAAACTTTCAAGAAAAAAATTGTCCGCAATGCGGTGCGTCGAAATTGAAAACGTGGAAAGAGTTGACCGACGAGCAGAAATTTTTGGTCGAAAAATTGCCTTTGAATACGGAATTTACGCTCGAAGAAAGAAAAAATCATCTTTTTTGCGAGCGTTGCCGGAATGAAATTTATATACAGGAAAGCGAGAATTGTTGAGGAATTCTAACTTTATTCAGATTCTGTTAACGCTTCCTGCAACGCTTCCAGTTCAGGCAGAACGAGTAAATCTTTCGTGCGTCCGGCGGCGCGTTTGGCTTTTATCAAACCGCTTTTATCAAACCTTCGAGCGTCAAAACACGCACATCACAACCGTAAAGCCTCGTTAAAATTGATTCTTTTTTGACCGCTTCAAAACTTCCGACTCCGGCAACTTCGCCGAGCATATCAATATCACCGATTGTCGTTTTGAGCGTAAAATTCATTCCATTTTGCAAAGTTCTCTCATCCCAAACAAAAGGTAATTCTTCGGAAAAACCTCGAAGACGCGGATTGAAAGGAGCAAACGCGGAAATAATTCTCTTCAAATTTTCCGGCGTTCTTAAATAACAAAAATCGAGGTCGGTAGTGATGTAACCCGTCGAGTGAACCGAGATGGCAAGCCCGCCGATAATAACGAAATCTACTTTCTCTTTGGTTAAAGATTTTATCGTCGGTTCAAATTCGACCACCGTTTTGCTTCCTCCATTTTTCTGCTTGCTTTCTAAATTCTTCTAAACTTCTCATTGCACTTTGCTGATAATCAACTCGCTGTTGCGGAGTTTTTTGCAATTGTCCGAAGGTTAAAGTCAAATCAATGCCAAATTCCTGCGCGGCGGCGACTTTGCTTCCGGGACGCGGATTCATAATCAATTGACGAATTTTTTCTAATCTTTCTTCACTCAGCTTTTCCATTGTTTTCACCTTTTATGACATCGCTTTTGAAAATTTTATCAAGCCACATATTCGATAATTTTTCCTGAATCGAATTGGCGCGAAGTCTGTCGTTTAAGTTTTTGAAATCCACAAAATCGAGATTCTGGTCTTGGTTAAAACACGAAAAGACGAAAAATTCTTCGCCCGTGTGCGGGTTGACGTGGCGTTGCAGACATTGGGCGCAAACTTCTTTCATCATACATTGCATCGGCGAATTGATTGAGCCGATTGCCGTGTGCTGCTCTTTTAGATACGGCTTTAACGCGCCGTGACGCGATTCTTTGACACCGTTCATCATGCGGTCAGAACCGATGGCGATGATGCGGTCAACGTCTTTTAAATCAACTTTTTGCTCGCCCAATTTTCCTTCGGCATACGCAATCATCGCTTGCACGATGTTGCCGCGAAAATGCGCGTCCTGCGGTCTTTGCGGCTGAATCTCGTCGCCGAAATCCGTCGCCCAGATAACCTTGTCGGTGGCGTTTTCAATTTCTTCGCGCTTGAACAAATCCGCGCCGTTTTTGTAGCCCGCAAAATAAATAACGTGATTATTATTTTCGCCTAAGGCTTTGGCAATCGAGAACAAAACTGCGTTGCCGAGTCCGCCGCCCGCCAACAAAATCGTTTCGTTTTCGGGAATTTCCGTCGGCGTTCCGGTCGGTCCCATGACGACGACTTCTTCACCTTCTTTAAGAAGCGAAACCAGCCGCGACGATGTTCCCATTTCGAGAACAATCATCGAAAGCAAGCCTTTTTCTTCGTCCACCCACGCGCCGGTCAACGCTAAACCTTCCATCATCATCCGCGTTCCGTCAATCATGGGCGCGGACGTTTCAAAGTTTTGCAGACGATAAAACTGTCCCGGTTCAAATTTTCGCGCTTGAAGCGGTGCTTTGACAACGACATCAACAATGGTCGGCGTTAGGCGTTCAACTTTGACGACATACGCCCGAAGTTGTTCGTCCAAAGTTTTGACGAGTTTATCGAATTGCGCTTCGCGCTCATTGGCGGGCAAGATGCCCGCGCTCCCAGTTATTTCGTCGGCAAAAAGTTCGACGACTTTCGGATAACCGTTTTTCGCCGATGCCATCGCTTTGACGACGTTTCCCGCATAAATCGGATGATTGTCGCCGTAATATGAAATAAACTTTCCGTCGTGTTCGTAAGACGTGAAAAATCCGATTTCACCTTTCGCGGCTTCGACGGCGTGAAAATTTCCGTCGCCGTTTTTCTCTAATTTGAACGGTTGGAAAAACTGTTTCCATTCGTCGAGTTTGAATGTTCCCGGCTTTTCTTTTTCGTAAATCACATTCGGCGAAGTTCCCGCCGCAACGCAAACCGTTCTTGCCGGAAATTCCGTCATTTCGCCCGTTTGGTCAAATTTTCCGGTTTCGGTGTTGTAATTCAAACGCTCGAAAATCAACGCTTTGACCGCGCCGAACTCGTCCGCGACGGCTTCCGCCGGATTCATACATTCGACAAAATCAATGCCTTCTTCGAGTGCTTTTTGCACTTCTTCGTGATTCAGACGATACGCGGGCGAATCCTGCAAACGCTTCCGATAAACGAGCGAAACGCCGCCCCAACTTTGCACGAGCGGCACAAAATTCGGTTCTTCGTCTGCTTTGTAGGCGCGTTTTCTTTCGGCGCGAATCGCTCTGCCGTGTTCGAGAAATTCGTTAAAAACCTGTGTTTCTTCAGCGTCGAATTTTTCCCAAGCCGCTTCTTCGCCAATGTCTGCGACAATTTGCTCAAATTTTTCAAGCATTTTTTCGACCTGAACCGGATAATAAGCGAAAATTTCCGTCGCCGAATCAATTCCCGTCAAACCGCCGCCGATGACAACCGCCGGAAGCCGAACTTGCAAGTTTGACAAAGTGTCCCACTTGAACGCGCCGGTCAACTGCAAAGCCATCAGAAAATCGGACGCTTGACGAATGCCGCGAATCAGATTGTTTTTCATCTTGACAATCGTCGGACGACCCGCGCCGGTGGCAATCGCAATATGGTCAAAACCGAATTCCCAGGCGTCTTCAATCGTCAGCGTTCCGCCGAAACGCACGCCGCCGTAAGCGCGAAAACGCTTGCGCCGCGCCAGCATCAATTGCAGCATCGTCAGAAAATTTTTATCCCAACGCACCGTAATTCCGTATTCGGAAACGCCGCCGAAACCCGACAAAATTCTTTCGTCAAGGTCGTCTTTGATTTCTTCAACATATTTTATCGGCTTTGGTGTTCTTGCACCGTTTTCGCCTGTCCATTCATCGGGAAGCGGTTCGATTTTCAAACCATCCATTCCGATAACGCCGAAACCTTCATTAAGGAGATAATGCGCCAATGTGTAACCCGCCGGTCCTAAACCGATGACTAAGATGTTTTTGCCGTTATAAGGCAATAAATACGGACGTTTCGCATTCAAAGGATTCCAGCGCGTCAAAAGCGAATAAATCTCAAACCCGTAATGCAGATTCAAAACATCGGTCAAAGTCGCGGTTTCCGCCAACGGAATGTTGACCGGCTCTTGTTTTTGGAAAATACAGCCTTTCATACAATCGTTGCAGATGCGATGACCTGTTCCCGCACACATCGGATTGTCAATCGTCACCAGTGCCAGCGATGCAATCGAATCGCCTTGTTTTTTCAAAAGGTGCATCTCCGAAATTTTCTCGTCCAACGGACAACCTTCCAGTTTTATTCCTAAAGAATTGCGTTTTACGCTTCCGTCTTTTTCGTGCAAACCCGTCGAACACGAATCCTTTTCGCGCTCGTGGCAAATCAGACAATAATCAACTTCATAGAGCGAATCGCGCAAACTGCCGCGCTCGTCCGTCAACTTAAAACCGTCGCGCCGACGCATTTCCTCGATTGCGCCGCGCAGCATATTCGGCAGTTTCGGATTCGGGTGAATCAAATGAACGAGATTTTGATAATCAAGTCCGCGCGGCGTTTTGAAGCTATACCAATTCTTTTTCTTTTTGAAAAACTGAACTGCCGACCACGCTTCAAGCAATTTTATAACCGCTTCGACTTGCAGAAGTTCACCGCCCGCGTCGCTTTCCAGCACAAAACGCGAAAAAACTTTGCCGAAAGTTTTATCTTTTAGCTTATCGTAAGCCTTGTGAATTTTGTTGAGCGTGTTTTGCGCCGAAACGGTTAGTTCAAGATTTTTCGTCAAAATTTCTTCGGCTTCCAAAAGTTTGACCGTAATATCGGCGATTGCCAATTCTTCGTCGTGAATCAAAGTTTCGTCAAAAGCGTTGAATTTTAATTCATTCACAGCCGTCGTTAATTCAATCTCGTTAAAATCCGCCAAATCTTCCGCCTTGAATTTCTTAATAGCGCGGCGTTGGACGAAAAATTTGTATTTCCAAATCGGGTTCTGCACGGTGATTCTTCTTTGCAATTCTTCGCGTGCGCGGCTTGCGCCAAACAATCGCGCAATAAAGTCGGAAAGATACGGCGCGGCATCAGTCAAAATTTTTGATTCGACTCTTTTTTCGTAACCAAACCCGCGTGAAACAATATATTTTTTCAAGGCATCGCCCAGAACAGGTTCTTTTTCTTCGACTTCGGCGTAAAATTTTTCTGCCAACTCTTTAAGTTTCTCCGCATCATAAAGGTCGGAATATGTAAATCCGACAATGCCCAAATCGAGATTGTGTTTTGATAGCGTAGTTGTAAAAGTTTGTTGTTTTTCGGAAATTCCAATCATAATCAGTTAGTTTATAAAAGTATAAATAAAAGTTGTATAAAGAAAAATATATCATTTTCAGCGTCTTTCAAACAAAAGCGGTATAATTTAACACGGCAAAATTTTTGATTTGAAGGTGAAAAAAATGTATATTTCTTATAATTACGCAAAAAGTTTGCAATACTGTTAAAGTATGCGGGAAATTTTGCGCTTAATATGTTATAAAGCAAGTTTATCTTGCTCAAATTTTTAGCAAATTTTAATAAAATAGGGTTTTATTCTTAGATGTATGGAAAAAGATGAGAGGTTGTTGCCTTTACCGAACAAAAACGATTTACAAACGGCGAATCACGATTATCCACCGACTTATGCGCCTTTTTATGACGATGACACATTTAGTGAAAAACGCTCGGTTCGAGAGTATTTTAATATCGTCTATAAACGGCTGCCGGTAATTTTATCGCTGACAATTTTAACGACCACCGTCGTTGCATTTTATATGTATCGGCAGCCTTCGATGTATTCGGCGCAAACGGAAATGATAATCGAACCGCGCAAGCCGAAACTTCAAAATAAGGATGCGGTTATCATCAACAATTATGGTGATGATTTAAATTACACCAACACGCAATTGCTGCTGCTTCGAAGTCCTGATTTAATGAAGGATGTAGTTATCAGTTTGGGTTTGCAGCGCGAACCGAATCTTTTCGGCGGACAGGATAAAGGTCTGATTGCAACTTTTCGCTCGATGTTTTCAGGTGGAAAGGAAGATTCAAACAAAAGTTCCCTGCCGGTTTTGACCGTAACCGACGGCGAAGCAAGCAATACGGAGCAGTCCTCTTTAACGCCTGAAGAAAGAGAAAGAGCCGAAACATACGCCGATATTTTTCTGGGTGGTTTGAAAGTCGAACCGCAACAACGTACAAATCTCGTCTATGTTTCCGTAACCAGCACCGAGCGCGAGTTGGCGGCGCGGGTTGCCGATAAGGTAGTGGAAGTTTTTATTGAACAAGATATTGACCGCGAAACGCAGGGCGCAAAAAAGGCATACGAGGATTTGAGCAAGTCAATTGACGAATTAAAGACCACTATCGAATCGCAGCAACAATCACTGCTTACTTTGCAAGCAAAAGGCGGACTGGCGATGACGGGCGAAGAAGGTCAGAAAGTAAATTCTATGACGCTGCAAACCCTCAGCGGTCAACTTCTGGCGGCAAAGGATGAACGAAGAAAAATCGAAGAGGCTTATGCCGCCGCCGTAGATGCAAATTCAAAAGGGCAAATCTTTGCAACGCTCGGTAATAATCCGGCTATTCTAAATGTTCGTGAAAAACTAGCCGCCAGAAAGGAAAAACTGAACGACCGCAAGCAAGAACTAAATAAACAAATTCAAGATTTAACTGCTAAGAAAAGCCAGCTTCTGGCGCGTTATCAGGAAGAATACTTTGAAGTCAAACAAGTTACTGAAGAAATCAAAAAACGTGAGAATGACCTTGCTAAAACGGAAAAAGAAAACTTACAAGGCATCGAGCAGGAAGAAACAAAAGTTAAAGGCGAGGTTGCGAAAGAAGTTTTGACGGGAATGAGAGCGCAATTAGCGGCGGCTCAAAATCGTGAGGCACAACTTCAAAATGCTTTCAATGCCGAAGTTTCGTCGGCTAATCAAAAAGGACAAACCGAAACTCGTCTGACGACATTAACGCGGGAAATTGAAACTCAACGCCAACTGCTTGACACTTATACGCAAAGACAAAAAGAACAGGAATTGGCAATTGCCAGTTCGCGCCCGGACAATATAAAAATTTCCACCAAAGCGCAAACACCGACATTACCGGTCGGACCAAACAGAAATCGTAATATCCTTGTGGCGTTGTTGATGTCATTGGCAGCAGGTATCGGTTTGGCATTTTTACTCGATTACCTTGATGATTCGGTCAAGTCTTCCGACGACATCGGCAGACATCTCGGCTTGCCGACGCTGGCTTTAATTCCGCATCAAAATACGATGGACAAACGAAAGCTCGGTCGGATGTCGGCTAAAAACGGCGGCAATGGAAATTCGCTTGCTCTGGTTGCTCTTGAAGATAATCGTTCGGCAATGGCGGAAGCCTACCGGCATTTGCGGACTTCTCTGCTGTTTTCATCCGCCGGAAAGCCGCCGCAAACGATTCTCGTAACCTCTTCGCAGCCGGCTGAAGGTAAAACGACGACCGCTATCAATGCGGCGATTACGCTCGCTCAATCCGGCGCGGATGTCGTTATTATTGATTGCGATTTGCGCCGCCCGCGTCTTCACAGCCATTTCGGTTTGGATAATGTCAGCGGTCTGACGAATTATCTTTCAGGTGAGAGAAATCCGGCTAATTTGCTGAAAACATATCAGGGATTGCCGAAACTGAAAGTCATCACCAGCGGACCGCTTCCGCCGAATCCGGCGGAACTGCTCAGTTCAAACGAGATGAAAAACCTTTTACAGTTCTTAAAAGGTAATTTCAAGCACATTATTATTGACTCGCCGCCGGCAATTTCCTTTACCGACGCGGCTATTCTTTCGACGGTGGTTGACGGCGTTATTTTGGTCGCCCTGGCAGGTAAGAGTTCAATTCATCTGATGCGCCGCTTTAAGCAGCGTCTGAGTACAATCGGCGCGAGAATTTATGGTGTCGTGCTAAACGGTATTAAGTCTGATTCGGTCGAATACGGTTATTACGGTTATGGCTACACCTACAATTATTACACCGCTAACGACGACGATTCCACTCCGTTAATGGAAGAAGAGAAGGCTTATACAGCGCAGAATACTAAAGGCTAAGTGTATTGACAAAATCGGTTAGCGCGGAATGTTGGTAACGCCGCCGGGACGGCGGCGTTACATTTTTCGTGCCAACCGATTTTGTCAATACAGTAAATATATGAATTAGGAAAATCAAACCCGGAAATAAGCATTTTAACCGATTGAAATGTCAATATTTGGTTTTAACCGCTCGGCAACTATAAAATCGTGAGGGAAATCGGGCGCGGCGGAATGGGCGTGGTTTTTCTGGCGGAACGCGCCGACGGCGAATTTTATCAGCAAGTTGCGCTTAAAGTTTTGCGTCAAATTTTGCCTGACGCGGAAGTTATTCGTTATTTCAAACGCGAGCGTGAAATTCTGGCATCGTTAAACCATCCTTTGATTGCGCGTCTGCTCGACGGCGGCGTGACCCGGGACGGATTGCCGTTTTTTGTGATGGAATACGTCGAAGGCGAGTCGGTTTTGGAGTTTGCCGGACGCGAAAATCTTTCCATAACCGAGCGTCTGCAACTATTTCTGCAAATTTGCGCGGCAGTCGGTTTTGCCCATAAAAATTTGATTGTTCACCGCGACATCAAACCGTCGAATATTCTCATAACCAAAAACGGTGTTCCGAAATTACTTGATTTTGGTTTGGCGAAAATCCTCGATACAAATTATTCAGAAGCGGATTCGGCGCAAACCGAAACCGCTTTTCCCGGCATGACACCGGCTTATGCGAGTCCCGAACAACTACGGGGACAACCGATTACAACCGCCTCGGATATTTACAGTTTGGGAATCGTGCTTTACGAACTGCTGACCGCGCAACGTCCTTATCAATTCAAAACAAACAATCTCGAAGAAATTATTCACGTCGTTTGCGACATTAAAATTAAGAGAATAAACCGCAGAGGACGCGGAGGACGCAGATAGAAGAAACAAAAGGTAATCGGCTGATTTTACTCTTCAATTTAATTTTTAACCATAATTTTATTGAAAATCAGGCAAACTTTTCAAATAAACTCTGCGTCCTCCGCGTCCTCTGCGGTAAAAATTAATTAGCATCTTGGATTAATTTAGAGTGATTTACCGTTTTTTAATTTCTGACACTAAATAAATTTCTTTCTTCGGGCGGAAATTCTACGTCCAGATAAACCTCCGAAAGTAAAATTTCAACATCAAAAGTCGGTAAAATCATTTTGCCATCTAAACCATTTGCTTCGCGTTGAATCCATTCGTGTTCGTTTTGTTTGATAAATTGCGTGATATACGGACGATTTGCGGCAATCAATAGATACTCGGTAAAGCTGGGAATTGATTTGTAATAACTGAATTTATCGCCGCGGTCAAACGCTACGGTCGAAGGCGAAAGAACTTCGATAAGCATTTGCGGATTGGTCAAAACTTCCAAACCGTCCATCGTTTCATAAATTCCTTTGCCGCAATAAACCGACAAATCAAGATAACGATACGGCGGATAAACCGGAACTTTTACTTTTAAGTTTGAGCCGAAAACGGAACAATCACGCTTGAGAATTGTTCGCAAATGAAAAATCATATTTGAAACAACTCTCTCGTGCGCCGGACTTGCGCCAGCCATTGACCATACGTTTCCGTCCCAATACTCGAATTTTTCTTCCGAGTTTCGTTCAATCTCAAAGTATTCCTGCAAACTGTATTTGTGTTTTGGTAAAGCGGTCATAATTTTTCCTCAAAAGAATTTTGGCTCTTTTGCCGTTTGCCGTCAACTATGCCAAAATAAACTCTTTTATCAAACATACTTAATTAAAGAGAGGAATAAAAATGGTTGGACGAAATAAAATTACGGTCGTCGGCGCGGGAAATGTCGGTGCGACCGCCGCGCATTGGATTGCCGCAAAAGAGTTGGCGGATGTTGTTTTAGTTGATATTGTCGAAGGAACTCCGCAGGGAAAATCTTTGGATTTGGCGCAAGCCGCGCCGATTGACGGTTTCGATGTGAAACTCGTCGGCGCAAATTCATATCAGGAAACAAAGGATTCGGACGTCGTAATTATCACCGCCGGACTTCCCCGAAAGCCCGGAATGAGCCGCGATGATTTGCTGAAAACCAATTCGGATATTGTCGGAAAAGTAACCGAAGAAGTTGTCAAACATTCGCCCGATGCGTTTCTTATCATCGTTTCCAATCCTTTGGACGCAATGGCGCAAGTCGCTTTTAAGCGTTCGGGTTTTCCGAAAAACCGCGTAATGGGAATGGCGGGCGTTTTGGATTCGGCGCGGATGCGCTGCTTTTTGGCGGAAGCGTTAAGTGTTTCGGTGGAAAATGTAACGGCTTTTGTGCTTGGCGGACACGGCGATACAATGGTTCCGCTGCCGCGTTATTCAACCTGCGCCGGAATTCCCATAACCGAACTTCTTCCCAAAGAACAAATTGACGAAATTATCAAGCGCACGGCAAACGGCGGCGCGGAAATCGTCGGACTGCTCAAAACCGGCTCGGCTTATTACGCGCCGTCGCTTGGCGCAGTCGAAATGGCGGAAGCGATTTTGAAGGATAAAAAGAAAATTCTCCCGTGCGCGGTTTATCTCGAAGGCGAATACGGCATCAATAATCTGTTCGTCGGCGTTCCCTGCAAACTCGGCAAGAACGGAGTTGAACAAATCATTGAAATTTCTCTGACCAACGAAGAACGCGCCGCTTTGCAAAAAAGTGCCGCTTCTGTGCAGGAACTCGTTGATATTCTCGGCGTTTAATTTTCTAAACAATCCAAATTTAAGGGAAAGTCTTTCAGGCTTTCACTTTTTCTTTCTCAATTTTCGGTCAAATTGAATGAATCATTCTTTCATCCTGATTGATTACCTATCATTAAATCATCTCTTAAATCCCACAAGTCTAACTATTTATTCATTTAGTTATTTGGCATAAGCGTTGCAAAAGTAGAATCGGCAATTGATATATTGCTTGAATTTTCCAAAAAAGACTTTTCCGGTCTAACCAGTGCAACAATTATGAAATCCGACAAACAAAAACATTCCTTCTTAACCAAAACGCTTAGTTTTATTTTGTTATATTCGTTTATTTTTACGAATATCTTTGCAGTCAGCATATTTGCCAACACCACAAATCAAAATACGGTGCAAACTACCGCGCTTGCGAAGTTCACGACCGATTTAACCGAACTTGCCCGTAACGGTGAATTGCGCGGGATTGCAAATTTTGATAACGAAACAAACCGGCTTATAAAAATGTTGACAAACGGCGGCTTGCGGCAGCCCGTTATTTTGGATGAAAAAGGCGAAAACCAGGAGCTAGTCGTCGAACAACTCGCTGCGAGAATTGTAAAAGGCAATGTTCCGGCAAACTTGCGCGGCAAGCGTTTGCTCAAACTCGAAACCGCTTCGCTTTTTTCCAATACAAAAAATAGCGCGGAAGCCTCGCAAATTATCGAAAGTATATTTAACGAACTTGCCGTCGCAAACGGCGAAGTTATTTTATTTGTTGATGAATTAACCAATTTTGTCGGAAACTCGCAAATAAATAACGCTTTGACAAACGCGCTGCTACAAGGAAAAGTTCGCATTATCGGCGGCAGTTCAAAAGTTGCGTATAACGAAAAAATCAACGAATCGGCGGAAGTCGCGGCGTTGTTTAATCCGTTGACAATCGGCTCTGCTGAAGGCAATTCAACCGATAAAGAAACTCTTCGCAAATTACAGGAAAAGCGTTTTCGCGGCGATAATGTTTCGCCGGATTTGCGCGAAATGATGGCGCAAGACCCGACCGGAAACAAGAAAGTCGAAGTTATTATTCAAGCCAAAAACGCCGACAATCCTGCTCTTAGCGGTTTAATGGCGGAAAATAAAGTTCGTTTGAATGAAAGGATCGGCGACAGCGATATGTTGGTTGTAAAAATGTCGCTCAATGCCGTCAATCAGCTTTCAAACAGCGGATTGGTCAACTATATGTCGCCCGACCGCGAAATCCAAACCACCGGACATATTGAAACCACCAGCGGCGCAAACAACATCCGCAGTCAAGCCGCGCTTAACGGTCGTGCGTCTTACACGCTCGACGGTTCAGGCGTGGGAATCGCTATTGTTGATTCGGGCATTCTTCCCAATCATAAAGCCTTTACGACAGACGGTTCAACCGGCAGCCGCATTGTGTATAGCCAAAGTTTTGTCGCCGGAGTTACTTCAACCGATGACGATTACGGACACGGAACGCACGTTGCCGCGATTGCTGCCGGTCAGAATTCACGAGATACGGGCGCGTATCGCGGCGTGGCTTACAAGGCAAATCTTATCAATCTGAAAGTTTTGAACGGACAAGGCAAAGGCACGACTTCGGCTCTTTTGAATGCTTTAACTTGGATTGAACAAAATTACGCGACTTACAATATCAAAGTCGTCAATATCAGTCTCGGCACACCGGCAATTGATTCCTACTATAACGACCCGATTTGCTCAAAAGTAGAACTGCTTAATTATTATGGAATCCTGGTCGTTGCCGCTGCCGGAAATAACGGTAAAAATTCGCAAGGGCAAAAAGTTTATGGACAAGTCCATTCGCCCGGCATTGACCCGTCGGTTTTAACCGTCGGCGCAAGCAATTCTTTGGGAACGGACGGGCGCGGCGACGACACGCTGGCTTCTTACAGTTCGCACGGACCGACGCGCAGTTATTTTACCGACGCGACAGGAAGACATTATGACAATGTTATCAAACCCGACATTGTTGCACCGGGCAATAAAATAGTTTCGGCAAAAGCCAAAGCCGCCAGCTATTTGGTTACGAATTATCCGACTTTGACCAACACGACTCTGAACATCACGGGCGATACCAACGATATGATGTATTTGTCGGGAACTTCTATGTCAACACCGGCGGTTTCGGGCGCGGCGGCTCTGCTTTTTGAAGCCAACCCGAAGCTCACACCGACGATGGCGAAAATGATTCTCGAATATTCGGCGCAACCTTTGAACGGCTATAATATGCTCGAACAAGGCGCGGGCGAATTAAATGTGGACGGCGCGGTTAAACTCGCCAACTATATTCGTCAGGACGTTAATCTAAGTGGATTGGCATTGAATACGTCAATGACTGCGACGGGACAAACCTTCCCGACCGCTTCAAGCAGCGTCGGCGGCACAACGATTACCTGGGCGCAAGGTATGTTGTCGAGCCACGCTTATATCAAAGGCACAAAACTGGTTTCCAATTATCAGCACGTCTATGACAACTACTCATGGTTGGAAAACGGAATAGCATATAGTTCAACCGATAATCAAACTCTCGAATTGACCTGGTATTACACCAGCGGTCTTTCAATTTATCAAAATGTTTTGAAAAGCAACGGGACGGCGATGGGCGGCGGAACTGTCTTCTGCGCGTCGGGTGTTTTAATCAGCGACGGCGTTTTAATCAGCGACGGTCAACTTTTCGGCGACGGCGTTTTAATCAGCGACGGCGTTTTAATCAGCGACGGCGTTTTAATCAGCGACGGCACAACGGCAAACACGAACAATATACTTATGACGGGCGATAATACCGCTTATATGAGATAGAAATTCGATTTGTCTGTTTCCTGAATAAATTTTAAGGAGTCGTGTGATATGAGATACCAGTCTGCAAAAACACTAAACTACAACCGGGATGTCTCCCACAACCAAAATCCCTTTGTCGGATTAGTGCCGGACTTAAACCGCCTGCACCGATTGACAAACGAAAACGAACAGGAAGTGTTGGATTTTTTAAAAATTCGTCCGGTTAATACGGTTATAATGACGAGTTTTGTCCGGGACAACGGATTGGAAAGCGCAGATAATCGCGGCAAATTTTACGGTTATCGCGGCACGGACGGAATGCTCGAAGGTGTCGCGCTTATCGGACATACGACTTTAATTGAATCGCGCTCGACCGATTCGCTTCACGCTTTCGCAATTATCGCCCGCCAATCCGAAACGCCGATTCATATTATGATGGCAGACGGTAAAACGATTGAAACCTTTTGGAAACATTTTACAGGCGATAATCGTCAACCGCGGCTGACCGTTACCGAATTGCTCTTTGAACTCAACTTTCCTTTTCTCGTGCAGGAATGCAAATGGAATGTTCGCCTTGCCAAAGCAGATGAACTTGAACAAATTGCCGAAGCACACGCCGAAGTCGCTTTTATCGAAAGCGGCGTTGACCCGTTAATCAAAGACCGCGAAGGTTTTCTCAAGCGAACCCTGAGAAGAATTGAGAAGGAACGCACCTTCGTGGTTTTTGAAAACGGGAAACTTCTTTTCAAAGCCGACATCGTTGCCGAAACTTCGGATGTTTATTATCTGGAAGGAATTTACGTTGCGCCCGAAATGCGCGGCAAAGGCATCGGCGCAAGTTGCCTGGCGAAATTGAGTGTTCACTTGTTAAATCGCAAACAACATATTTGCCTGTTGAGTAATGTCGAATTTACCAACGCTCATCGCAGTTTTGAAAAAGCGGGTTATAAAAATACGGATTGCTGCACGACGATTTTTGTTTGATAAAAAAATGATAGACAAACTGTTTTTTGATAAGGCATAATAAAGGAGGACTTTGATAAGTCTTCCTTTTCCTTTTTGTTATGCTTTCCCAAAAAAAGTTTTCAAAGGCAAAAGTAAAAAGGCAAAAGTAAAGAAAGTAAAAAGTGTAAATTTTCATTCTTACTTCTCGCCTTTCACCATTTAGTTCTGCCTTTTTACTTTTGCCTTTTGCCTTTGCAATACTTTTGCCTTTGCAATTCTCCATCTATGAACACGCAATCAAGAACCAAAAATTATATGTTGGTCATTCTCACGATAGGTTTTGTGTGTTTGGTAACAGCCTTATTTAATTTATCTTTTGAAAAACTCGACTTCAAATTTCTCATTCTTTTCGGCTTTACTATTGGTTTAGGTTCACGCATCACGCTTCAGATTCCCAAAATCAAAACACATATTGCCGTTTCCGATACGTTTATCTTTCTCGCACTGCTGATATACGGCGGCGAAACCGCGATTGTCCTGGCGGCGGTTGAGGCATTTTTTTCGTCGTGGCGTTTCTGCAACAAAAAAATTACCGTTTTTTTCAATGTTGCGGCAATGGCTCTCTCGACAACGATTGTCGTTTCAGTTTTAAAGGTTCTGGGTTTGTATACCGAAAGTCAACTTCACGGACAAGGCGAATATTTGGATAATTTCATTGTCGCACTTTCGGTAATGGCTTTGACACAATTTATTGCCAACACGACTTTTGCCTCAATCTACGGCGCGTTGAAAAGTGAAAAGCCGCTTTGGGAAACCTGGAAAACCAAATATGTTTGGACGTTTATCACCTATTTTGTCGGCGCGGTCAGCGCGGGTATTTTACTGCAATTGACCTATTTAGTCGGTTTTGGCGTTGTGGCTGCGACCTTTCCGATAATTTTCTTTGTCTATCTGACGTATCGGATGTATTTAAAAAACGTGGAAATGGCGACCACGCAAGCCGAGCAAGCCGAACAGCACGCGGAAATTTTACAGGAACAGTCGTTAGCACTGCGCGAATCGGAGGAACGCTTTCGGAGCGCGTTTAACTACGCGCCTATCGGCATTGCATTGGTTTCACCGGCGGGCGATTGGCTGAAAGTAAATCACGCGCTTTGCGAAATTCTCGGCTACGCGGAAGAAGAATTTCTCAAAACGGATTTTCAATCAATACTTTTTTCCGAAGATTTGGGCGATACGCTTGTCAAAATTCACGAATTGCTTGCGGGGAAGATTCTGACCTGCCAGATGGAACAGCGTTATTTGCACAAAAACCGGCAAACCGTGTGGGCTTCGTTGAGCGTTTCCGCCGCCATTCACGCCAATTCCGGGCAGCCGAATTTAATTTTTCAGATTCAAGACATTACTGCTAAAAAATTAGCCGAAGACCAACTGCAATATGAAGCAAAACACGATGCTCTGACTAATTTGCCGAATCGGGCATTTTTTATGTCGCGGCTTGAGCAAGCACTGAATAAAGCGAACGCGAATTTTGATTATCAAGTCAGTGTTTTATTTATTGACCTTGACCGCTTCAAACTGGTTAATGACAGTTTAGGACATCTCATCGGCGACCAGCTTCTAATCGGCATTGCCGGCAGACTGCGCGAATGTCTGCGTCCCGACGATATTGTGGCGCGGCTTGGCGGCGATGAGTTTACTATTTTGGTGGAAGGCGAATATGAACCGAACGAAGTTGTCAGAATCGCGGAACGCTTGCAGGAGAAATTTGCGATGCCGTTTGATTTAAGCGGAAACGAAATTTACAGTTCGGCAAGCATCGGGATTCTGCACCGTTCGGAAAAACATCTCACGCCCGAAGATATGATGCGCGACGCGGACACGGCAATGTATCAGGCAAAACGCGCCGGAAAAGCCCGCCACGAAGTTTTTGACCAAAATATGCACGAAGCCGTCAAAGCGAGTTTGCAGCTTGAAACTGATTTGCGGCGGGCGATAGACCGCGATGAACTCTGTGTTTATTATCAACCGATTTATTCTTTAACAACGGAAAAAATCGAAGGTTTTGAGGCGCTTGCGCGATGGAATCACAAAGAATTCGGTTTATTGTCGCCCAATAAATTTATTTCTCTGGCGGAAGAAATCAATCTGATTGACGCGCTCGGCGAACAAATTCTGCGGAAGGCGTGTTCGCAAATGCAGTTTTTCAATAAGGATTTGGCGGACGAATCTTCTTTGATTGTCAGCGTTAATCTTTCGTGCAAGCAGTTTGCCCAACCAAATTTAGTAAAAAGAATTAAGCGAATACTAAAAGAAACCGAATTTCCGCCGCATCTGCTCAAACTCGAAATAACCGAATCGGTCTTTTTTGAACACAAGGAAAAAGCGGTCGAAATGCTTCACCAATTGCGCGAACTCGGCATTGAAATAAACATTGACGATTTCGGCACAGGCTACTCGAACCTCAGCTATCTGATGCAATTGCCGATTTCCACGCTGAAAATTGACCGTTCTTTCATCAGTCCAATCAAAGAAAACGGCGAAAACATCGAAATTGTCGAAATAATTATGATGCTGGCGCGGAATCTGGGAATGAAGGTTATTGCCGAAGGCGTTGAAACCGAAGCCCAACTCAAACAACTAAAAAAACTCAATTGCGAAGGCGCACAAGGCTACTTTTTTTCCAAACCGCTGTGTTTTGAAGATGTTCGTCAATTTCTCGATGAAAATTTAGGCGTTGAACAAATTGTTCCCGAAGGTAAGTTTGAAGATGTTTCCGTTGTTCTAACCATTCAATAAAAAAGTGAAAAAGTGAAAAAGTGAAAAAGGGGAAAAGGGGAAGAATTAAAGAGTAGAAAAGTTGGTTGATGATATGCAACAAACTTTTTCACTTTTCCCCTTTTTCACTTTTTCACTTTTTCACTCTATCGCTACTTTCGCAGCCAGCCGAACAGCGCGTTCACCGTTATATCGCGGTTGGTTTCATAAATAGCCCGCGTCAGCGGAATTCCCATCGGACAAACCTGGATACAGTTTTGCGCGTTGCCGCAATTGGTAATGCCGTCTTCCTGCGTCAAACCTTCGAGCCGTTCGTCAATCGTAATTTTTCCCGTCGGGTGCATATTAAAAAGCCTCGCTTGAGCAATCGCCTGCGGTCCGATGTAATTATCGTCGTGATATTGCGGACACGCTTCGAGACAGCAGCCGCACGTCATACAGCGCGAATAAGCGTATCGCTCCTGCTGAACTTCCTGTGATGTATGCGGTCCCGGACCTAAATCGTAGCTGCCGTCGAGTTCAACCCAGGCGTGAACTTGCTTGAGATGATTAAACATTTGCGAACGGTCAACCACCAAATCGCGCACATTCGGAAACTTCGACATCGGCTCGAGCGTGATTGTATTTCCGCCCGACGCAACCAGAATATCGTCAACCAAAGCCGAACAGGATTGACGCACGCGCCCGTTAATCACCATCGTGCAGATTCCGCAAACTTGTTCCAAACAATTCATATCCCAAACCGGCGGCGTGGTTTGCCTGCCTTCTTTGGTAACGGGATTTTTACGGATTTCCATTAAGGCGGAAATCACGTTCAAATTCTTGCGATACGGAATTTCAAAAGTTTCCGTGTAGCTTGCCGCGCCGGGGTTTTCGCGCCGTTGGATTTTTATTTCGACCGTTTGCGGCGGATTCGTCAATCTCTTTTTTTCGTTGTATCCGTTGCCTTCGCTCATAAATTTTTATATTAGCTCTATTCGCTGATAAATTTCGTCCAACGTCAGTTAATTTCGATTGATATAAATTTCACCTGACTTTTCAAACCGATTGTCGCTTGATATTTCCAACTTCCATCGTCTTCCCGTTTAAATTGTTCAACTTTCGCCTTATCCTGCGAAACCAAAATATATTCCTGCAAAGTTTCCAAAGTCTGATAAGCCGCAAATTTCTCCCCTCTGTCTTTAGCTTCGGTGCTGTCCGACAAAACTTCAACAATCAAAATCGGATTCGTAATCGTATCGTTGCGCTTTTGGTAAAATTTCGGCTCGCCGCAAATCACAAGAACGTCGGGATAATAAAACTTTCGATAATTTTCAACCCTAACTTTGACATCGGTTGTAACTGATTCACAAATTTTCTTAAGTTTGTTACCAAAGAAACGATCAATATTTGAAATAATCCGGGTGTGGTCAAGCGAACCTCCAGCCATTGCGACGACTTCGCCGTTTTCGTATTCGCTTCGATATTCGGCTTTCTCTTCCAATGCCAGATATTCTTCGGGCGTATATTTTTTACTTTTTGGTAAAGCCGTCATTTCTCAAGATTCGTCTTCTTCGTGAATTTCCTTAAAAGATTCGCCGTCTTTTATTTTCGCGTCTTTTTCGTTGACGGTGTATTGCCTGTCCGTATTTTCAGGCTTTTGCTCAAAACCTTCCGGCACGATTTGCGATGCGCCGCCTTCTTTGAGCGGCAAACCGGCTTTTTCGGCTTCAACCGCACCGGCGGCTTTGGCTTTGCTGCTTGAATAATCGCGTTTGCGCGGTTCGAGCAAACCGATGTCAACCGCTTCGTAAGACAAAATCGGTGCTTCGCTCGAATATTCGGCAATCGTCGTTTTCAAAAATTTTTCGTCGTTGCGGTCGGGAAAATCAGGTTTATAATGCGCTCCGCGCGATTCGTCGCGGTTTAACGCGCCGAGCGTGATAACGCGGGCAAGTTCCAACATATTTTTCAATTGCCGGGCGTGCGGAACGGCTTGCGTCGCCCACAAATTTGAATCGTTGATAGAAATTTTTTGGTATCTGTCCAGCAATTCCAGCAATTTGTCATCCGTCGCTTGCAAACGGTCATTGTAACGCACGACAGTAACATTATCGGTCATCACTTTGCCCATTTCCTCGTGAATTTTGTATTGATTTTCCGTGCCTTCATTTTCGACAATCTCCGTGTTGATTGCCTGTTGTTTCCGCAGTTCGGCATCGTAAATTCCGTTTGTTTCGGTATTTCCGCGTTCGACATTTTTTGCATAATTGATTGCCGAAGGCGCGGCGACAAAACCGCCGTAGACGCAACTTACAAGCGAGTTTGCGCCCAAACGATTTGCGCCGTGAATCGAATAATCGCATTCGCCCGCCGCAAAAAGTCCGGGAATATTTGTTTTCTGCTCAAAATCAACCCACAAACCGCCCATCGAATAATGAACGCCGGGGAAAATCCGCATCGGCACATAGCGCGGGTCGTCGCCGACAAACATCTCGTAAATTTCCAAAATCGCGCCGAGTTTCTCCGTCAAAACTTTCGCCGGAATATGCGTCAAATCGAGATATACTTGATTCTCACCGTTCACGCCGCCGCCTTCGATACAGACTTGGAAAATCTCGCGTGTCGCAATATCTCTTGGAACAAGATTGCCATAAGCCGGATATTTTTCTTCCAGGAAATAACGGCGTTCGGCTTCGGGAATGTCTTTCGGATTTCTATTATCTTTTGGATTGCGCGGGACCCAAACTCGTCCGCCTTCGCCGCGGGCAGATTCCGACATCAAACGCAACTTATCTTCGCCCGGAATCGAAGTCGGATGAACCTGGATAAATTCGCCGTTGGCATATTTCGCGCCCTGCTGATAACAAGCCGAAACCGCGCTTCCCGTGCAGACCTGTGAATTGGTTGATTTGCCCCAAATAAGTCCGGGTCCGCCGGTTGCCATAATCACTGCATCGGCTTGAAACGCTTTGAGTTCGAGCGTTTGCAGATTCATCGCAATCAAACCGCGGCAAACCTGATGGTCGTCCAAAACGAGCGACATCATTTCCCAGCCTTCAAATTTATTAACTTTGCCGTCCGCTTCAAATTTGCGGACTTGTTCATCGAGCGCGTAAAGAAGCTGCTGACCGGTCGAAGCTCCGGCAAACGCCGTGCGATGATAAAGCGTTCCGCCAAACCTGCGAAAATCGAGCAAACCTTCCTTTGTGCGCGAAAACGGAACGCCCATTCGGTCAAAAAGATAAATAA
>JBPCPU010000173.1:0-21976 GCA_050998795.1 Pyrinomonadaceae bacterium
ATAAAAAGGAACAATTAGAAGATTTTGCCGATAATTTTGACACTTTGATTATAACATTGAAAACTTTCAATTTTTTATAAGAAAGCCCTGTCAAAAGATAATTTTCGGTTTCTTTGTCGTAATCGAAATTTGCCAAAAGAAAGGGCGTAATATCTTGATACTTTTTACTCAAAACATCTAAAAAGCAAAGTTCCAAGCATCTGATAATAAGTTCGTCGTTTATTTCTTCAAGCGTCGCGCCGCTATTTTTAGCGATAATTCCTTCGATTGATTGAATTATCAAATCGGTTATGTCCGCTCCCAAATCGGCTTTCATAATTGATTTCGGATTGCGGACTTTTTTGAAGTTGATAATCAGTTGACCCGAAAGAACCGTGAATTGATTATTTTGTTCGGCTACCTTTCTATCGTTAAGAGATTAATCACTTTGCAGAAATTGGTATCTTGCATTAACCGAGAATAAATCTTGTCCCATTTCGGACAGCCTTTTTTGAGCAACTTTTATCGCTTCGTTCGACTGGTCAATTCCAATCCAACGTCTGCCGAGTTGCTGCGCCGCTTGAAGCGTTGTTCCCGAACCGCAAAAACAATCTAAAACCAAATCGCCTTCATTTGACGAAGCTAGAACGATTGATTTAATCATTTCCAAATTCTTTTCAGTCGGATAAGTTGGATATTGTGCATCTTTGTATTCCCAAATATCCTGCTTCTTTTTTCCGTTTCTTTCATCGGCGAAGATTTTCCTGCGCGGAACTCCGTTGGTTGACCATTCAATCAAATCTTCTTTTTCCAATTGTTCTAAAACTTTCGGCTCGCTTCGCCAATGTCTTCCTTTCGGCGGTTTCATTCCGCGCCATTCTTGATTTGTTGCGCCGTTGACGGTTTCGCCCGGCGCGTGTAAAGGAATCGTCGTGTATTTTCTGCCGTCTTTATCAACTTTTTTGAAAAGGCGTTCGATGTCTTCTTCCGTATAATCGTCTTTCGATTCGTTCCAAACGTATTTGTCAGATTTTGTATAAAAAAGAATCAAATCTTTTATGTTTCCGTATGCCTTGCGCTGAAAGTTTTTCGGATTGCATTTTATTCGCGTAATATCGTTGCGAAAATTTCTTATCCCGAAAACTTCATCCATTATGATTTTGACGTAATGACCGATTTTGTAATCCGTATGCAAATAAATTGAAGCGGTTTCAGCCATTAACTCCCGAATGTAAATCAATCTGATACGTAAAAACTCCAAAAAATCTTTTCCGATTAAATCATCACTATACGCCAAAATATCATTCAAACTTTTACTGATTGTGCTAACACGGTCTTCGCCAACCGCGAAACTTTTTTGCGTGGCAAAAGGCGGGTCAATATAAACTAAATCTACTTTTGATTTTAGATTATGCTTTTCAAGCAGAGTTTTTAAGACAAATAAATTATCGCCTTGTATCAATTTGTTCTCGGATTCATCCCAATCACTCAGAAAATCAACGGACAAGTTTCGTTCAAGGATTTCTTTTTCACTATTTTTATTTTCGTAAGTTAAGTGCATTTTTATAGCTGATACAGAAAATCTCGCAAAACAAGTGCGCTCATAACATTCAATTCCGAATGTGTGCTGGTAATCGCCGTATACATTTTCTTTTTGCTCTTGATATATATAACTCCGTCAAGAATAGCAATTTTTACAGCGTTAGCATTTCCTACCATTTCTGCTATTAGCGTTTGGTCTGCATCCTCGAAACTTTTGTTTTGATTTCCGCCTTCACTGCTGACAAATTTGGCTTCACCGATAACATATTTACCGTTAAATCTGGCTACGAAATCCAGTCCTTTATTGCGACTGTAACCTAAACGCTCTTTGGCGAAATCTTTCAAAACTTTGTCGCTTCCATCAAGAATTGCATTTTCGTTAGTTGCTGAAAACTCCTTTAAATTAACCGGAAATACACCGAGAGTTCCTTTTTTAAGCCAATTACGAAAAAGTTGTCCCATTTGCCGGTTAGTTTCTTTTGGCTGAGAACTTCTTTCCAAAATTTTATCTAATCCCATTTGCCGAAGCATTCCGCAAATTCGCGCAATCGTATTTGGGTTTCTTTCGATGGCTGATTTGTCTTGTCTAAAAAATCCGACATAGCTGTCTTTAATCGGAAAAAGGTCAAGCGCAAGCACGGCTTTAAAAAGTTCTTCGTTATCTTCTTGATTAAATGCTGACTCGACTTGTTTCCATTTCGCGTCATCAACATTTCGACTTAATTCAGGCGTTAACGGATACACTTGAAACAAATCATCCAAATAAGATTTTTGATTTGCATATTCAATGCTTAATTGTGTCCAATAATTCATATATTTTCTTGTTTGATTTATTTTCGCCCGTCGCCGAATAACCGAGCGTTTTGAGCATCGGCAAAATCAATTCTTCGCGCACCGAATCTTCCTTAAAATCAGGCGAATCAAGCAAGGTAAAATCAAAACTTTGAAAGAGATTTTCTTTGTTCATTTATTTTCGTCCCGTCAGTTCATCAAAAGCCATCATTAGAAATCTATTTGAAGCAAAAGCCGAAGTGTTAGTAAATGCGGTGAACCAGCGTCGGCGTAATGGGCAAAGGAATCGCGTTGTAGTGCGCGACAAAAGTTTCCCGCTGAGTATTTCAGTGATTACAAACTCGGAATGTCTTTATGACTTTACTCATGAATCTTTTTGCGTCTGTTCTTCAACAATTTTTAGAAACGCTATCGGCTCGACAATTTTTAGAGGTCTGAGTCTTTGCCGGAATTCTTTGCTTTCAACATCGTAGCCCTTCATCAAATCAAGCAAATCTTTATCACGGGTAACGATATAATCGGCTTCGCTTTCGATAGCTAAATTTATGTATTCTTTATCGTCAACATCACGCGGAAGCGAAAACGATTTAGGAACATTTTTCAAGACCGTCGCTAAATTACGCACTTTGTCTAAAAATTCTCTGATAACTTCATCGGTAAATTTGAAACGATTTTTTATGTAAGGACGGTTAAGAACTTCTTCTAATTCTTGTAAAGTCTTTTCACTGACAAAAAGTTTGACAACTTTATTTTCGACTAAGCGGAAACAGGCAGAAGCAGGATTTCGGCTGTTTGTCGTGGCTTGAATTAAAATATTGCAATCAAAAACTGCCGGAATTTCGGTAGAATCTTTCACGTCTGTTATTTATCTTTTTTTTCTGCAAATACTTCTCTTCTGGCTTTTTTTACGAGGTCGTCAATTTCTTCTTCTGAAATTTGTTCTGTATGTGTCCGAAACGGAGCGAAAATTTCATCAAGTGTTTTCATTCTATCAACGTCTTTTTCAATTAGGTTTTCAACATAATCAATAACAGCACAACCATTTGCCATTGCTTTTTGTGCTAATACAGCTTCAATCTCAGGTTTTAGCGTGATTGTTAAAGTCATCATTTTCCCCCTTAATTTATTTTTTCCAAAGGTATTTCAGGTTCGTCATCGGCGTAGGCTCGTGCAAAACTTTTTTTGCCAAGCAAATACCAATCCGCATCGTCATCATCTTGCAAAACTGTGATGATAACTTTCGTGTTTGGTTTCAGTTCGCAAGGTTCGTCAAACAAAACTTGTGTGCCGTCAAAGTGTCCGCGTATTTCAAGCATATAATTTAACCTCAAAAATCGAATTATACTACAAATTACAAAAAGTTTTCAGTTGTCCCAAAAAACTTCTAATTTTAGTGTCGTCAACACAAAATTAAGAAGACTTTGCAAGTTCATTTATTCTAAACTCAAACCCAAATGATGAAAGAAACCGTTGGAAATTTATTTGAAGCAAAAGCCGAAGCATTGGTAAATGCGGTGAACTGTGTCAGCTTAACAGACAAAGGAATCGCGTTGCAGTTTCGACAAAAATTTTCCGCTGAGTATTTGAATAATTAAACCCACTTGTCGGATTTTTAATCAAACCATAATCAAATCGTTTAATTTTTGATACGGCAGAGCATTGTCAGCCGGAGTAATATTTTTTTCTATTTTCACTCATTGTTTTTCTCCCTTCGTCGGTATTATCCGCATCAGGTTTTTAGGGTAATGTTCCGCACGGAGCAACTCTCAGCTTTATTGCTCCCCTGAAAACTTAATTGCTTGACAAGCATAGTATCATATTGAAAAAGGTTTTTTATATGTATGCACAGCTAAAAATCTTATGTGCAAATGAATAGTCGAGTTTGATAAGTCGGAGGACGAGCAAATGAAATTCTCAAAAAAACTGTTGCTAAAAATATTCTTAACCGTCTGCTTGTTTTCGCCGCTCATAAATTGTGAATATACACAGTCGGAAATAGTCCGTTGCTCTCAACAGCATTTTGAATGTTATAAGGGAAAAACTGAGACCCGACAAGAAATTAAACAAATTGCTGAAAGGGCGGCACAGGTTGTAGGTACACCGTCGCCTGGTATTCCGAAAAAAGTCTACCTGACGAAGTTCTCACTTTCAGATACCGACCCGTCAGGCAGAGCAGATAGTGAACCTGCTTTTTATGCTCAAACAAACTTCAAACCTCAAACATCTCATTCCAATAAGTTCTTTATCACGGATGGTTTTTCCAGAATACCTGGCGAGATAGAAAAAATAACAGGCGAATCCGAAATCGACACGAAAAACATCGCATATTACATCGAAGAAAAACTTCTTCTTGATGAAAGATTCCGAGAATTTTTTGATGCCCCGGAGAGATTCGAAAACAAATCACCTCTATTTCTCATCGGGGCGGACGGAAAGGAACTTCCCCTGAAGCGTATTCGTCAGAATGGGCAAATCGTCTGGGCGGTGAACACTGGAAAAAGTGAGAACTTGTTTCACTCTTTTAAAAAACCGGAGTCATTTTATTTACTTCAAAAAGATGGACAGCTTAAACCTATATCAGAAATTATCGACCACCTTTATATTTATCTGGAGGCACTTGAGGAATTCAATAAAATTGCCGACATGCCGATCAAAATCGACAAAATCCGGGTTCTTAATTTTTTTAATCATGATGGGTCCATGGAAATTATAGAAAAGAATTTTCCTAATCAGCAAGTTAAGTTTAACTTTAAGGAAATGGAAAACAGAAAACTGAAGAAGGGAAACCTTAAGGCTCTGGAAAATCATTTTATAAGTGACTCCAACACGATGGTTTTTGTAATCGTACATATAGAAGACGAAGATTATAAAATAGAAAATGCCGCAGGCGATAAAACTCCCATTCCAATTAAAGAGTTGGAAGAAATAGCCGCATTGCATAATGTTAATATCATTCACCTGGGTTGTAATAGTTCCTTACACTCGGAGAGCGGGACAATTGATATAGTTAGTTCGCATAATATAGCAGAAAGCCTTGCCAAAGCGGTTAAGGCTAAGACGGTGAAAGAATTTTATACCAAACTTGTATCGGAAAATTTGATGTTTGTGATTGGCAGCACTCTTGTTGAAGAAACTCGTATTAAACTTGGAGCTATTACTTTCATAAATAAGGACGGTAACAAAAACGGAAAGGGAAACGGCGGCAATAATGGAAATAGGGGTGGCGGCGGGAACGGAGGTAATAACGGAAACGGTGGTAATGGTAATGAAGGCGGAAATTATGAATATGACGAGGTCGGTAAAATAAATGTTTCCTTTCCCCGGAAGCCGTTTTTGCTGCCATCACCTACACCTTCTCCAACGCCTGATGACGGAAGCACATTGTCCCAAGAATCCTCTGGAGCTTTTTTATATTTGGTTTTAGGACTAGGCGGGTTAGGAAGTCCATTTATAATCTATGGTTTACTCCGCAAGATGATTGAAGTTCAATGCCCTTCTTGCGGGAAGACAAACAGGGTTATTAAGAAATCTAAAGAATCTGCCATTTGTCGTAACAGGGGCTGCAAGAAACCGCTGTTTTAATGATCTTCAATTTTAAAATCGTATTTTGAGAGCAATTTATGGAAAGAAGAACACTTATCGGAGAAACTATTGAATTTCTCCGAGAATATAGCCCAGAAATTCTCGAAGATTTAAAGGTTCGTTTTCCCGAAGATAGCAAGATTATTTCTTTAGGAACTCCGGCAGGAGACGACATTCCGTTGAATTTTGCGGTCGATGCCACTTTGGGTGCTATGAAAACTGCTCTTGAAGAATCTGAAAAACACCGGAAAAAAATAGAAGAAAATCTGAAGCGTGCTAAAAAGTACAAAATAACAGCACAAGTAATTACCATAATTAGCAACAGTTCTCTCTTCTTACTGATTGCAAATAATTGGTACAATTTTGGCTATGTAATGAATTCTTTGGCTTTAGTTGGCGTTATCTTACCTATGATTACAGAATATTTCACTTACACCTTACATCCTGAAAATAAAGATCTATTCCAACTATACATTGAATTAATCGGGCTACAATCTAAGGCTGAGTTGATAGATCGCGACTTAACTTTATGTAAAGAAGCGCAATACCCGGAACTCTGCAATGGAATACCTACTCGTGATTTAGTCCGGGAGGGAAATGTTCTTTCACAGCAACTCAGAAATATATTGAGACAAATAGGCGTTCAGCTTACTGCTTTATCTTGGAGAAAGAAATAGCTCAATAAATCCTCTTTTTCGATTGTTATTTGTATAATTAAGCTGCAATCAAATCGTTTAATCTTTGATACGGCAGAGCGTTATAAGACAAAATGATGTCTTCTTTTTCAACGCCTGCTTCGAGAAGCTCGCGGACGACTTCCTCATCGGTGTTGTCGCGCGAGACGATGCCTTCTTGCAGGCGGAAATGCAGAACGACATCGTAAATGCGCCGTTCCTTTTCGTTCCAGCCCGAATCTACGACCATATATTCATCGTTCTCGCGGTCGCAAACGGCGTGTGTTTCAATTTCGCCGTTTGCGGGCTGAAACTGCGCGTGGCGTTCGGCGACTTGCTGCAAAATGCGGCGATAATTTTCTGTTTGACTCTGCATTACCAATTAAAACAAATCATCAACCTTAATCTCGATTTCAGGAAACGCGACTAAGTTAAACGCCTCACCGCTGCGGTAGGTTTGCTTTGAGCCGTAGCCGTCCGCACTTGGTTGGCGGTAATCTTCGAGAGTTTCGTTTTGCAGATTGAGCAGGAGATATTGCCGGATATTATTTCGAGAATAAGCAAGGGCTTTATCGTCGCGGTCGTAAGCCAGCGTGGAGTCGGAGATTTCCATTACAAGCAAAATATCTTCGGGTTTCGGGTGATGTTCCACGTAATCGGTTTCATTCCATTTTGCCAGAACAATATCGGGTTCGGGTTCGGAAAAATCGTCTAAAACAATTGGGTTTTGATTACGGACAATAACTTTTTCATCAAACAATCTAACAAAGAATCTGGCAATTCTGGAATTAGCCGAAGCGTGTTTTGTTCCTTTAGGCATAAGTTCAACAATCTCTCCGTTGAGTAATTCGATACGGTCATTTTCCGTGTAAATTCCCGCTTCAATCATTAGGTCATATTCGGGAACTGTAATTGAGTGCGGCTTAACACCCTTATTTATCGTTTTCGGAATTGTTCTTTCTAAAACAGCGGACATAATTTTTCTCCCTCAAAAGTAATTTTACACGAGTTTAGCAATTTAATTTATCAAACCGCGACAAAATCGTTTAATTTTTGATACGACAGAATGTTTTAAATGAAACTTTCGTATCGCGTGGCATCAGTTTTGCTTAACAGGGTTAGTTAAGTTTTTTGCAGTAACATTTTATTACACCGGGATTGCTTATTAAATTTATAAAAAGCAATTTAATGTGTAATTCAGATTAAATTTTTAGTTATAAAACAGGAGAAAGAAAATGATAAAGAATATTTCCAGAAATGCGGTTTTGGCTTTGGCAGGTTTTGGATTAGTCGCTTGTAACGGAACGACGACCAATACTAATACAAATATGATGAAGGCGAATTCAAACGCCGTCGTTGTTAATTCAAATTCCAATATGATGAATTCAAATACCAATATGGGTATGAATACATCATTAAATACGAGTAGTAAAGACGTATCGAGCGCGGATAAAGAATTTATGACCAAAGCGGCGCAGGGTGGAATGGTGGAAGTTAAACTCGGCGAGTTGGCAGCCTCAAAGGGGCAAAGCGTGGATGTTAAAGCGTTTGGTCAAAAAATGGTCGCTGACCACGGTAAAGCTAATGATGAATTAAAGGCTTTGGCAGCAGGGAAAGGTGTTACGCTGCCGACCGACGTGAACAGCGAACAAAAGGAAATGTATGATAAATTATCAAAACTTTCCGGCGCGGCGTTTGATAAGGAATATGTCGCTGAAATGGTTAAAGACCACGAAAAGGATGTCGCAGAGTTTCAAAAGCAAGCCGACAGCGGAACGGATTCGGATGTGAAAGCGTTTGCGACAAAAACTTTGCCAACGCTCAAATCGCATCTCGAAATGATTAAAGGCACGAAGAATATGATGAAATAAGTGAATTGTTTTTAGTATTTTTTATTGTTAATCAAGGAGGTAAATGATGAGCAAAACAGCAGCGAAAATAGATAAACGTGATGACGTAAATCCCGAATCGGGCGAACATAAATACGGCGACGTTAAATTTGCCGACCCGATAAACAATAAATATCCGATTGACACGCCGGAACACACACGCGCCGCTTGGAGTTACATTAACCACAAAGATAATGCCGCCAAATATGATGCGGACGAAGTGGAAATAATCAAAAAACGCATCAAAGAAGCGGCAGATAAACACGGCGTAGAAATCAGTGGAGATTAATAATACGAAAGATAATTTTGTCTTTACTTGCAGAAGAAAAACACAACGGGCAATTTTTGATGATTGTTCGTTGTGTTTTTCAAATTTACATTGACAACCTTATATTTCCTAATAAATATCGCATCGCTCAATGCTGTCGCGGCATCTCAAAATCAGTAAAAATATATTTTGGGAAAGCGAAAATTTTGCAATGAACTTAAAGACTTTTTTCAAACAGATTTTTTTCACGGGTGTGCTTTTAGCCGCAATCGCTTGCACAAATTGTTCAGCGGCGGAAGGCGAGATGGATTTTCCGGCAATTTCCGCTTCAAAAAGCATTCCGCAATTTAAGGTTGAAACGGTGGCGATAAACCTGGAAATTGTTTGGTCAATCGTTTTTGCGCCGGATGGACGAATGTTTTTCACGGAACGTCCCGGACGAGTGCGCGTGATTGAAAACGGAAAACTTCGCGCCGAATCCTTTTTTACCGTTCCCGATATTGAACTTTCCGGCGAAAGCGGTTTGATGGGAATGACGCTGCATCCGAATTTTGCCGAAAATCACTTTGTTTATCTTGCTTATGCTTATCAGGACGCGGACAAAAATCAGACGGTGCGCGTGGCGCGTTACCGCGAAGACGGCAAAACTTTGACTGATGCAAAAACGATTATCGAAGGCATTCCGGCTTCGCAATATCATTCGGGAACGCGCCTTAAATTCGGTCCCGACGGCAAACTTTATATCACGACCGGCGATGCGACAAAGCAATCACGGGCGCAGCAGCTTGAATCAATCAACGGCAAAACTCTGCGCCTCAACGACGACGGCACGATTCCGAATGACAATCCTTTCATAAATCGAAAAAATGCGCGTCCCGAAATCTGGACTTACGGACATCGCAACGCGCAGGGATTGGATTTTCAGCCCGAAACAAATCTGATGTTTCAAACCGAACACGGACCTTCGATTATTGACGGTGTTTCGCTTTTTAAACGCACGGGCGGCGATGAGGTGAATATCGTCGAGCGCGGAAAAAATTACGGTTGGGCAAAAATAAGCCACAATATGACGCGAAAGGATATGGAAACGCCGATTATCGAATACTCTCCGGCGATTGCGCCCGCGAGCGGAATGTTTTATCGCGGCAGTCTTTTTCCCGAACTCAGGGGAAATTTTCTGTTCGGCACGCTGAAGGGTCAGGCAATTATGCGTCTGGTTTTGGACGGAAGACGAATTGTTTCGCAGGATAAACTTTTTCACAAACAATTCGGACGTATCCGCGAAATAGCGGAAGCACCCGACGGCTCGATTTATTTTTCGACTTCAAACCGCGACGGGCGCGGCGATGCGACGAAAGAAGATGATAGAATTTTGCGGATTGTGCCGTTGGAAAATAATCAGACGAAAAGCGAAACAAAATGAGTTTTTCTATAAACTGCAAAAGTTAAATTTTCAAATCTTCACTTATTTTTATTTGCTTGCGCGGCTTCAAAACGCGCCCGGATTATTTCGTCCGTCAATTCCACGCGCGGATTCAGCACGTTGTCGGCGACGAGTGAAAACACCGTGCAGTCTAATTTGGCTTTGCCGTATTCGGTTGTCCACAGATTCGGCGGCAGATTCAGTTGGGCGGAAAGTTGGTCGGTAAATTCTTCAAGCGTTGTTTTTTGATTTTGCAGTTCGTAGAAAATTTCGATTTGATAAAGTTTTGCTTCAAAAAAGCGCAGGTAAAGTGCGCGGATGTTCGGCAAAAAAGGTGGCGGTTTTTTCTCGATGTAATTTTGGAAAAACGAACCTTCTTTTTTGACTTTGATTTTTAGTTTGCCGCCGAAAACATTTCGCGCTTCCTTTGGCGACATTCCGAGCCTGAGATTGAGCAAAGTCGGCGCGTTAGACAACGCCGGAGTGCATTTTTCTATTTGTGCCGCTGCCTTCGATGCAGATGAAACAAGCATCACAATTATCAAAAAGATAGTTTTCATTTAACTTTGGAGTCTTTATCGCAGACAAATTATTCGCTTATTTTGGTTTCCATATCTGCTATGATTAGCGTTAAAATAGCGTCTTTGATTATACAGAAAATATCTTTAGTGACACGGAAATTATGAAAAAATCAATCATTTCAGTTCTTTTAATGTTGAGCGTCTGCGCCGGTTTCGCCGTCAGTCAGACGAAAAAAACAACAGTTCGCCGTCCGGTTAAAAAGATGACGGTGGTCAGGAAAATAACGACAACAAAAAAAATTATGACAACACCACAATCATCAGCAGTTACGACTGCGTCGGGTTTGACTTATATCATTACGCAAAATGGCACGGGCGCGCAACTGAAAGCGGGCGACACGATAATCGTTAATTATACCGGACTTTTGACCAATGGTTTGAAATTCGACAGTTCGCTCGACAGAGGCGAACCGTTTTCGTTTCCGCTCGGCGCGGGGAGAGTAATCAAAGGTTGGGACGAAGGCTTTCAAAAACTTAGAATCGGCGACCACGCAATGCTGATTATTCCGCCGTCAATCGGCTACGGTGAACGCGGCGCAGGCGGTGTGATTCCGCCTGATGCGACGCTGATTTTTATCGTCGAAGTCATCGGCGTTAAGTAATTTCGGCTGATTTATTTGTTTGAAATGACAGCAAATGTAAAAATCGGCACGTGCGGTTTCCGCACTACCAAAGAAGAATATGCGCGAAAGTTTGCAGCCGTCGAAGTTCAACACACTTTTTACCAACCGCCGCAAATAAAAACGCTCGAACGCTGGCGAGCAGAAGTGCAGCCGGATTTTGAATTTACGTTAAAGGCTTGGCAGCTAATCACTCACGAAGCAAAAAGTCCGACTTACAAACGGTTGAAAAGAAGTTTGACGGAAACCGAAAGGTTTGAAGCCGGATATTTTAAGCCAACCGCGATTGTCAAAGAAGCGTGGGAAACAACACTGGCTTGCGCGAAGGCTTTGCAGGCGAAAACGGTTTTATTTCAATGTCCGGCGAGTTTTAAACAAACCGCAGAGAATATCAAAAATCTGGAAAAGTTTTTCTCCGCCGTCAAACGAAACGGTTTATTTTTCGCTTGGGAACCGCGCGGCGATTGGAACGCGAAAACAGTTAAAGATATTTGCGAAAGTTTGGATTTATGGCATACGGTTGACCCGTTTGCACAAACGACTGCAACGCCTGCCAAATGTTATTACAGGCTGCATGGCAGAAACGGTTTTCGCTATCAATACGAAGAAGACGAACTTGCGGAACTCGCCGAACTTTTGCCGAAAAACAAGGTTTCATACGTTTTCTTTAACAATAAATATATGCTTGAGGATGCCTTGCTTTTTCAAAAGATAAACAGTTTATGAACATCCTTTCGCTGGAAAATGTCAGCAAAAATTACGGCATCAAACCGCTTTTTGAGAATGTTACGATTGGACTCGAAGACCGCGATAAAATCGGAATTATCGGCGCGAACGGTTCGGGCAAAACCACTTTTCTGCGCGTCGTCGCGGGAACGGAAACGCCGGACGCGGGCAAAGTTACGCGGGCGCAGGGAAAAACGCTCGCTTATCTGGCGCAGAATCCGATTATTGATGACGAGAAAACGGTTTTGGAAACGATTTTTGCAGCGAGTTCGGGCGTGATGGAGTTAATACGAGATTATGAAACAGCTTGCCACGATTTGGCGATTGACGGCACAAATCAAAAAACGCTTGAAAAAGTTTCCGCCTTACAGCACGAACTCGAAATTTCCGGCGGTTGGGAAATCGAAACAAATGCGCGAAATGTTTTGACGCGGCTTGGCATTACCGATACTTCCGCGCAGATGAAAACGCTTTCGGGCGGGCAACGCAAGCGTGTTACGCTCGCGCACGAACTTATTTTTAAGCCGGACATTTTAATCCTGGATGAACCGACTAATCACTTAGACGCGGACACGATTGAATGGCTCGAAGATTATCTGAAAAGATACACGGGCGCACTTCTGCTCGTAACGCACGACCGTTATTTTCTTGACCGCGTAACCAACCGGATTTTTGAAATTGACAGAGGAACAATTCAAAATTTCAACGGGAATTACGCTTATTATCTGGAAAAAAAAGAAGAGCAGGAAACGCTTCGCACAACCGAAGGACACAAACGCGAACAGCTTATCAAAAAGGAACTTGCGTGGCTGCGGCGCGGCGCGAAAGCGCGAACCAGAAAATCGAAATCGCGTATCAACGCGGCTTACGAATTGATGGCGCAGCCAAAGGAAAAAGCGAAAGCCGAAATTGATATTGCCATCGGCTCAAAACGGCTCGGCTCGAAAATTGTCGAAATTAATAATCTGTCTAAATCTTACGGCGACCGCAAATTGATTGACGATTTTACATATCTTTTGAAACGCGACGACCGCATCGGGATTATCGGCGAAAACGGCTCGGGTAAAACGACTCTTTTGGAAGTTATCACAAATCGAATTCAGCCGGACAGCGGCGAAATCAAAGTCGGGCAAACCGTCCACATCGGTTATTACGACCAGGAAAGCCGCGCTTTGAATGAAGAACAGCGCGTGATTGAGTATATCCGCGAAGTCGCCGAATACGTTACGACGGTTGACGGAAATCAAATTACCGCCGGACAAATGCTCGAAAAGTTTTTGTTTGAGCCAGCCGCGCAATATTCTTTTATCGGCAATCTTTCCGGCGGCGAGCGGCGCAGACTTTATTTGTTGAGAATCTTGATGAGTTCGCCGAATGTTTTGCTTTTGGATGAACCGACAAATGATTTGGATATTCCGACTTTGATTGCTTTGGAAGAATATCTCGACGATTTTGCAGGCGCGTTAATCGTCGTCAGCCACGACCGCTATTTCCTTGACCGCACGATTGAGAATGTTTTCAAATTTGAAGGCGACGGCAAAATCCGCGAATTTGCGGGCGATTATTCGGCATACTTGGAAATCACGGAACGCGAAGAAACAGAAACCAAAAAGGCGGAAACACGCGCGTCAGCAAGTGTGCAAACTCCTTCGATAATTGAGAAAACAGAATCAAAAAAACTTACCTTTAAGGAAAAACGCGAACTCGAAACGCTTGAAACACAGATTCCCAAAACTGAAAAACGATTGGCGGAAATCGAAAAGGAATTGACGAAATTTGCAACCGATGCCTTCAAAGTCAACGAACTTTTTACCGAACAGCAAAAATTAAATCAAAAACTCGAACAAGCAGTGGAATGCTGGGCGGAACTTGCAGAAAGAGCGGAATTGTAAAAAGATTGCTTTAACGTCAGTTAGAGATAAGCCGTCGAAGACGGCGAGATAGTTGTAGCCCACATCGCCAGATGTGGGAATGAATTAAGCCGTCAAAGAAAGCTATCAAAGACGAGCGACATAATTTTATGCCGCCGTTTTCAACGGCTTTGCGTAAATCTACTTTTCCCATAGCTTGCGCTATGGGCTACAAATATGCGCGTCGGTTTCACCGACTTAAAAATGATTTCTTATCCCGAACTGACATTACTTTAACTCTGTCAAAAGAACTTCGATAGTGAACTAAAAGTAGTGCTAAAAAGATTTTACCGCATAGACACAGAGTATTTGTGCCGAGAAATCTCTGCGAACCTCCGCTTCGTTTCCGCGCCTTGGCGGTGAAAACATTACATTTTGAACATCACCGCGACTTCACTTAAAACTGTTTTGTTATTAAACTTGCTTTCAGAGGTAGTATGAAACTTGCAATTATTTTTTTGACGATTTTGGTCATATTCGTCGTCGGCTGCATTTCTTCGACTGCGCCGACTGGTTTGGCGGAAAATCAAGTTATTACGACAAAGAGTTTTGACGAAAATAATGCGAATTCCGAAAGCACAATTGAAACGAGATTCAAGATAGAAACCGTTGCCGGCGGTTTGGAAGTTCCCTGGGCGTTTGCGTTTTTGCCTGACGGAAATATGCTTTTTACCGAGCGTCCGGGCAGAGTTCGTTTGATTGAAAAAGGGAAGTTAAAAGCCGAAGCCGTTTATAAAGTTCCCGATGTCGAACCGAGCAGCGAAAGCGGTTTGATGGATATTTCCCTGCATCCGAAGTTCGCCGAAAACAAATTTGTTTATCTGGCTTATGCGTATAATAACGACGGAAAGCGCGTCAAGGTCGTCCGTTATAAGTTTGACAGAGTAAGTTTCGTCGAGCCGAAAACGATTATCGAAGGCATTCCCGCCGCGCCGAATCACGCCGGAACGCGATGCCGTTTTGCTCCCGACGGCAAACTTTACGTTACAACCGGAGATGCAACCAATCGGGAATTGGCGCAAAAGATGGATTCACTCGCCGGGAAAACTCTGCGGCTCAATGATGATGGAAGCGTTCCAAACGATAATCCGTTTGTTAATCAAAAGAATGCGCGTCCTGAAATTTGGACTTTCGGACATCGCAACGCGCAAGGTTTGGCGTGGCAGCCCGAAACGAGTTTGATGTTTCAGAACGAACACGGACCTTCGGGTTTTGATGGTCCAGGCGGCGGCGATGAAGTAAATATCGTCGAGCGCGGCAAAAATTACGGTTGGGCGGAAATTCATCACAACCAGACAAAAGCGGGAATGGAATCGCCGCTTCTGGAATATACTCCGTCTTGCGCTCCGGCAAGCGCGATGTTCTACAACGGCGACAAATTACCCGAATTCAAAGGTAATTTCTTTTTCGGCTGTCTGCGCGGCACGCGAATTATCCGCGTTAAACTCGACGGGCGCAAAGTCGTCGGACAGGAAAATCTTTTGAAAGAAAACTTTGGCAGAATCCGCGAAATTGCCCAAGGTCCTGACGGTTTTATCTATTTTTCCACTTCAAATCAGGACGGACGCGGAAATCCCGCCAAAGACGATGACCGTATCTTGCGGCTTGTTCCGGCTAAATAGTTTAACGGCGGAAGAAAGCGGTGAGCGGTGAGCGGTGAATGATAAATGACAACTCACCATTCACACTTCACCGTTATTAGCTGCTTTCCACCTTTGTTCACGCGTGGGCTTCTTTATTCTTTCAAAAAACGCTCTTTATCGCGCTTAATCCAACCGGCAAGTTCGCCTTCCGCTTTTTGCAGTTCGTCGCTGTTAATCAAACCGCGCCGCAATGATTCGGAAAACGCCCGCGTGCGGACATTGTAGGCTAATTTCTCGTAAGCCTCGTCGGTTGTGCCTTCCGCGTCATCGGTAAATAATTTTTCGTAAAGCGTTGACAGACGGCTTTCAACGCCGCGCAAAGACAAACTACATTTTCGCGCAATCGCCCAATTTGAAAGTCCGAGCGCGAGATAACGCAAGGCTTCGGCTTCAAATTCGGTCAACAGCGGACGCTTAAAAGAATCCTTAAACGCCGGGTCAATCATATCCGCGCCGTCTTCCAAGACCGTGGCGACAAAGCGCAAAAAGCGCGATTCGGGATTGTTTTTGTGAATGAATCCGTAAGCGGGCGGCGGTTCGACGGTGCGGACAATTTTGCGAATTTCGTTGATGTAAATTTCGTGCGGAAACTGTGTCCAAAAAATGATTCGCGCAGCGGGAAATTCGCGCCAGATAGCGCGGGCGGCTTTCACGCCTGAAAGTTCCGGCATTTGAATATCGAAAATGCACAGCGACGGTTTATGTTCGAGCGTCAACGCCTGCGCCGCCGCACCGTCCGCCGCTTCAATAATCGGCAGGTGCGACGGAAATTCACGCGCCAACAATTCGCTCAAATAATGGCGTTGGGCTTCGTTATCTTCGGCAATGAGAATGGACATAATTCTATTCCGGCAATCCGATTATTATCATAAGACTTTCACGGCTGTTTGAAAAATTACTCATACCAAATTGCTCAAAAATACAAGATTTGTTGATAGACAGTAAAGAATAATTCTAAAATGTATTGATTTTTGCCCGGTTAAAACATTCGAATTTTGTAAAATTGAATTTTCCCGAAACTTAGTTTCCTTAATAGACGTTGAGAATAGGAAGTAATTGAAATTCCCTATCCGCTTTAATAGAATTAAAAAGATTATTTCGAGCGGTTAATCCAATGTAGTATGAATCAAAAATCAAATAAAAATTCTTTTAATTACCTAATAAAGAATCGTGAAATATCAGGTTTTAAGATTTCCGAAACACTTTATCCGCCGCAGCTTCGGCAACCGCGACACACGCATAAGTTTGCTTCATTCAGTTTTGTGCTGGCGGGAAATTATCTGGAAAATTACGGCAGACAAACGCATTCGCGTCAAGCATCAACCTTAATTTTTCATCCGCCGGAAGAGTCGCACGCCGTTGATTTTGAAAACAACGTGCGAATTTTGAGCGTCGAGTTTAGTTTTGAAAAACTTTCTCATATCCGCGAACATTCCGTTATCTTCGACGCTTCGGTAAGCTGCCGTTCGGAGAAAACGAACCGGCTCGGCGGGCGAATTTATCGGGAGTTTTGCCAAATAGATTCTTTTTCAATGCTGGCAATCGAAGGATTGATTCTGGAATTACTGGCAGAAGCCTCGCGTTGTAAAATCGGTGCGACTGAAAAAAACATTCCGATTTGGCTTAAAAAATCAAAGGATTTCCTGCACGATAATTTTACGGAATCCTTGACGCTCGAAGAAGTTGCCAAAATTGCCGACGTTCATCCGGTGCATCTTTCGCGTGTTTTTCGTGAAAAATACGGCTTGACGATTGGTGAGTATGTGCGCCGTCTGCGCGTTGAGTTTGCTTCAAAACAAATATCTTCAACCGAAATTCCGTTAAGCGAAATCGCTCACGCGGCGGGTTTTGCCGACCAAAGTCATCTTAATAAAATTTTCAAAAACAATTTCGGTTTCACGCCTTCCGAATATCGAAAAATCTCTCGCCAAAGTTAGCTAAATACAAAAATGTTTGTTTTGTTCAAGACGGTAAATTGTCGTTTGTGATAAATGTTTCAGTATGTTTTTTCACACTTTAAATAAACCGAACAAAAATATCCGGTCTTTTGTTAACTTTGGAAGTCTGTCAGGCGTTATAAAAATAATAAAATTATTCAACGGCTTTCGACTTCGCAGAAGTTTTGCTTTTATTCTAATTCGGAAAATTTTTGTGAATCTCGTATCAAGTCCGCCGACAGTTTAGAAATCAGGAGAAAATATGTTCAAACTTTTATCACTTATCGCATTGATATTTTGTTTCGCGGCGCAAATTTCGGCGCAGTCGAATACGCCTTTACTTATCGGGCGCGTCGCGCATAATCAAACGCAGGTTGCTTTTACCTACGCCGGAAAAATCCGGCTCGTAGATAAAAACGGCGGCGCGGCAAAGCGTCTGACGAATACTGACAATGAAGAAACGAATCCGGTTTTTTCGCCCGACGGAAAATGGATTGCGTTTTCGCGTTTGAATGGCGGCGATTGGGATATTTATGTCATTGCGGCGGAGGGCGGCGAAGCAAGACGCATCACAATGATGCCGGAAAACGATTATCTGGTCGCGTGGACACCGGACGGCAGGGAAATTGTCTTTGAAACAACGCGCGACGAAGAAGGCGTTTCCCGACTTTACAAAATCAATGTCGAAAATCCGACGCTTGCCGAGCCGCTGATATTGCCGCAAGGCTTCGACGGCTCGTTTTCGGCAGACGGAAAATCAATCGCCTACAATCCGCGCTCTTTTGTTTTCGGCGAATGGCGGTATTATCGCGGCGGCGCGACTGCGCCGATTTGGATAACTGATTTGCAGACGGGCGCAACCGAAAAACTGCCGAATCAAAATTTTAACGATAAAAATCCGATGTGGATTGGCGATAAAATTTATTTTAATTCAGACCGCACGGGAATTTTTAACTTGTTTTCCTACGACCGTAAAACGAAGCAGACAAAACAATTGACAAAATTTGACGGGCAGGGAATTCGCCACGCTTCCGCGTCGAATGATGCCATAAGTTTTGTTCAAGACGGACGAATTCATCTTTTCGATTTGGCGAATGGTCAGGACAAAATTATCAATGTTTCGGTTTCGCCTGATACTTCTGAATTGTTGCCGCGCAATACTAACGCGATGCGCTTTCTCGAACAGATTCTGCCGTCGGCAAACGGCGAGAAAATCGTTTTCGGCACTCGCGGCGAAGTTTTAATTTTCGACACGAAAACAAACGATTACAAAAATTTAACAAACACTTCCGGCGCGGCGGAACGCTACCCGACAATTTCGCCCGACGGAAAATCAGTTGCATATTTTTCTGACGAATCAGGCGAATACGCGCTTTATATTCGCTCGCTGGAAAACGATGCGGTCAGGAAAATTCCGGTTGAAAAACAGCCTTCGTTTTACTGGAATTTAATTTGGTCGCCCGACTCGAAAAAATTAACCTTTAACGACCGCCGTTTGAGTTTGTGGCTGACTGAGGCGGCAACCGGCGCGACGACAAAAGTTGACGCTTCCGATTATTCGGCGCAGGATAATTGGTCGGCGAATTTCTCGCCGGATTCGCGCTTTTTGACTTACGCCAGGCGTTTAAAAAATCGCGCCGGAACAGTTTTTATTTACGATTTGGCGCAGAAGAAATCCTTTCAAATCACCGACGGTAAAACACACACGCAGTCGCCTGTTTTCGATGCGAACGGCAAATATCTCTATTTCATTTCCAGCCCGAATGCCTTAACGAGCGAGTTTGATTGGGGCGTTTTGAACGGAATTTTGTCGCGTCCATTGATTATCCGCAGAGTTCACGCGGTTGTTTTATCGAAGGCTTCGCTGTCGCCGATTTTGCCAAATAATCAGCCAAACGCGGACGCAAATGTTGCTGAAATTGCTCCGCAAACAAAAATTGACTTTGAAAATCTCGAAAGACGTTTTGTAAATTTGCCTTTGCCGCAACGCGATTATGCCAAACTTTCGGCTGGCAGGGCGGGCAAATTATTTCTCAGCGTCGGCGAGTGGAAAAATACGCCGGGCGATTTTAATTCGCCGACTCAAACGACGGTAATTTATCTTTTCGATTTGGCAAAAGGCGGCGAGATGCAGAAAATCGTTGAAGATACAAGAGGTTTTGATGTAACTCAGGACGGTTTAAAACTGCTTTACAACAAAGGGCGCGATTGGTTTTTGATTAGTGCGGAAAATGCGCCGAAAGCGGACGAAGGCAAATTGGATTTCTCGAAAATGGAAGTCAAAATTAATCCGTCCGAAGAGTGGCGGCAAGTTTTTCACGAATCAATCCGCATTATGCGCGATTGGTTTTACGATCCGAATTATCACGGGCAGAATCTGAAATCGCTCGAAAATTATTATGCGACATATTTGCCGACGATAACGCGCCGCGTTGACTTGAATTCATTGATGGGAAGAATGTTGGGTTCGGTTTCGGTTAGTCATTTCGGTATTGGCGGCGGAGACGCGCCGCCGCCTGCGGGCAGAAATAACGGTATTGGTCTGCTCGGTGCGGATTACGCGATTGAAAACGGCAAATATCGTTTCAAAAAAATTTATCGCTCGACCAATTATGCTTCGGCAAACGGCAGTTTTACCGCTCCGCTCGATGCGTCGGGCGTTGATATACGCGAAGGCGATTATCTTCTGGAAGTTGGCGGCAAAAAGGTTGAAGCAGCGAAAAATATCCTGAGCTATTTTGAAGATACGGCTCGCAAACCGACAAAAATTACCGTCAGCACGAATGCCGACGGAAGCAGTCCGCGAACCTTTACGGTTTATCCGGCAAACGGCGAAAATCGGCTGCGACGGGCGAATTGGGCGGAAAATAATCGCCGTTTGGTTGAAAAATTATCGGGCGGGAAACTTGGTTATATTTTCATCGAAGGTTACGGCGGCGACGGCATTATGAATGCCATCAACGGTTTGACCGCCAACACCGACAAAGCCGGAATCATTATTGACCAACGCTTTAACGGCGGCGGCATCACGCCCGATTATCTGATTGAAATGATGCGCCGCAAACCGCTTTATTATTATCAGTTTCGCGGCGGCGACGATTTGCCCACGCCCGTCAATCCCGCGCCGCCGGTGAAAGTTATGCTCATTAACGAATTTAACGGTTCGGCGGCGGAAACCGGCGCGTTTATGTTCAAACTCGGCAAGGTCGGCGCGATTATCGGCAAACGCACGGTTGGTGCGGGAATCGGACCGTATTTTTTTACGCCGAATTTTGTTGACAACGGGCGTGTGCAATTGCCGAATCGCGCGGCTTATACTCCTGACGGAAGCGGTTGGGGAATTGAAAATTTCGGTGTCGAGCCGGATATTGATGTGGAAATTATGCCGCAGGATTTGTTAGCGGGGCGCGATTCGCAGATTGAAAAAGCCGTCGAAGTCGCAATGGTGCAAATTGTTAAAAACCCGATTGTGCTGCCAAAACGTCCCACTTTCCCGATTCATTCGGGCAAACTGATAAATACAAATGACAATTCAATTCTGCCCGTTCCCGGTTCGGCTTTTCCCGCGCCGACTCCGAAGTTGGAAATTAAAACAACTTCAGACGGAAAATTCGTTGCATATCTTGGAAATTTTGATACGCCGATGGGCGTAGTTTCTTTCACCCAGGAAGGTGATAAATTAATCGGTCTGGCTGGCGGAGAACGTATCGAACTATTTGCCGACGCAACCGTCAAAGATGCTTTTAAGGCTCAAAGCGCAAGTGTCGGCGTTACATTTGAACGCGATGTTAGCGGAAAAGTGATTGGTTTAACGATTATTATCCCAAGCGGCAGAGAGTTAAAAGGAAAGAAAATTAAATAAAGGCATAAATCCGCACAAAAAACTATGACGCAAAATCTACATCCTTGCTGACACGCGGGTTTCTGCCCGACATATACAATTTAATCTGAATCAGTTGTATTTTTAACGTCAGTTCGGGATAAGCCGTCGAAGATGGCAACATATTTGTAGCCCACGTCGCCGGATGTGGGAAAGCATTGAGAAATGAATGTGAAGCCGTTGAAAACGGCGATATAAATTTATATCGCTATCTTTGACAACTTGATTTCATGACTTAATTCATTCCCACAGCTTGCGCGGTGGGCTACAAATATGCGCGTCGGTTTCACCGACTTAAAAATGATTTTCTTATCCCGAACTGACGATATTTTAGAAATTTTTAAAAATTAAGCGCAAAAAACAAACCGCCTCAATAAGCGAGGCGGTTTGTTTATTAAAATATAGTAGCTGATTAGGTCTGAAATATTTCAAACGGATTTCCTGCTATGACTGACAGCAGTTCTTGGAAGACTTGGCGGTTTAGCTTTCTCAAAGTTGAAATGAAACTATGAATTCGGCTATAACTTTCC
>JBPCPU010000177.1:0-5817 GCA_050998795.1 Pyrinomonadaceae bacterium
AAGATAGTTTGATGGCTGGTTATTTTGATAAAGCGCAAATTAAGGAAAACTTAAATGAGTATTTGCGAATTTGGCAACCGAAAACCGAACAATACGATTTTGTTCATCGCTTGGCGGACAAATTCAACGAAGAAAAAGGTTTGGTGAAAAAGTTTAATGGTGCGTTTATTCGACATCATAAAAACTTCAATCGGTTTGATAACAGCCCGACAAACATTGAGCGAATGGATTTTTTGGAACATCTTCATTTACACGCTGAACACATCGCGGAACTTTGGAAGGATAAGGATTTTCGTAAAAAACAACGTGAAGGCGTGAAACGCTATTACGAAGAAAACCCCGAAGTCTTAATAGAAAGGCAAGCGCGTTTTGTCAAGCAAAATCGAAACATTGAATTTCGGACACAAAACGGAAAAAGAATTTCCAAGACACTCAAGAAAAAGTTCCAAGAAAATCCCGAATTGGCAACGGAAATTGCCCAAAGAATGAAAGCACTTTGGGCGGACGCTGATTATCGCGCCAAAATGAGCGAAGCCTTAACAGGAATCGAAAAGCGACCTCTGACACGGAAAGAGAAAGCAAGAGTTTCCCATATTATTTCCGAAAAAAGTAAAGCGATGTGGCAGGACGAAGCGAAACGGGCGGAAATTGTCGAAGCGATTTCTCGCGCTTTAGCTTCGGAAGAAGTGCGCTCAAAAATGAGCGAAAACTCAAAGCGTCTGTGGCAAACCGAAGAATATCGCGCCAAATATGCCGAAAACCATTTTTCGCAAATGGCTAAAACTTTTTGGACGAAGCCCGAAGCCAAAGAACTTCATCGGGAAAAAATAAAGAATCAAAGAAAAGACTCAAATTTTGTCGAGGCACAAATTCAAGGCGTAAGACAAAACAATAAGAAAAGATTGCTCGAAAATCCGAATATGATGCGTGAAATGGCGAAACTTTCAGCCGATTCACTACGCAATAAATGGAAAGACGAAGATTACAAAAAGCAAGTTATGCGAAAGAGAATTTCGCGTTACGGCTCAATGTTGATTGCCGAGTTCGGACGCGAAACAATCACACCCGAACTTTACCAATCTCAGCGCAATGCCAATTGGATTCCTAAATTTGAGATAGTTTCGAGTTATTTTGATTCCTTCGATGAGTTTCTCAATGTTTCGGAAAACTACAATCACAAAGTGGCTGAAATTCGATGGTTGGAGGAAAAAGCAGACGTTTATGATATTACGGTTGACGTTCACCACAACTTTCTTTTAGCAAGCGGCGTGTTCGTTCACAACTCGATTGACGGCGACAACGCAGCCGCTATGAGGTACACCGAAATAAGGATGCAGAAACTTACTTCCGAACTTCTGGCGGACATTGAAAAGGAAACCGTAGATTTTCAGCCGAATTATGACGAATCTTTGTCAGAGCCGAAAGTGCTGCCGGCGCGTTTTCCGAATCTGTTGGTTAATGGTTCGGAAGGTATCGCGGTCGGGATGGCGACGAAAATTCCGCCGCATAATTTGACGGAGATTGTGACGGCGACGATTGAACTCGTCAAAAATCCGAATATCACGATAGATAAACTTATCGAAATCGTGCCGGGACCGGATTTTCCGACGGGCGGATTTATTTACGGGCGCGAGGAAATTCACCGCGCTTATCGTGAAGGTCGCGGGATTTTGCAGATGCGGGCGAAAGCCGCAATTGACCGCGTTGGGCGCGGAAACACGGAGCGCGATGCGGTGGTCGTAACGGAAATTCCGTATCAGTTGAACAAATCGCGCCTTATTGAGCGAATCGCCGAACTCGTCAATGAGAAAAAACTCGACGGCATTTCGGAAATCCGCGACGAATCAAACCGCGAAGGCATTCGCGTCGTTATCGAACTCAAACGCGATGCCGTGCCGCAAATCGTTCTCAACAAACTTTATAAACTAACGCAACTGCAAATGTCTTTCGGCATTATCAGCATTGCGATTGTGGACGGACAGCCGCAGGTTCTTAATCTCAAACAGATGCTCGAAGCGTTTGTTAAATTCCGCCGCGAAGTCGTCCGCCGCCGCACCGAATTTGAACTCAGAAAGGCGAAAGCGCGGGCGCATATTTTGGAAGGTTTGAATAAGGCGATTGACGCGCTCGATTATATTATTCCGCTGATTCGCAGTTCGCGTTCGCTTGACGAAGCGAAAGCGTGGTTGACGGGAAATTTTGCGACGCTTCACGAAATTAAAACGTGGCGCGGCGCACCTGCCGACAAAACGCTCGCCGGATATTTGAAGGAATTGGAAAAGGTCGTCGGCGGTTTGGGATTCAGCGATATTCAGGCGCAGGCAATTCTCGATTTGCAACTGCGCCGCTTGTCGGCTCTTGAACGTCAAAAAATCATTGACGAACTCGAATCAATTCTCAAATTTATCGGCGAACTCGAATCAATTTTGGCAAACGAGCAACTGCTTCGCCAGGTCATTATTGACGAACTCAAAGAAGTCAGAAAAAACTTCGGCGATGAACGAAAAACAATCATTGTTGACGCAGGCATTGAACTGAAAATCGAAGATTTGATTCCCGACGAAGAAGTGGCGATAACGGTAACGAAAGCGGGCTACATCAAACGCACGCCGGTTTCGGCTTATTCGACGCAAATTCGCGGCGGCAAAGGTCGTTTCGGCGCAAAGGCGAAAAATGAAGATTTTATTGACCATCTGTTCACCGCTTCGACGCATTCGTTTTTGATGATTTTCTCCGACAACGGACAGGTTTTCAAAATCAAAGTCCACGAAATTCCCGAAGCCGATACCGCTGCTCGCGGCAAAGCGTTGGTGAATTTGATAAGTATTCCGTCGGAGCGAAAACTCGTCGAAGTTCTCGCCGTCAAAGATTTTATCGACGACGTTTATGTAACGATGGTAACGAAAAAAGGCATTGTCAAAAAAACGTCTCTTTCACTTTATCAAAACATCCGCGCCAACGGCATCAACGCCATCAACATTGATGACGACGACGAATTGCTCGGTGTTTTTGAAACCGACGGCACAAAGCAAATTTTCATCGCCACACACGACGGAATGGCGATTCGTTTCGACGAAAGCGATGCGCGTCCGCTTGGCAGAGTCGCCCGCGGCGTGCGCGGCATCAAACTCCGCAAAGGCGATTATGTTGTTTCGGCGTGCGCCGTTTCAAAAGACGAGAGCGAAAATATGCTTTCAGTTTCCGAACAAGGTTTCGGCAAACAAACCAAAGTCGGCACATATCGTCTGCAAAATCGCGGCGGAGTCGGCGTGATAAATATGAAAGCGACGAAAAAGACGGGCAAAGTCGTCGCGGTTTTCCCGGTTGACCCGGATTCGGAGGTAATCATCATCACGCAACAAGCGAAACTCATCCGCCTCGAAGCCGGAGAAATCCGCAAAACCGGCAGAAGCGCACAAGGCGTTACGCTGATTCGGATGAAAGACGGCGATATGGTTACGAGCGCGTCTTTGTTGGATGTTTCGGAGGATGCGGAAGAAGAATAGGCTGTAAGCAGTCAGAGAAATAATTTGTTTTCTTTTATCGCGTAAATTCAATCGTATTGCCGTGCATCCAACCGCTTGTGCCGTGTTCGCAGATGACATAATACCAGGGACTTTCTTCGTTTTCGCGTCTGTCAATGTTGATGCGGTCGTCAACCGGCAAAACGTCAATTTCGTCCGAACTTCTGCCCGGAGTTACGCGAACATACGCATTTAAGGCAATCACGCGCCCGTTAAATTCCTCGTCGTCCGCACTTGTTCGCGCTTCGTGTTTTTGACTTAATTTGTTGATGTTATGCGATGTTTCGGTTGGGGAAACTTTAACCGATTTGTTGGAATTTGTTTCGGTAACTTGATTTATCTTTACCGTATTACTGTTATCATTTTGATAAAAATTTCTCGCCAAAAGCAACGTCGCTAAAACCAGACTGCCGCCGAGCAGCAATCCGACAACGAGAAAAACCGCCGAGCTTTTTGATTTCGCAGGTTTTTCAATAATAACCGTTTCAGTCGGCGGATTTTGATAAATAACTTGTTCGGGCGGAATGCTTTCGGCAGATAAATCAACCACAATCGGGTCGTGACGAATAACGGTTTCAGATTCAAAATCTTCGGAAGGCAACGAAAAGGTTTCTTCAATCAACGGCGTTCCGTCGTTCAAACAAAAATGAACGTCATTTCCATAAACACTGTTACACTGCGGGCATCTTTTCATATACGGCTTTTCTCTAACATCCTCAGACAGTCTGTTATAATTATAAATCGGTTTTGAGAAAATAGCATTTATTTAAAATAACAACAATAATTTTTAGATGTCATAAATCAGCATAATCAGTTTGGTAAGGTGAAGAGAATTTCCCGCAAAGGCGCAAAGAACGCAAAGAAAAGATTTATTATAGGTTGCGGAATAATCAAAAATTGCTTTATCTCAAAACAAAAATTATGTTTTAACTCGGCGTTCTTTGCGCCTTTGCGGGAAACAATTTTTACCGTTAAATAAAATGAAAATAGCAGTAGCAATGAGCGGCGGCGTTGATTCTTCAAGCGCGGCGGCACTTTTAAAGGAACAAGGACACGAACTCGTCGGCTTTACGATGCAGCTTTGGAATCAACGCCGCCATATTAACGTAGATGAAAATGGCGACCCGCTGCCGTCGCGGTGCTGTTCGCTTGACGACGTTTATGATGCGCGTCGGGTGGCGGAATCACTCGGTTTTCCGTTTTATGTTCTCAATCTCGAAAAGGATTTTGAAGAAGCGGTTGTCAATCCGTTTATACAAAGCTATTTGGACGGCGAAACGCCGATTCCGTGTGTCGCTTGTAACTCGCGCTTAAAATTTGCCTCGCTCGATAAATTAGCGCAAAGTCTCGACTGCGACAAAGTTGCGACGGGTCATTTTGCGCGTGTCGAACACGACGAAAAGGCGAATCGTTATCGCCTGTTTCGCGGCAAAAATCATTGGAAAGACCAGAGCTATTTTCTGTGGGAACTTAACCAGGACCAACTATCACGCGCCTATTTTCCTTTGGGCGAAATGTTAAAAAGCGAAGTGCGCGACATTGCGCGTGAAGCGAATTTATATGTCGCCGAGAAACAGGAATCGCAGGAAATCTGCTTTGTTCCCGACGGCAAATACGCCGAATTTATTGACCGTTATTTGGAACACGAAAATCGCTCCGACGAACTGCCGAAAGGCGGCGACATCGTGAATACAAAGGGCGAAAAATTGAACGAACATCAAGGTATTCACCGTTACACAATCGGTCAACGACGCGGTTTGGGAATCGCGCACGAAAAACCGTTGTATGTTTTGCAAATCGAACGCGCCAAAAATCAAATTATCGTCGGTGAAAAAGAAGAACTCGACCAACCGGAATTTGTTGCCAAAGGCGTAAATTGGGTGGCGTTTGACGAACCGGGCGAACCTGTCCGCGCTTCGGTCAAAGTGCGCTATCGCCACGAACCTGCGCCGGCAACGATTCACGCTTTACCTGACAATCGCGCAAAAATTGTCTTTGACGAAGCGCAAGCCGCCATCACGCCCGGACAAGCGACGGTTTTCTACGACGGCGAAGAAGTTGTCGGCGGCGGCTGGATTGTGAAAAATTGATTACGATTCTTGAAAACTGTTTTATAATTGGCTTTACAAAGAGGTAAAAATGAACACACAGGTTGCCGAAATTTTTGAATTGAGCGTTGCGGAAACGCTCCAGATTGTCGAAGCCATTTGGGACGGCATCGGCAACACGCCCGAAGAATTGTCTTTGTCGGAGGCCGAAAAATCAGAATTGGATAAACGACTTGAAAGCTACA
>JBPCPU010000178.1:0-71084 GCA_050998795.1 Pyrinomonadaceae bacterium
ACTTCTTGCTTGAAAAAGTTCCGCCCAAATCACGTAGATTGTAACGGATTTTCGGAGCCGCGCCGGTGAATCGGACAATCGAAAAAAGAAGTTCGCCGTCGGGAGAAGTTTCAATCAAATAATCAGCCGCGTTGTATTGAAAAATCATCGGCGGAGTTTCGCTTCCGAAAATCGTTTCACAAAGTTCGCGGTTTTCAAAACACAGATGCCGCAAAGCAATCGTCAATTCGGTTTCAACGCCGATATTGATTTCCAAATCCGACGCGCCGTAAGACGAAACGACGGTTTTGAATGACTTGAGCATAAACGAGCGCAGACTTTCCGACATTCCTTCGCCGCCGACCACCGCGTCCATTTTGTATTCCGAAATACTCAACGCCTCTATAAACAAGCCCATTGTCAAAATAATAAAACTGCCCGTTATGTCTTCTTTCGGCAAAGTCCGTCTTGAATCAATATACAATTCGGCTTCGGTTTCGTTGATAATTTTGACGCGCCAAGGTTGGACATTGTGCGGCGAAGGCGCGTGGATTGCCGTTTCTAAAAGTTTCGTCCAGATATTTTGCATAAACGATTATTAGCTTACGCGATTAAGCAAGAGTTGTTTGTTTGAGTTTTTCCAATTTCGTCAGAATTTCAGGTGCGTATTTCAGTTCAACCAATGGCGCAAGTTGTTCATTGATATAACGCCAATTAAGTTTATCCTGTTTGATAATAACCGTCTTAATATCATTCCAATCCTTGTCGCGGTCAGCAAACGCCTTCAAAACGATTAAATCTTCGGCAGTGCAGATTTTAAGAGAAATATCCGGCAGATATTCTTTATATTCGGCGCGGTGAATCATTTCTTCCTCAAAAGGAAAAGCACCGAGCGAGATGTCAATGCCGATTCCGCCGTCGGTTTGAAGCAGCACGACGCGGTTTCGTAAAGCGAAATCTTTGGCATCGGAAATGCGAGATTGAAAATTTTTCAAAAGCGTGTCAATAAATTTCTTTTCAAAACCAAAGCCTGTCAGCAAGGTCAAATCAACGTCTTTTGTAACTCTCTGTTCGCCCCAAAACTGCACGACTAATCCGCCGATAAAGCAGAATTGCCAATCCAACTTTTCAAAGAAGTCTTGGAGTTTTTTTGCGGTTCTGACAATTGGTATCATTTCTTTTTTGACGTGCGTAGAACAGACTTTAGTCTGTTCAATGTTTGTCCTTTGCGGGCAAACCATCAATAAATTGATGCGATTGGCTTTTTCAGACGGCTGAATAATGTCTGCATTTCGATTAAACCGGAAGTCGGCTGCGGAGAACTCAAATACAAAGCCGATTCGCAAGCGTCACTCAATATTAAGATAGATTTAGCCAGATTACTCTCGCGGATTTCTTTGCGCCGCAACTCCTCTAAAACCTTGCCCGTTTCCTCCCAACCTTTTACCCAAGCGCGAAGTTTTTCCCTGTCGTCGTTCATACAATCAATTTTAGCACAAAGTCGCAAATTATTAGTTTTGAAAATCTGTTCGTCCGCGCAGATGAAAAATTTTACTAAATAAAGCAATCGCTTGAGTTTTTCCGCGCAGGAATCTAAACTAAGGTTTGATTTTCCAAGCAATTTTTCAATCTTTTCGACATATCAAACTATGACACATAATCTTTTTAATACACGACAAACATTCAAAACCGGAAACGGCGCGGACGGCATATTTTATTCTTTGCCGCAATTGGAAAAAGAAGGCATCGCCAAAATATCGTGCTTGCCGATTTCGATTCGCATCGTGCTTGAATCGGTTTTGCGAAACTTTGACGACGGCAAGAAAATCAGCGAAGAAAACGTCAAATATCTTGCCAATTGGAGTGCCAATGCCGATAGAACGGAAGAAATCCCGTTTGTCGTCGCCCGCGTCATTTTGCAGGATTTTACGGGCGTTCCGTTGCTGGTCGATTTAGCCGCGATGCGTTCCGCCGTTGAGAGACTGGGCAAAGATGTCAATGTGATTGAGCCGCTTGTTCCCGTGGATTTGGTGATTGACCATTCGGTTCAGGTTGATTATGCCGGTTCGGAAGAAGCGTATCAAAAAAATATGGAGATGGAATTCAAACGCAACGAACAGCGTTATCGTTTCTTGAAATGGGGAACGCAGTCGTTCAACGGTTTCCGCGTCGTGCCGCCGGGAATCGGCATCGTCCATCAAGTTAATCTTGAATATCTCACGCAAGGCGTGTTTGAACGCGAAGGCGTTTATTTTCCCGATACTCTGGTCGGCACGGATTCGCATACGACGATGATAAACGGTTTGGGAATCGTCGGTTGGGGTGTCGGCGGAATCGAAGCCGAAGCCGGAATGCTCGGGCAGCCGGTTTATATTTTAACGCCGGACGTTATCGGCGTTCATCTTTCCGGCGATTTGCCGCAGGGCGCAACCGCCACCGATTTGGTTTTGCGCATTACGGAAATGCTTCGGGCGGCGAAAGTCGTCGGCAAATTTGTCGAATTTCACGGAGAAGGCGCGAGAAGTCTGCACGCGACGGACAGAGCGACGATTGCAAATATGGCTCCCGAATACGGCGCAACGATGGGATTTTTCGGGGTTGACGAAAAGACGCTCGATTATTTCCGTGCGACGGGCAGAAGCGAAGAACATATTGAAACCATTCGCAATTATTACACAGCGCAGGGAATGTTCGGCATTCCGCTTAAAGGCGAAGTTGATTACAGCAATGTCATCGAACTCGATTTATCAACCATTACGCCCGCCGTCGCCGGACCGAAACGCCCGCAAGATAGAATTGAGTTATACGGCTTGAAAGATAAATTCACCGAATTGTTCACCGCGCCTGTTAATGAAAGCGGCTATGGCAAAGAAGCCGAAGATTTAGAGAAAAAGTTTATGGTTACAGTGGGCGCAAACATCGCCGGAGTCGCAGTCGGCGGCGGCGAACAATCGCACGCAAGTATTCCGCTGCCTGTTTATAGCGGCGCAACTCAGGCTCTAAGTAATACAACGCCTGAAAACACAAACATCACAAGCGAAGTCGAGATGATGAACAACCGTCCGACACCCGACCGCGTGGAAGATGCGACGCAGCATATCGAACAGCACACGACATCCATCGGACACGGCGACGTTCTCATTGCGGCGATTACTTCCTGCACCAATACATCAAATCCGAGCGTGATGCTTGCCGCCGGAATTCTGGCGAAAAAAGCCGTCGAAAAAGGTCTGCAATTTCCCAGTTATTTCAAAACATCGCTCGCGCCCGGCTCAAGAGTTGTTACGGAGTACTTGAAAAAAACGAATTTGCAGCAATATCTCGATAAACTCGGCTTTGAACTCGTCGGCTACGGTTGCACGACTTGCGTCGCTGAAGGAACTCCTGTTTTGCAAGCCGACGGCACTTCGCGTTCGATTGAAAAAATGTCCGAAGCCGGCGGCGCAACGGTTTTCGCTCCGACCGCCGACGGATGGCTTGGGTTGGCGGTGCAAACCGAACGGATGAATCAAGGGGAGCGTGATTGTGTGTCGCTGGTTTTGCAAGACGGGCGCGAGTTGGTTTGCACGCCCGACCACAAAATTTTATGCGTTGACGGTCGTTGGGTTCGCGCCGATGAATTGGTTTTGGGCGAAGACCGCGTGATAGTCGGTTTAGAATCTCCGCTTGACGAACCGGAACTTGACGAAATCGGTTATCAACTGTCCGCCGGAGATTTGATTTTCACGATGGAAAATTCGCGTCAGCGTCTTCGGACATTGGCGTTTGCCCGCATTGTCGGACATCTGCTAAACGATGGTTCAATTAGTGTCGAAGGGCAAGGACGGATGAATGTCGGGCAGGCAATTGACCGCGAAATCGTCTTGAATGACATCGAATTGATTACGGGCAAACGTCCTTCGGCAAATAAATATGACGAACGAAAATGGACAATCGTTCTGCCGAAAGAGTTGACGACGGCGATTATTGCTCTGTCCGGTGTGCGCGTCGGACGGCGTATTCATCAACCTGCAATTTTACCCGCGTTTGTTTTGGACGAATCTTGTCCGACGGCGGTTGTGCGCGAGTTTCTCGGCGGAATGTTTGGCGCAGACGGTTGGTCGCCGCGTCTGCATCGTCAAGGCACACGCAAAGATGATTCGGTTTTGCAATCGCCCGCTTTTTCCCAAAGCACCAAGCCGGAATATGTTGATGATTTGCGCGAAATGATGAATCAATTGCTTGTGCTTTTGAATCGTTGCGGAGTAAAAACCGACGGCGCAAAGATTTATGAATATCCGACGCGCCGTTCCGCTTCTTCTTATCCGGCGGGAACAGACGGCTCTCCGCGTGTCGAAATTCGCCTCCAACTTGCTGACGGACTTTCTTTTATCGAGCGTGTCGGTTTTCGCTATTGCGTAGATAAAATGATGCGTTCAAGTGCGGCGGCGGTTTATTGGCGCACGATAAATAAAATTAACAATCAGCGTTTGTGGATGTCGAATCGTTTGCGGGAGAAACATCTCGCCGCGCCGTCGTTGTCTTTCGCGCAAGCCCGAAGCGTTGCGGCTTCGGAATTATTGCAGTCTGAAACGGCAGTTTTTCCGCATTACTCGCTGCTCGAAGGACTTGATCGTTTTACCCGATTGCCGCAACCGACAGCCCGCAAATTTCAACCGCTTCATCGGGATTCTTGTGGTTTTCCTTCGCCGCTGGAATTGTTCCGTCAAATCGGTGTGCGCGATTGGTTTGCGCCATTGGAAGAACGCGCAAAAAATAACCGTTCCGGCAAGCGTTATTGCTGCGACAAAGAATCGCTCACGCTTCCGACTTTTGCATTACAGGTTATTGAACGCAGACCTGCCGGACGGCGAAAGGTTTTTGATTTATCGGTTAATGAACTTCACGCTTTCATCGCCGGAACGGTAGCCGTGCATAATTGCATCGGAAATTCCGGTCCGCTCGACCCGGCGATTGAAGAAGCAGTTGTCGAAAACGATTTGATTGCCGCGTCCGTTTTGTCGGGTAATCGTAACTTTGAAGCGCGTGTTCATCAAAACATCAAGGCAAATTTCCTGATGTCGCCGCCGCTCGTCGTCGCCTATGCGTTGGCGGGAAACGTAACAAAAAACTTAACGGAAGAGCCGCTCGGACAAGACCGGGACGGAAATGACGTTTATTTGAAAGATATTTGGGCTTCGCTCGATGAAGTTAAGGAACATCTCCAGGCTGCCTTCGACCCCGAAACATATAAGCAGCTTTACGACGATTTTGCCGGGAAAAATCCGTTGTGGAACGAGATTCCAACCGTCGTCGGAAAAGTGTATGAATGGGACGCTGATTCGACTTATATTCAAGAACCGCCGTATTTTGAAGATTTCACAATGGAAACGGGAAAATTCTCCGATATTAAAGATGCGCGGGCATTGGCAATCTTCGGCGATTCGGTAACGACCGACCATATCTCGCCCGCCGGTGCGATTAAACCGACTTCGCCCGCCGGACTTTATTTGCAGGAAAACGGCGTTGAGCCGATGAATTTCAATTCTTATGGTTCGCGGCGCGGTAACGACCGCGTAATGCTGCGCGGCACATTTGCCAACGTCCGCATCAAAAATCTGATGGTTGCGCCGAAAGAAGGCGGTTTTACCTGCCATCAAACAGAAGGTTGTGATATGACGATTTACGACGCGGCGATGAAATATAAGGAACAAAACATTCCGTTGATGATTTTCGCCGGACAGGAATACGGCACGGGAAGTTCGCGTGATTGGGCAGCGAAAGGAACAGCGTTGATGGGCGTAAAAGCTGTTATTACACAATCGTTCGAGCGCATTCATCGCTCAAATCTGATTGGAATGGGCGTTCTTCCCTTGCAATTCAAAGAAGGCGAAAGCGCACAAACTTATAATCTTGACGGCACGGAAACTTTCGATTTGACCGGACTCGAAGATGTCGAAATCAAACCGCGCCAGAATGTTACGTTAAAGATTCACCGTGCCGACGGAAGCGAAGACGAAGCGGTTTTGACTTTAAGAATTGACACGCCGATTGAAGTTGAATACTACCAACACGGCGGGATTCTGCCGTATGTGTTGCGCGAATTGCTGAACCAATGAGATTTTAGAAAAAAATGAGTTCAGTAAAACCGGCATTATAAAATACCATTCTACTGAACTCAAAAAAAATCAGACTTAATATTTCAAAGTAATCAACGAAACGGTTGCACCCGACGGGTCATTGATAACGCAAAAACGTCCGGTGTTTGGAATATCCATCGGCGGAACGCAAACACTTCCGCCAAGTTCGGCGACTTTTTCAACCGACGCGTCAACATCGTCAACCGCAATATACGACATCCAATGCGGAGGCGTTTCGCCAAATTCCTTGCCCATCTGATACATTCCGCCAAATTGCTTTTTGCCGTCAATGCTTATTTCGTTATAAATCATTCCTGCCCCATCACAATCCATTCCCGCCATCGGCTCATTTTCTTTGAATTGCCAACCGAAAAGTTCGGCATAAAAAGTTTTGCAAGCCTCAAGATTATTGCTCGCCAACTCGTTCCAACAAAATTCGCCGTGTTTCGGCATCGCCATTTGTTCTGCCGCCGCTGCTGTATTTTCTGACATATATTTTCGCTCCTATAATTTTTATTTTTTTCTTGCGGGAGATTTTCTCAAACCTTTTTAATTTGCGCTTGCGCTTATCCGAAGTGCCATTTCTTCTTCCGAAACGTCTTCGATATGCGTTGCAATTCCCCAGAAATTCCCGAAAGAATCTTCTACTCCGGCACTCCGGTCGCCGTAAAATTGGTCTTTCGGTTCTTTGACCGAAGTTGCTCCGGTTTCCAATGCCTTTTTATAAGTTGCGTCCGTGTCGGCGACATATAAATAAAGCATCGTGCGCGTCGGTTTCCATTCTTCCGATGCTTCCGCAAGCATCAGCATTGCATTGCCGATTTTCATCTCGGCGTGGTTTATTTTGCCCGCGTCATCTTGCATTTTGAACAAAAGTGAACCGTCAAATATTTTTTCAATGAATTCGATGGTTTTGTTTGCATCTTCAACAATCAGATACGGAGTTATTGTCGTGTATCCATCGGGAATCGGTTTTACTGACATATAATTTTTACTCTCCTATAAAGTTAAATTTTCCCTGCTTGATTATTTGTGGAAGTAAAAAATAGAGGATTGAGTTGTGAAGCGAGGTGATTTTAGCTTTGCGGAGAAAGCAGGACGGTCATTCACAACTCAAACTTTTTCAATTACGAATTTCAAATTACGAATTACGAATGAAGAAAAGATATTCCGTAATTCGTAATTCGTAATTCGTAATTGATTCTATCCGGCGCGGCGCATCGGCGTTTGCACTTCAGTTTGTTGTTGTTTTTGCAAATCCTGCAAATGCTGAATAAAACTCGAAGCCGCACGTTTGGAAAGTTCGTCCGTTTTGCATTCCATCACGTTTTGACATTCTTCGTCCGCTTCGATTCCGATTTCACGCGAAAGTGCGCGAATCATTCCGAGTTGTTTCGCCGTTACTAAATCCGAAAGGCTTCGGGCAATCGGATTAGCCGGAAAACCGTCATTATTGGGCGGAACTGCGCCTTCGCGCTCGATCGTATCGGATTCTCTTTTATACAAATCGCGGGCAATTCCGAATTTTACGGCGGCACGTTTGAGCGCGTCGTGTTCGGCTTTTTTAATGCCCATTTCTGAATTTGCCAAACCTGTCCCGATGCCTTCGCGGGTAATTCCGTCAATCGTAATCGCCACCGTAACGGTGAAAATATCTCCGATTTGGCGCATATCTTTAACGGCGTGTGTCCAGTTCGGCGCGGTTTCGTCCAGAATGTCGGCAACCGTGTGCCATTCGACATAATCAACCATCTGGACATTGCCGTTGCGGTCGCGCCAGCCTTCGCGCTGTCTGACCAATTCCGGGTCAACATTTTTCCGTAATTCTTTTAATGTTGACGTAAAATTCAAAACATTATTGGTTGTTTCTTCTTCCGCCGTCGCAAACGGCATATTTTGTAAATTTTCTTGGTTCATTTCTTTTTTTCCTTTCGTGTTCGCAAGTGGACTCGGTTCGGCAGACTTTTTATCAGCTTGTCCGTCGGCTGAAGTCTTTTCCAAAACCTCGTCAAACTTCTGTTCGCCGCGTGCGGACATTTCGATTTTGGATTTTGGATTTTGGATTTTGGATTTTTCGCCAATTTCCTCGTTCCGCATTCCTAAATCGGCACGCGACTCAGATGCGTTTTTGTCTTCTTTAACAACTTGTGCCGGTTTAACTTCGATGTTCGTTTCGACCTTCACAGGTTGTTTTGTCGCCGATTCGGTATTTTTTGCTACAAGGGCGTATTTCACCGCCAGGATATGTTCACAGCGAAATCCCGAATCGCTGACAGCCGCTTCTTCAAATTCCAAACAATTACAACGGATTTTTCCCGCTTCGTTGCGCCAGACTTCATAAGAAGTTTGTTTGCCGCGCAAAGACGGCGTTGAAACGCGAAATTTTTCGCCTTCGCGCCTTACTAATCCCATCGCCGCGATTGATTTAGCTCTTTTTTCACGTTTTTCCGTTGAATTTTTTTCTACTGTTGTTGCTGTCATTTTCTTTCTCCTTATCTACAAACTATTTTAATTTCAATTGTTTGCACCACAGATAAAACCTTTTCGTTTCATCTGTGAAACATTGTATCAAACAAATTTAATTGTTGCAAGTGTGAAACGCGGTGTTGCATCTAAAATTTTTTTGTGCTACATTCCAAATTGCGAAGAAACAAAAATTCGCCCGTGAAACAAAATGGCGTTAGCGTTAAAGAACTTTGAAGCGATAGAAACGGCGGAAATGGTTTTGCCGTTCGGAGCAAAATTGCGGCTTGTAAAAAGTGAACCTTTCGCACCTGAAGAGTATTTGGAATTTGAGCGCGAAGCTAAAGAACGCCACGAATTTATTGATGGGAAAATAATCAAAATGGCAGGCGAGAGTTTATCGCACAGCCGAATTTGTATGAATTTAGCCGTTGAATTTGGTTCACAACTGCGTCGAAAAAATTGTGAAGGTTTATCGCCGAATATGAAAGTCCGAACGACGACGAAAAGTTTATTCGCCTATCCCGATTTGACGATTGTTTACGGCGAACCAAAATTTCACGATGTCAAAAAGGATGTTTTGATAAACCCGAAAGTTATTTTTGAAGTTCTTTCGCCTTCGACCGAGCGTTACGACCGCGGCGAAAAATTTCAGTATTACAAAAACGAAACGCCGAGCCTGGCGGATTATATTTTGGTTTCGCAAGACCAAATTTTAGTTGAGCAATTTACGAAACAGGAAAACGAAAGCTGGCTTTATCGCAGTTTTGATAAAGCGGAAGATATTTTGCGAATTGAATCAATCGAAGCGGAGGTTTTGCTGCAAGATATTTACTTACGAGTCGAATTTCCGCAAGAAGAAATTTTGACGGAAGATTAATTTTAGTTAGTGGAGAAAAAATTATGGCTTACAAAAATGAAAGTCTGATAAATACAAAAGAACTCGGACGCGCCATCAAACGCCGCCGGGAAGAATTGGAAATGAGTTTGCGTGATGTTGCGGATGCAACTGAAGTTTCGGCTTCGACGCTTTCGCGGATTGAAAACGGCACGGGCAAACCTGATGCCGACAACATTGCGCGTCTGACCGGTTGGCTCGATATGCCGATTGACCGCGTGATGAATAAACATCAAAACAATAGCGAAGCGATTGACGCGGTAGTTTATTACCCGCACGAAGCAACGCCTGAAATTGTCGAGGCTCATCTTCGCGCCGACAAAAATTTAACGCCCGAAACGGCAAAGGCGTTGTCGGAACTTTTCCGCGTGGCTTATACGCAATTTAGTAAGTCAAAGGAATAGTTAAAAAAGAACCTAATTTTATTGTGCAAATAAAGGCTGAAACACTTGTCTTACTTGGTTGTGTGACCAAAGTTGGAAAGTTGATTTTGATTAATATATGAAAACAATATCGCGCATCGAGCAAAAGCAAATTGCCGGTTCAAAGCAAATAGGTTTTGCAGTTGAAACAACCTTTGTTCTTTTCTTTTTGGCGGTTGAATTTGGGCGAAGTTTCAGCGGTTTAACCTTAGACAGTGTGTTTCTGGCTTCGACACTTTTGATGGTTGCCGTTCTGCCGTATTTTTTGCCCTCAAATGAAAAGCCGGGTTTTGGAAGATGGCTTTTGGGCAGAAGTTTTATCGCGGCATTTGCCGTTCTGCTCGGTGTGATATTTCGACAAAGCCTTGGCGTGGTTTTGCCGGAAACTTTCCGTTTTCTGCCGATGACTTTGCTTATCCTAATTACGATGCTTAGTTGTTATATCCAATTTTACGGTTTTCTAAAACTCCGTTTAGCAAAATAGGCAAAAGCGCGAAACGGTTTTATAATAAAAAAGTTCGTGTTTGTTCGGGAAACAGGCGCGGACTTTTTTATTTACTATTTATTTTTAGCGTGTTTTAGGTGGCGGCGCGGGCAATTTGAATTATCCCGAACTAATGTTAGTTAGGCAAACTAAAGTTTGATTTCAAAACGTGAATAAAAAAAGAAGCGCGAATGAGAAGGGACACATCCGCGCTTTAGGAAAGCCAACGTAAAACTAAATTTCGGTTGACTGAAATTTTCACGGAAAACTTTCCCTTCAATAATTTTTGATGAAAGAGTTCTCCGTGAAAAATATGCTTTTAAGGAATAAAAGCAGACGGCACGGCAACGTCGCCGCTCGCGCCAAATTTTTGAGCGATTTGCCGGTCGTTGGCACATTGCGGAACATACCAATTACCTTCGCCGCCGCGATAAACCGCCGTATCGGTTTTACCGTCGCCGTTATAATCTCCCGGAACGAGCGCGTCGGCATTGCTGCCCCACTGCCGATAGCTCGGCGTGCCGGTTGAACTGTTCAGGATATACCAGGTGTTATCGGTTGAACGAAAAACGGCAAAATCGGTTTTGCCGTCGCCGTCGTAATCCGCCGGAACGCGCTTATCGGTCGCCGAACCCCAACTTTGGTAAAGCGTTTGCCCGTTGGAACTTTGCAGAATATACCAGAGCGCGTTCGACGGACGAAAAACCGCCGCGTCCGCTTTGCCGTCGCCGTCAAAATCGCCGCGCACCGCTTTGTCGCCCGTCTGACCCCAAGGCACAAATGTTATTGCTCCGCCCGGATTATTCAAACTTCCGCGATAAAAGAAATAACTTTGACTGCCGATTGCCGAATCACGATAAACTGCCGGGTCAGCCTTGCCGTCGCCATCAAAATCTCCGACCACCGTTGAATCGTCTCCGTTTTGACCGAACTGTTCGGTGCGAAACGTGTTGTTTGACGAATTCAAAATATAGAAAGCGGCAATATACGGCGCGCCTTGACGATAAACGGCGATGTCTGTTTTGCCGTCGCCGTCGTAATCGGCAGGCGCGAGCTTATCAGTTGAAACGCCCCACTGCTGGGCGGCAAACCCGTTTGTCGAGCGATTCAGATACCATGTTCCGTTTGACGGACGAAAGACGCTCAAATCGGTTTTCAGATCGCCGTCAAAATCGTATTCCGTGCGCGTGAACAATGCGCTGTTACCGTGATAAAGCAAAAAACCGCCTTGTCTGCCGATGACAATATCATCTTTGCCGTCGAGATTTGCGTCTATTGTGGCGAGGCGCATTTCAACCCCCAAAGTCGGCACCGCTATTGACATCTCGAAAGCCGTGCCGAAACCGCCCGCGCCGTTGCCGGGCAAAATCGTCAAATTATTGGCTCCGGCTGTCGTTGTGTTGCGCCGGATGGCGAGATCAACCTTTTTGTCCCGGTTAAAATCGCCGACGGTCATATATACCGGAGAATTGGTCACGGTAATAGATGTCGAATTGAATCCGCCCGCGCCGTTGCCAAGCAGAATAAAGACCAGACCGCTACCGGAGAATTGCGACACTGCCAAATCGGGAATGCAGTCGCGGTTAAAATCAGCCGTCACCATTCGATACGCGCCGCTGACATTAGTATTGACCGGAGCGCTGAAACTGCCCGCGCCGTTATTGAGAAATATCTGAACCCTGCCATTAATTCGGTCAGATACGGCAATGTCAGGTTTGCCATCAACATTAAAATCGGCGAGAGCCATATCCTGGCACACATTTGAGGTGGCGAAAACTGCCGCCGCGCCGAATCCGCCCGCGCCGTTGCCGGATAGAACGCGCAGTTCGCTGTTGTTATTACAAATGGCGACATCGAGATTGCCATCGCCGCTAAAATCGGCGGAAAGAATGGCAATCGAGCCGCGTTCGGCGGCAATGAATGTGCCGGTCGGAAAATTGCCCGTGCCGTTGCCTAGACGAATTTGAATTCCGTTAGCGATGCCGTCGCCGGCGATTGCCAAATCCGCGTTGCCGTCTTTATTGAAATCGCGGATAACGACGGCATTCGGGCTGAGTGTGCTATCAGTGATATTTATCGGAGCGGCGAAACCGCCCGCGCCGTTATTTAAAAAAACGGCAATCGGTCCGTTGACGGCTAAATTGGCTTTGTTCAATATTACCAAGTCGGGTCTGCCGTCATTGTTAACATCGCCAACCGCGACTATCGGGGTTGAAGTTGCGGTACCGGTTGTGTAGTCGTTTTGCAGTTGCAAATTGACGGTTTGCGCTTCGGCTGTTATCGCCGAGACGCAAAAAATTATAAACGACGCGATTGTCAAATATAATGTTGTTTTGTTTTTCATAATTTTTCTCCTTCGTTAAGATTTGTCTTCAAAGATTTATCGCTTTATCAATTTTTCCTCTAACACCCTGCTGCACGCTGACGGTTCTTTTGACCGCAGACGCACTGCGGACACGCGGTCAGGGCAGCGGTCGCGTGCCGTTATTTGATACGAACCCATTTTGTAGTCAAGAAGAAGCGGCTGTCCTCGCTGAAATCGGTGAAAAACTTTTCGGGAATTTCCTGGTCGTCATACCATGGACCGGCGATCTTTAAAATGGTCATATTGGGCAGTTCCAGCCAGCCGCGCACGACATACTTCGCGGTGCTTTTGTTCCGCTTGATGGAAATAAGCCGTCCAACTATGGTGATAGTGCCGGTTGTCACGTCGCGGAGTTTCTTACCGTTCCTGACCTCGAAGAAATCATTGGTGTACCTGCCATTCCTATCGAACGTCCACTTGCTCGTGAAGTGGAGCGAGTCGGTTCCGGCGTATGAACCGTCGGAGCGGTTGACATACGTCGTCGAAATGCGTCCGGGATTGTCTCCCCACTCGCCGACAAGATCGGCAATGGTGAGCTGGCGAGTGGGTTGAGGGATAACGAGATTGCCGTCGCCGTCGAAGGTCGGCGGGTTGGCGGCGGTCGTATTATTTGCGGGAGCGACGGTTTTGTCCATCTCGACGCTTCCGATAAAAGCCTCAAATTGAGTCAGATAAGATTGCTCGTTGAAAACGCCGAGAACGCTGACGGTTTTTCCGTAGCCGCTGAAAACGGTCAGGAAAGCCAGTGCCTTGCCGCCTTCCATCTCGACTGCCGCGCCGCCCGCCGTCATCGTCCAGCCGCCGTCGGCTTGCGTTTCGGTTTGCGGATTTGCTTCCGCTTTGAGATTTGCAACCACCAGATTTTTCCACTCTCGGGCGAAATCAGCGGTCGGACTTCCCGCGCCGGGCGTCGCGCCGTAGAGCGTAATAATGCAAAAGCTGCCGGTCTTTTGGTTAATCTCGCTAAATGCGACGACATTTTCCTTCGCCGTTTTGTTCCAATCTTTCGGCGGCGCATAGCTCACAATGCCCAGTTTTTCCGTCTGGGAAAATGCCGTCTGCGGAACGAATACGGCGACCGCCGTCAGGACGAACAGACTAAAACTCAATTTGTAGATAATTTTGGAAAGCTTCATAACTTCAACTCCTTCATTAAAATTTGTCTTCAAAGATTCATTGCCTTATCAACTTATCTTCGTTGTAACTCATCCTCAAAGTCGCCGGGCTGGGATTGCCTTTGGTGTATTCGGTGCCGAGAAACGCTAATCTAATCTTCCTTCCGTCCGTGTAACTAAAGATAATAGTGTAATCTTTTACTTCGTATGTGCCCGAGCCCGGTGCGGCAGCAGGGTTTATGCAGTCAATATATTCATGATACAAAACTTTTAATGCGCCGTTGTCGTTGAATCTTCCGTCGGAGGTGAAAGCGATGACGGGAATTTTTCCGTTCACTTCGCTCATCGCATACGTTCCGTTAAAGGTTGCGCCGTCCACACCATTCAGTTTATAAAATTTCCAATCAGTTTGATTTTTGGTGATAATGAGATTATTACCTTCTATTCTAAACGGAAAATCGCCGAAGATCATTTTCAAATTTCCCCGACCGTTACTGTATGTGTAGGTTTTCCAATCCTTTTGGTTCAGTTCCGAAAATATCCGTGTATTTTTCCCGTCGAATCCTTCGCGAGAGAAATTAGGACCGAAATAAACTTGACCGTTATCTAAGAAAATGGCAGAAAATGTTTCGATAGATAAACCCCTTGCGGCAGCAAATCCTGTTCCCTGAATAACGCCTTGCCAGACCCCGACAATGCCGCTTCCTTTAGTTGAGCCGCTTTTTAATGACGGTTCATTAGAATCATTAAATCTTATGGAGAACAGGAGATTTTCAATTGCGTTGCGGTAATTTACTCTTTCGGAAGTGTAGTATCTCTTGGAATAGGTTTGACAGCTCGGTCGTGATTCTAAAATCGCAATGCGTTCAAATCGGTTGTTGATTTTAACGACAAACAATTCAAGCCCCGTTTCGGTTCCGTTTACATTAAGACCGCCTTTGCCGCGAATATATTCCCACCCGTTAAATGATTTTTGGGCGGCGTTTTTACTGTAATTGCCGTCCGATTGATACATTTTCGTTCCGTTATACATGGCGGCGGCTTCATCGAAACTTTGCTTTAAGGCTTGTTCCAAAGTGCCGGACGAATTGAGCGGCGACATTATTTGGATTGCAAGATGTTCATTGGCAGGCAGGTCCAGCGGTTTAAATACCACGCCGTCCGAAAATTTCTGCTCGCTCCAGCCGGCGGGTGCAGTGTAGCTCATCGAGCCGAATTTTCCGGTGGTATTAGACTGATTCGCTCCAGAATTTCGCACCGTCGCGGTATTTGTGGGGGCGGCGGTTTTGTCTAAATCTATCCCGAGAATAAACGTCTCTATTTGTTTTATATAGGCTTTTTCATTAAAAACGCCTAGAACGCTGACGGTTTTTCCAAAACCGCTGAAAACGGTCAGAAATGCCACACCTTCTTCGACCGGTGAAGCTCCCCCAATTACTGTCCAGCCATCAGCCGCCTGCGTTTCGGTTGGCGGATTTGCTTCCGCCTTCATTGTTTTGACGACCAGATTATTCCACTCCCGTTTAAAATCGCTTTGGGCATTTCCCGTTCCAGGCGTCGCGCCGTAAAGCGTGATAATGCAAAAGCTGCCAGTCTTTTGGTTAGTCTCGCTAAATGCGACGACATTTTCCTTCGGCGTTTTCGTCATGCCCTGCGGCGGCGTGTACTGGACAATGCCGAGCTTTTCCGTCTGGCAAAAAACCGTCTGCGGGATGAACAAACCTAAAGTTAGCGTAACGAATAAACCTAAAATAATTCTGCGACTGATTTTGGATGCTTTCATAATCGTTCTCCTAATTTTCCAAGCAAATCATTTTATACTTTCCATTGAAAACCTAAGCGCAGGCTGCAACCGGCTAAAAGCGTGATGCAATGTCATCGCCGCGATTTTCATGATTAATAAAGCGGCTTCCACGAAAAGCGGTAACGGACGCTAATTTTCAACCGCCTGATAGTTGCGCGTTTTGCACGCGGTCGATTTTCCACACGCCCGCTGCTTTTCTAAGCGTTACCTTTACTCGTGAGTAATCACCGGGAAAAGTCACGAACGTGGTCGCGGTCGCGCCTTTGACCACCGGGTTTGAGATGTTGAAATTGTTTTCCCATTCGGGAAAATATTGCTGAGAACGCAGAAAATAATCGGCATCCGTGCTCGCCTCGTGTGCTGTAACTTGTTCTTTTATAAGCCGCGCCGTCAGGTGTTTTTTCAATGTTGACCGCTTTCCGAAAGGATCGACACCTTTTGCGAAGGAGCGGATATAGCCGTTGTAAAACGTGTTGATAACAGCCTCGGGCGTTGTCTGTGCCGAGGCGTTCGGTACAGCCGAAAAGGCGAAAAAAACAAATAGCAGGAAAACGTTGAACGTTGATGCATTAAAAAAATTAGAAAACGTCATGATATTTAAAACTCCTTAATTACGCGCCTGCCGGACGGACAACGATGAACCAATCACACTTTTGGGACGGTCTTTATTGTCTCATCAGCTTATCTTCGTTCTTAATTACCGGATTTTCAATTACGGCGCGGTCGGTTTATCCAGCACGAAACTTTCGATAAAAGCTTGTACCTGTGGCTTATAAGATTTATCGTCAGAGATTGTTAAAACGCTGAATGCTTTTCCGAAGCCGCTGAACACAGTGAGTAGAATTTTGGTGTTGCGTCCTTTAAACTCGATTTCCGAACCGCCTGAAATTAATGTCCAGCCCTCAATCGATAACACGGGTATCCTCGGGGGATTCGCTGCCGCCTTGAATGGTTTAACGGCGAGAATATTCCATTCGCTGTCAAAATCCTTGTCCGGATTTCCCGTGCCGTTTGTCGCGCCGTAAAGCGTAACCACACAAAATGTGTCGGTCGTTTTGTTTATATGAATGTACTGCACCAGATTTTCCTGTGTGGTTTTCGCCCCTTTCGGTCGGGTTTTCGTCCAGCCTTTCGGCGGCGTGTAGCTGACAATGCCTAGCTTTTCCGTCTGGCAAAAAACTGTCTGCGGAGCGAATAAACCAATTGCCGTCAAGACGAACAGGCTAAAACTCAATTTATAGAAAACATTGGAAAACTTCATAATTTCAACTCCTCTTGTTACTTCAAAACACAGTCTTTATCGAAGCGAAATTTCGATGGTGTAATCCGCGCCCGAAGTGTCGCGGTCGTCAATCGAACTGACACCGTAGACCTGAACGCTGTATTCGCTGGTAATCGGCAGCTTTCCGGTAAATAGGCGCAACATTTCATTGTTCGGCAAAATCGTGTCTTCGTCCGGTCCCAACTCCTTCGTTTCATAAATGGCGAAGGATGCGTCGCGGTCGGTTGTGGTCAGCTTGACGGTTATCGTTTGTCCTTTTTTTGCCCGCAGAACATACGAGTCGTAGGAGGCATATTCGCGCGGCAGCTTGCCTTTATAGCTAACCGACTTTTTGCCTTTTGGAAATACAACCCGTTTTGTAATTTCCGCTCCCGACACTTCGGGCGAAAACACAAACGAAACTACTATCAAAGCGATTACCAAACGACTGATAGTTAAACTCAAAAACATAATGTTCTTCCCTTTATCTCAGCAAAATTTCCAGAGTGTAGCTCGCTACTTTGTGATATGAACTTAGACGAATCGCGTATTCGCCCGAATCGGCATTCGGCAATTTGCCCGACCATAATTTGGTTTCCTCGCTAAAAGTTTCGGCATCGAAATTGTGCTGCGCGAAGAGGATAAAAACCGCATCTCTGCCGATTAGTTTAATAATTATGTTTTGTCCTTTTTTAGCCTTAAAGAAATAACTGCGGTCAGCTTGATCGCTGACATTTCCTTTCAAAACAAGTTTTTTTCCTTTCACCAATCGAATGTGTTTATCTTGGGCTGAAACGAAATTCGTCGCCAGCAAACACAAAACGACAGTTGCAATTAAAACTAACAATTTCTTTTTCATATTTTTTCTCACTTTTCCTGACAATCTCACCTAAAATCTCTGACGAAACTAAAATTTTGGCGACAGCCGAATCCCTTCCAAATAGAATTCGTTGGCAAGACTGTCCGTCCCGATTGCCATATCGAGATTGCCGTCTTCGTTAAAATCGCCCAGCGCGACGACTCTCGCGCCTAATCCGCTTCCGGCTTGGCATAGGCGATTCGTTAAAACCGCCCGCGCCATTGTTTATGTAGACTCAGATATAATCTCCTACGCTGGTTGGGCGATTGGTCGCCGCCAAATCGGGTCTGCCGTCATTATTGACATCACCGACCGCCAATGACGGCGCGTAGGCTGCTCCGTCATTGGTGTAATCGCTTTGCAACTGCAAATTTACGGTTTGCGCCGAAGAAATAGAAACCAAACAAACGATAAAGAAACCTGCTAAATTAAATTTTCTCATATTGATTTTTTCCTTTTAGAAATTTTTCCTCTGCTCATTACGCGCAATCCAATGTAAGATTGGCTCACGAATCATTATGAAAGTTACAAAATCAACCTGCTTCATTAATGCCCGTCGTTGAGGTTATTCATTTTCCCGAATAAACTTCTATGGGATTCCGGAGTACTTTCACTCCTGAATTGTCGGCGACATAGACAGGTTTGTTCCAAAAAATCAGCGTTTGAACCTTAGAAGAGCCGTGAACTTCGACTCCTCCCCAATATCTCGCCAATGCGAACATCATATCTTTCCCGGTGCCTTTGGCGGGCGAACAACCGCGTAATTCAACACGGGCGGGTTTGGCAAAATAGCGGGTAAGACGGCTTAATCGTTCCTTATAGGTTTAATTCCCAGTAGCTCTGCTACGGAAATAAGGAAAATAAAAAATTCCGATTCAATACCTCGCGGCTCTGCCGCGCGGAAAATTTATTCTTTGAAACACGTAGGTAAAAACCTTGCAATTTCATTGCAAGAATTTATTACGCTTTCTTTTCTTTATCGGAAAAGAACAATAAAGCGAATTTTATTCGCGTTCCTTTTTCAAACCTCTGCACTTTCAGTGCAGAGTGGTTTAGTTCGGATTTGTGTTGCTTAACATTATCAGCATCCACATTGTTAATGCCCAAAGAAATATTGCCTTTCTCGTAATCCTCGCCGCCTTTCCAATGTGTGATACCGTGACTCCAAATGCGTAAAGCCGCAATCTTATCGTTTCCAACCGTGGCGATAATCTGGTCAACCATATCTTTGATTCCTCTCGGACAATATGGAACGATTTTCGAGTTCGTAACATTGATATTTACAAGTTGAAATAAGTCGGCTTTCATAACTACATCAATTATCATATTCATATAGCACCTCGTTTTCTCCGTATCGGTTTTAGCTGAATTTATTCTCCAAACATATTTTGAATTTGCCGAAGCCTAAAAATCATAGGCGTCATCCGCTATGTTGCTTCTTTTGAATCTGTATCAGCAAAATTGAACCTATATTTTTCTTCTGTCCATTACGCGCGAATTGGAGTAAAATTGGCTCAAGTTTATCAATTAGGAATTTCAAATTACGAATTTCAATCTTATCTCTTGCTTAATCTTGTAATTCGAATTCGTAATTCCTAATTGGCGGTCTTGAATGAACGAAATAACCAAAATGCTGGAAGATTACCGCAACGGCAATCGGGAAGTTTTAGATGAACTTTTGCCGCTTGTCTATAACGAATTGCGGCGGCTTGCTCACAGTTATTTAAGAAGCGAGCGCGAAAACCTGACGCTTCAGACTACCGCGTTGGTTCACGAAGCCTATCTCAAACTGATTGACCAGCGTTCCGTAAATTTTGAAAATCGCGCGCAGTTTTTCGCGCTTTCGGCAACGGCGATGCGTCGGATTTTGCTTGACAACGCACGACGGCATACGGCGGAAAAGCGCGGAAGCGGCGGAAAAGTCGCGCTCGGAGATGTCGGGGAAATTTCGGTTGACGTGAACAAAGATTTGATAGCGTTGGATTTGGCGTTGCAGGAACTCGAACAGTTTGACGGGAAGCAGGCAAAAATAATCGAACTGCGTTATTTCGGCGGTTTGACGATTGAAGAAACGGCAAAAGTTTTGAAAATCTCGCCCGCTACCGTCAAACGTGAATGGACGCTTGCCCGCGCGTGGCTTTATCGAAGGATGAGGGATGAGGGATGAGGGATGAAGGATGAATAAAATAGTTGGCAGGCGGCAGGCGCGTTCCTACTGCTTACTGCCAACTGCTGCTGCTTAGTTCTTATTCATCCCTCATCCTTCATCCCTTACATTGTGAGCCGATTTTTCAATATTTTGCGCGTAATGTGCAGGCGTAATTGCCGGGAGCGCAGGCATCCTTGCCTGCAAACGTCGTGCAAGCGGCGCAGCCAGGTTAAACTGAGCGCAACTTTATTTTCAGCGAAAATTTTCGCGCCGAAGCGACGCTCACTACAGGTAAGGATGCCTGCGCTCCCAATGTTGAATTTATGAACCCGACCGAATGGCAAAAAATTAAAGACCTTTTCAACGCGACATTTGATTTGCCCGAAAGTGAACGCGCGGGATTTTTAGCCGAACGCGACGAAGATTTATGCCGCGAAGTCGAAAAACTTATCAAGGCGGACGAAGAAGCCGCCGATTTTATTGTCGAGCCGGCACTCGTGGATATTGGTTTGGTCGAAGAAAATGAAACCGATTTTTATGTCGGTAAACAAATTGATTCTTACAAAATTCTCAAAGAAATCGGACGCGGCGGAATGGGAACGGTTTATCTGGCTTCGCGCGGGGACGAATCTTTCGATAAAATTTTTGCCGTCAAACTTATCAGTCGCGGGATGGACACAACCGCCGTTCTCAAGCGTTTTGTGATGGAACGCCGGATTTTAGCGCGGCTCGAACATCCGAATATCGCGCAACTGCTCGACGGCGGTTCGACGACGGACGGCTTGCCGTATTTTGTAATGGAATATGTCGAAGGCTTGCCGATTACAAAATTCTGCGATTCCCACGAGTTTTCAACCGGAGAACGTCTCGAACTTTTTCAAAAAGTCTGTTCGGCAGTTTCCTACGCGCATCAAAATCTGGTCGTTCACCGCGATATAAAACCTTCAAACATTCTCGTTACGGAAGACGGCAGCGCAAAACTGCTCGATTTCGGAATTGCCAAACTGCTTCATCCCGAATGGTCGCTCGACACGACGGAAGCGACGGCGACGATGTTTCGCCTGATGACACCCGAATACGCTTCGCCTGAACAAATTCGCGGTTTGCCGGTAACGACGGCAAGCGATGTTTATTCGCTCGGCGTAGTTTTGTATGAACTTCTGAGCGGTCAGCGTCCGTTCAAAATCGAAAGCCGTTTGCCGGAAGAAGCGGCGCAAATCGTTTTAACCGCCGAACCGCTTCGTCCTTCGTTAGTCGTCCTTAGTCATTCGTTAGTTGACGATAAACGAGCAACACAATCAAACGCCCAAAGGACAAAGGACGAAGGACAAAGGACAAAATCGTTAAAAGGCGATTTGGACAACATAGTTCTGAAAGCCTTACGCAAAGAACCGACGCGCCGTTACAATTCCGTTCAGGAATTTTCCGAAGACATTCGCCGACATCTCGCGGGTTTGCCTGTAACGGCGACGGCGGACACTTCTTTTTATCGCTTCAATAAATTTATCAAACGCCATCGGGCGGGCGTGTTCGCTTCGCTTTTGATTGCCGTAATTCTTTTATCGGCAACGGTAATTACTTCTTGGCAAGCCGTTGTCGCAAAACGTGAACAAGCCAAAGCCGAAATGCGTTTTAACCAGGTTCGCAAACTTGCCAACGCAGTTTTGTTTGAATATCACGATGACATCAAAAAACTCGCCGGTTCAACGCCGATACGCGAAAAAATGGTCAAAGACGCGCTCGAATATCTCGACAATCTTTCCGCCGAAAATACGAACGATGCGGATTTACAACGTGAACTTGCCGCCGCATATGAAAAAGTCGGCGACGTGCAGTCGGGCGACGATAGTTTCGGGAGTCTGAATCAAAGCCGGAATTCGCTTCTGAGTTACCAAAAAGCCTTAAAAATCAGGGAGAAAATTTCTGCCGACTTTCCGCAAAATTCAGATGACCTTTATAACTTGGCTGTTTGTTACCGGCAGGTAGGCGATGGTTTAGGCGTGGGCGGTAATTTTCCGGCGCGGTTGGAAAATTATCAGAAGGCAATAAAAATTCACGAAGAACTCGCTGAAACTAATCCCTTAAATGAAAAATTTCAATACGGATTTGCCAGCGGATTGTATGATTTAGGTTTTGCCTCCGACCAAACTAGCAACAACGGAAACGCTATTCTCAACTATTCTAAAGCAATCGAAATTTGGCAAAATCTATTGAACAACAACCAATCAAACGCAGAATTCAGCCGCAAATTGTCAAAAGCCTACAAATTTTTAGGGCGAGTTTTGGAAAGAGAAAAACGAAACGAAGAAGCTATCGGCAACTATCAAAAGTCATTGTCTTTGGACGAGGCGCGAGTCGCTTTCGATGACGTGGACGCGCAGGCTAAACTCGACCTTTCGGCTTCATATATGGTGTTTGCAAATTTGTTTCTTAAAACAGGAAATATAAAATCTGCGGAAGAATTTTGTCGGCAAGGTTTGGAAATTAGAAAAGCCGTTGCTAAAACCGACCCGTCAAATACAGACGCGCTGACTCTTCTTGCCAGAGCTTACAATACTTCGGGCGAGATTGAACAAAAGAACCGGAATTTGCCGGGCGCAATAGGAAATTACCAACTGGCGATAACAATTTTCACGCAGCCGCAAAATATTGATAATTCAGACTTTGTTTCTAATAATTATTTGGCTGATTTTTATAAAAATCTTGCCGTCGCTTACGAAGAATCATCGGCAGAGACAATTTCCACCGCAAACAAAAGACAAAATTTATTAAAAGCAAAAGAAAATTATCAAAAAGCATTTGAGGTGGTGAAAATTTTGCAGGAACACAATACGCTGACATCCCGAACTTCAGCTAAACCGGACGAAATTTCACAAAAAATCAACGCTTGCGAAACGGCTCTGGCAAAACTTCAAAGATAAATTTTCGCCATTTAGAACGGGTTTATTGATTAAGTTTTGTAACATTTGTTATAAGTAGTGAATCGTAAATAGTAAATAGTGAATAGAAAAGCCAAACTATTGGATGCGGCAGTTTAGATTTTCCTTAAAGTTTAATCTAATTATCAACGATTACTTATTTCGTGAGAGGTTTGCGTTATGACTAACACATTAAAACTAGTTACAGTCGGAAATTCCGTCGGAGTCATTCTTCCAAAGGATATATTGGAAAAACTCCGTGTGAATAAAGGCGATTCGATTTTTGCCGTCGAAACTTCCAAAGGCATTGAACTCACGCCTTACAATCCCGAACTTGTCGAACAAACGGCGATTGCCGAACAAGTAATGCGCGAAGACCGCGATGCTTTGAGAAAATTAGCGGAATAAATATGGCTGAAATCAAGTGGCTATTGGAAGAAACAGTTCTTGCAATTCACAAAAGGCAAATCGCCGAACACGGTGGAAGCGACGGTGTGCGTGATTTGGGATTGCTGTTGTCGGCACTTGCCAGACCGCAAAATTTGTCGGCTTACAGCGAAGACGCGCCCGATATTTCCGCGCTTGCCGCCGCTTATGCTTTCGGTGTCGCCAAAAATCATCCGTTTATTGACGGCAATAAACGCACGGCATTGGTCGTGATGCGAACTTTTTTGCAGCTTAACGGATATAACTTTAATGCGACTCAAGAAGAGAAATATCTGACCTTTTTGAAACTAGCCGAAGGAAGTTTGAGCGAAGAAGAATTGGTAATTTGGATTAGAGGAAAAACCGAAATCATCCAATAATTTTTCGTCAAACCGCAACCGGCATCAAAACATCGTGAATCACCTTAACCTGTTCGGCTAATTCGAGATATTGAGTTGGCGTTAAGGCTTGTGCGCCGTCGCAGAGTGCTTCTTCCGGTTTTGAGTGAACTTCGATAATCAAACCGTCCGCGCCGACCGCCACGCCTGCCCGCGCCATCGGATTAACCATATAGTTTCTGCCTGTTCCGTGCGACGGGTCAACAATAATCGGCAGATGAGTCAAGCGATGAACAGCGGGGACGATTGATAAATCCATCGTGTTGCGGGCGTGATTGCCGAAAGTTCTGATGCCGCGTTCACACAAAATCACATCATAATTTCCCTCAGCCATAATATATTCGGCGGCAAGCAGGAACTCGTCCAAAGTCGCCGCCATTCCGCGTTTCAGCAAAACGGGTTTGCGCGTTTGTCCGACATATTTTAAAAGCGAAAAATTCTGCATATTGCGCGCGCCGATTTGGATGCAGTCGCCGTATTTTTCAACCAAATCAATGCCGTGTTCGTCCATTGCTTCCGTAACGATATTCAAACCGTATTGGTCGCGCACGTCGGCTAACATTTTCAAACCGTCTTCGCCCATTCCTTGAAAAGCATACGGTGAAGTGCGCGGTTTGAACGCGCCGCCGCGAAAGAATTTTGCACCGCTCCTTGAAACTGCTTCGGCAACGCTGAAAACTTGTTCCGCATTTTCAACTGCACAAGGTCCCGCAATAATCACCAATTCATCACCGCCGATGGTTGCGTTTCCGACTTTGATAACCGATTTTTCGGGACGCAAATCTTTGGAGATAAGTTTATACGGTTTAGTAACGCGAATCGCTTCCGCCACGCCCGATAAATTTTCAAAATGCGCCGGGTCAACCGCGCCGTTATTTCCCGTAATTCCGATGGCGGTTCGCGCCGCGCCGGGCATCGTGTGCGGACGAAATCCGAGTTTTTCAATAATTCCAATAACGCGCTCGACATCATTTTGCGTCGCGTCGGCTTTCATCACAATCAACATAATTTTTTATAACAATTTCCAGTTTTGCAAACAAAGGCGGAAGACAGTGGTGAACGGTAAGTGGTGAACGATAAATGATAACTCACCACCCACACTTCACCGTTATTAACTGCTTTGCGCCTTCGATATACACATTTCAATTTAAATTTACACAGGCTTCAATGAGCCTTCGGCAATTTCGATTGCCCGCAGTAACGCCTGCGCTTTATGCACGGTTTCGTCAAATTCCTTTTCCGGCACGGAATCGGCGACAATTCCCGCACCGGCTTGCACGGTTGCCACGCCGTTTTCCAACACGATTGTCCGAATAGCAATGCAGGTGTCCAGATTTCCGGCATAATCAACATAACCAACCGCACCGGCATAAATTCCGCGCTCGTCGGGTTCGAGTTCTCTGATTATCTGAATCGCCCGCACTTTCGGCGCACCCGAAACCGTTCCTGCCGGAAAACACGCCGCAACTGCATCAAAACAATCTTTTTCTTTTTCTAATTTAGCAGATAAACAACTAACAAGATGCTGAACGTGCGAGTATTTTTCGACTTCCATCAACTTCTCAACTTTCACCGAACCATACCTGGCAATTCTGCCCAAATCGTTTCTTCCCAAATCAACCAACATCAAATGTTCCGCCGTTTCCTTCGCATCGCCGCGCATTTCTTCGGCTAATCCCGCGTCTTCCGCTTCATTTGCGCCGCGCCGGCGAGTTCCGGCAATCGGGCGATATTCGACATTTCGATTGCGGCAGCGAACAAGCATTTCCGGCGACGCGCCGATAATTGATTTTTCGTCAAACTCGAATAAAAACATATAGGGCGAAGGATTCAGCGAACGCAAAGCGCGGTAAATTGCTACCGCAGAAGCCAAAGTTTCTTTGCCGAAACGCTGCGAAATAACGGCTTGATAACAATCTCCGGCAAGAATATATTCCTTAATTTGCGAAACCGCCGTGAGAAATTTTCCCCTTTCCCAATTTGATGAAATTTCCCCGTTTTTGTTATTACCTTGAGATGTCGGAAGTTTCGGAGTGTTTTGCAAAAGTCGGGCGATTTTTTCGTTTTCTTCAATTGCTGATTGATAAACTTCTTCCAAATTATCGGTTTCATCCGTAAAAACCAATGTCGTTATTTTAATTTGCTGATAAGCGTGGTCAAAAGCAACGGTTGTGCGGAAAAAAAGCCAAAAACCGTCTTCCGCATCTTCGGTTTGCAGAGTCGGTTCAAAAAGTCCGACTGCCGAAAAATTAAAAAACCCGACCGCGCCGCCCGCAAACGGAGCAATCTCAAAATCTTCGACAAAGTTTTTATCCGCAAAATTTTCGCGCAAACTTTCCAGTAAATTTTTCGCGGATTCAAATTTTTCTCCATCTTCTTCAATAAAAGTTTTGCCGCCGCGCCCGCGCATAATTTTGTTTGGATTTGCGCCGAGAAATGAATAACGCGCAAGATTCGCGCCGCCTTCGATTGATTCAAGCAAAAAGGAAAACCGCGCATTTTCGCGCAAAAGCAAATAAATCCCGAACGGCGTTTGCAAATCCGCCGCGACCGTTAAAGTAACGGGAATGACATTGCCTTTTGCGGTTTGCGCCAAAAACGCGGAAAAATTTTCGGGTTTAAGATGTTGCATCAAAAATAAAAAAACCGCTAAACTTTTACTTTGTTTGGCGGTTAATCTCAAAACTTATTGCACAGAAAATTTATTTCATTAGCATTTAAACAAGAATAATCGCCGCCGGTTTTCCGAAACGCCGCCAACGAAAATTTGAAATAAATTTTAACGATAAAGTCTGCATTGCAAAGTAAATTTTTAACAGAATACCAAAAGTGAAGTCAAGCCGCACAAAATATATTTTGCCGATTGCTCAAATTCAATCAATAAAAATCTCACTCAAAGGAAGCCGAAAATCCGGCAAAATCTCTTCGCAGGTTAATTCGTCCTTTTCGGTCAAAATTTTTGTTTCAGTCGGAGAAAAGTAAATGGTCAAAGTCTTAAATTCAGGAACAATTTTCCAAACCTGTATTACGCCCGCATCAAAGTATTCGCGGATTTTACGCTCGACTTTATTGTGAGTTTCGCTCGGTGAGATAACTTCGACCGCTAAATCAGGCGCGAAATTCCAAATATCCAAAGGTTCGCCCGTCGGCGGAATTTTCTTTGTCGAAACAAAAGAAACATCGGGAATGCGTTTGTTTTCGCCGATTTGGAAAAGTGTGTTGTCGCCATAAACTCGTCCGATTTTGTTCTTTTTCAAAAAAATTCCCAATTCGACAGTTATTATTGTTGCAATTCCGCTGTGTTTTGCTGTCGCCATTTCTTTCTTCTTCAATTTCCCATTAACAAATTCATAACCTTTGTTTTTTATGAGAAAACGATTGATGGAAGCATCACTGCGAAACTTGCGTAGTTTTGGCGTAACAGTGCCGACGCTCGAAACCGGAAGCTGTGTTTTACGATTTGTTTCTAGTTCCATTTAACAAACTCCTTGAAATTTCTAAATTTATTTTAGCACAATTTGTCCTTCGTTATCATCAGCGTGAAACTTGATTAAAAAGCAAAGGACAACGGACAAAGGACAACGGACTAACTTACATTCTTTCGGGAACTTCGATGCCAAGCGTATTCAAAGCGGAAGTTAAACTCCTTCGCGCCAAGTCTGCCGTTACGATTAAAATTGCGCGTTTGACGGCGTTTTCTTCCGTAATAATTTTGTGATTATGGTAGAAAAGATTAAATGCTTTTGCCAGATTAAAAGTAAATTTTGCTAAAATCGCGGGTTCATTTGCGGAAACCGACTGCGCGACGGTTTCTTCAAGGCGGGAAGCCAAAGTTATCAGCGACCAAACTTCATTTTCGTTGTTCAAAATCTCTGCAATTTCAGGCTTGGAATTTGAAATTGTTCGAATCGCGTTTTCTAAATCATTTTTTTCTAATTTACGGAAAATCGAATTTGCTCTGACGGTGGAATATTGGCAAAAACAACCTGTTTCGCCTTCAAAAGAAAGTGCTTCTTTGAAATCGAACACAATCACCGTATTGCGCGTGAACTTCAGCAAAAAATAACGCAGTGCGCCGATAGCAATAATATGCGCGGTTGCTTGTTTTTGTGCTTCCGACAAATCGGCGTGTCGCTTTTCAACTTCCGCAAAAGCATTTGCTTCCAGACGATTTATCAAATCGTCGGCTTTTACGCCCAAACCTTTGCGCCCGCTCATTTCGATAAATGATTTTTGCCTGTCTTCGACGGAAATTTTAAAACCCAATTCTTCCGCCGCCGAAGGTGAAAGCGCGACCATTTCATAGGAAAGATGGACGCTTGCCGCTTCACCTTTTTCGGGAAAAATCGTTGCCACGCCTTTTTTGACGACTTCCTGCGGGTAAGATTGGCGCGAATCAATCACGTTATAAACCGTTTCGCAGTTACCGAATTCGGGTATTTCTCCGCCGTCGGATTTTTCCGCCGTCGTTATCCAAACTTCCTGACCGTTTTTGTAAGTGTGAAAAAGATTGTAATTAAAATCAAGTCCGAGAAGTCCGAGTTTCCACATTTGATACGCGACGTCTTTGCCCGTATAAGTTACAGTTCCGTTTGAACGCACAAGAATTTTGTCCGCCTCGTGTTCGTCCGTTCCGGTGTGCGATTCAAAAGGCATTACCCAGCAGCCTGCGCTTTTGCCTTCGGTTTCATACTTGATAACGTCGCGCCGTTTCATCTCTTCAAACGCTTTTTGCCAGAAATGAAGATGCAGAATTTCCGATTCGCGCGGCAGTAAATCGTAGCGAATCGAAAACCGTTCCATCGTCGCCAAAATACATTGGACATTGCGCGTCGCAACATAATCGGCAAGTTCGGCGGTTTCGTTATTTCCTTCTTCAATTAAATGTAAAACTTCGGCGCGTTTCGCTTTTAGTTCTTCATTTATCTGATATTCCTGCCCGACTTTGGCATATAAATCCCAGCAGTAATAATCGAAAGTTTTGCCATTCGACCTTAATTTCTCATCAAGATTTTTGATGTCGTCGAGATTCATTTTTTCAAGATACATAAATCCAACGACGACATCGGCAACCTGCACGCCTGTATTGTCAATATAATTCTGAACTTCGACACGCTTGCCGGTTGCTTTCAGAATTCGCACAAACGTATCGCCAAGCACCGAATTCCTGACGTGACCGATATGCGCGGCTTTGTTCGGATTAACCGAAGTGTGTTCGATGCAAACTTTCGGCGCGTTTATATCTTCGGAAAGTTTTAGCTGCGACAAAGGTTCGGCATCTGTGCTTTCGGCTAAGAATTTGGCGCGATTATAAAAGACATTCAAATAACCCGCGCCCGCGACTTCGACACGCTCAACTGCTTCGTTTTCTTCCAACGCGGCTTTAAGTTTTTCGGCAATCTCACGCGGATTCGTCTTTTCGCCGGTTGTTTGTTTGATTTTTTTGGCGAGTTCAAACGCAACCGGAAACGCCAAATCGCCGAGTTCGGTTTTCGGCGGAACTTCGGCGGCGGATTGTTCTAATTCAACTGAAAACTGCTGCTTCGCAGTTTCAATTACTTTTTCACGCAAACTATTTTGCAATTCGAATAAATTCACTGTTTAATTTCCTCGACTAAATAAAAAGCCAAGTATAACGCAAACCGCGCCAAAGAACGAAACACAAACTTTGACGTTTTTCATTTTGAAATCTAGACTTTTAACTTATGAAAACTCTCTTTTTCGATTGTTTTGCGGGCGCGAGCGGAAATATGATTTTGGGCGCGTTGGCTGCGCTCGGTGTTGAGCGCGAAAAACTTGTCGAACAAATAAAATTACTCGATATTGCGGGTTTTGAAATTGAATTCACTAAAGTTGACCGTTCGGGCATTTCTGCGATTCACGCGGAAGTGAAATTTGCGGAAGAAAAAAATCATCGTCATCTGCACACAATCGAAAAGATTATTACTGATTCGCGCCTTGAAGATTCAATCAAAGAAAGAGCGATAAAAATTTTTACAAAACTTGCGGAAGCCGAAGCAAAAGTTCACGGTATTGAAGTTGAAAAAGTCCATTTTCACGAAGTCGGCGCGATGGACGCGATTGTTGATGTCGTCGGCGCGTGTGTCGGTTTTGAAATGCTCGAAATCAAAAAATTTGCCTGCTCGCGCATTCACGTCGGAAGCGGTTTTGTAAATATGACGCACGGCAAATTTCCCGTTCCGCCGCCCGCCGTTGCCGAATTGCTAAAAGATATTCCGATTTACTCAACCGAAATCGAAGGCGAATTAATAACGCCGACGGGCGCGGCAATTATTGCGGCGGTTTGCGACGAATTCGGACAAATTCCCGAAATGCGAGTTGAAAAAACAGCTTACGGCGCGGGAACTCGTCAATATAAAAATTTCCCGAATGTTTTGCGTTTGATGCTCGGAGAAACGGAAAGCCAATTACGAATTACGAATTACGAATTACGAGAAGAAATTAAACAACGAACAACGAACGACGAACAATTAACACTTATCGAAACAAACATTGATGATTTATCGCCGCAGATTTTAGGTTTTGTGATGGAACGCGCTTTTGAGCTCGGCGCGTTCGATTGTTGGTTCACGGCGATTCAGATGAAGAAAAATCGTCCGGCGACGATGATTTCAATTTTGTGTGAAAACGAAAAACGCGAATTTTTAACCGAATTGCTTTACAATGAAACGACGACGCTCGGTGTTCGCATCTCTGAAATCGAACGCGATTGTCTGCCGCGTGAAGTTGTCAAGATTGAAACCGAATTCGGGATGATTGACGTGAAAATTGCAAAATTTAACGGTAAAATCGTGAACGCTAAACCCGAATATGAACAACTGAAAAAAATCGCTCTGGAAAAGGAAATTCCATTGAAAACAATTACTGATTTGATTGAAAATAAGTTTAAAGAATTATGAGTATAATTTACATTTTAGGCGGCTTGTTTTTGCTCGTCGTTAGTTGGAGATTATTAGGATATTCTTCAACTGAAAAAGGTAAAAAGTTTTTCAAAGCAAGAATGTCCGATTATATGGATAAAGGTTATGCTGACGGTGTAAGTAGCGTTAATGGCATTGCTTTGGCACTTTTCGCTTTTACAATTGGAGTTGTTTTAATTATTGTCGGATTTGTAAAGATTTTTGGATAAATCTCAAATTTAAGAGGAAAAATTGGCAAAAAAAGTTAAGAAAACAATTGATTTGGAAAAAATTGCCAAAGGTGTGCGTTTGATGCTCGAAGGAATGGGCGAAAATCCTGACCGCGAAGGTTTGCAGAAAACGCCGGAAAGAGTCGCGCAATTTTACGCTGAATTGACTGAAGGAATGTGGGAAGACGCAAAATCGCATATTGTTCCGCTTCCCGGCGATTCGCACGACGAAATGGTGATTGTTAAAGATATTTCGATTGCTTCCGTGTGTGAACATCATCTCGCGCCGTTTGTCGGCAAATGTCATATCGCCTATATTCCGAAAAATGGTCGAATTATCGGTTTATCAAAGCTCGCGCGGATTGCCGAGATTTTTGCGCGTCGTCTGCAAGTGCAGGAACGCTTGACGCAGCAAATCGCGCAGACGCTTTTTGAAGAACTCGAACCGCTCGGCGTGATGGTTGTGATGGAAGCCGAGCATACTTGTATGACTTTGCGCGGCGTGAAAAAGCCTGGCGCGAAAACTGTAACTTCCAGCGTTTTAGGCGGCTTTCGCACCGATGCGCGGACGCGGGCGGAAGCGATGAGCCTTATTAAAGGATGAAGGATGAGGGATGAAGGATGAATAAGAAAATAATTTTGATAACCACGTTAATTGCTATTTGTTCAATTGGCATTTTGGCGCAAATCAAGGGCAAATATACAAATCTTTTCAGTGAAGAAAAGTTAAAATCAACCGTCAAATTTTTGTCGGACGACGGTTTTGAAGGTCGTGCGCCGGGAAGTCGCGGCGGGGAACTTGCGGCAAAATATATCGCTAATCAACTGGAAATGCTCGGCGTTAAACCGGGAAACAACAGTTCATATTTTCAGCCGGTTTCGCTGGTTGCCGTCAAAGCAAATCCGAATACGACCTTAAATATCGGTAATGTTTCATATAAATTCGGCGATGATTTTGTCGCATTTACGGGCGCACAAACCGAAAGTGTGAGCCTGAACAGCGAACTCGTTTTTGTCGGTTACGGAATTGATGCGCCCGAACAAAAATGGAACGATTATAAAGGAAACGCCGAAGATTATCGCGGAAAAATTCTCGTGATGATGGTCAACGACCCGCCCGCGACCAAAGAAGAATCGAATCTTTTCGGCGGCAAAGCACTGACTTATTACGGGCGTTGGACTTATAAATTTGAAGAAGCCGCGCGGCGCGGCGCGGCGGGCGTGATTTTGATTCACACGACCGATTCGGCTGGCTACGGCTGGAATGTCGTGCGGACTTCCAACGGCAACTGGCGTTTTGATATTGCGCGAACTGCCGCCGATAAAACGCCGTTTTTGCAGATGCGTTCGTGGATGACGGAAGACACGGCGCGGAAAATCTTTGCACAATCGGGAAAAAATCTCGACCAATTGCGCGAAGCGGCGAAAAAGCGCGATTTCAAACCTGGCAATCTCGGTTTGACGGCTAAAATTGACGTCACGAGCGAACTCAAACGGGTTGATTCAAACAACGTCGTCGGCATTTGGGAAGGAAGCGACGCGAGTTTGAAAAACGAATATGTCATTTACACGGCGCATTGGGACCATTTGGGAGTCGGTGCGCCGAACGATAAAGGCGACACGATTTACAACGGCGCGTTGGACAACGCTTCGGGTATCGCGCAGATTTTGGCGATTGCCGAAGCGATTACGAAACTGCCGAAAGCCGAACAGCCGAAACGCTCGCAGGTTTTCCTTTTTACGACTGCCGAAGAACAAGGCTTGCTCGGCGCGGAATGGTATGCGGCGCATCCGGTTTTTCCGCTTGCAAAAACGGCGGCGAATATCAATATTGACGGCGGAAATTTTTACGGTTTGACGAAAAATTACGGCGCACTCGGCGCGGAGCGTTCGAGTCTGCAACCGTTTGTCAATGATGTTTTAAGCGAACGTCAGATGACCTATTTGCCCGACGCATATCCCGAACAAGGTTCGTTTTTCCGTTCCGACCATTTTCCGTTTGCAAAAACGGGTGTTCCGGCTTTGAGCATCCGCAACGGCGACCAATACGTCGGCAAATCAAAGGAGTTCAGCGACAATCTCTTCAGAGAATTTAATCAGAAACATTATCATCAGCCGTCCGACGAATTCCGCGACGATTGGCGTTTTGACGGAATGGCGCAGTCGCTCGACGTTTCGCTGGCAATCGGTATGAAGGTTTCAAACGCGGCGAAATTGCCCGCGTATAATGCGACGGACGAATTTGCCAAAGCACAGCCGGATAGAAAATAAGGCAAAATTAAAAAGTTAAAAGGCAAAAGTGAAAGGCAAATTAGTATGACTTTTACTTTTGCCTTTTCTGGTTGAGCAGGTTAGCTAATCGTGTGATAATCTTCTCTTTGGAGGTTTTATGATATGACGAAAGCAAATGTTCACGAAGCAAAGACAAACTTGAGCAAACTCATCGAACAAGCCTTAAACGGCGAAGAAGTGGTTATCGCCAAAGCCGGAAAACCGCTTGTCCGGCTCGTTCCCGTGCGCGACGAAAAAGAAGATTGTTTCGGAATGGACGCGGGAAAAATGTGGATTGCCGACGATTTTGACGTTCTACCTGATGATTTGTTGGCGGCTTTTTACGGAGAAGAAGATGAAAGTTTTGATTGATACGCATATCTTTCTATGGTTTATGGAAGGTGTGCGATTATCGCAGAAGGCGAGAAACTTTTTGCAGGATACTTTCAACAACGAAATTTTTGTTTCGCACGTAACAGCCTGGGAAATTTCAATCAAATATGGAATCGGCAAATTAAAGATTCCCGACGTTCCCGAAATTTGGGTTCCCGACCGCATCAGACGCGCCGGATTCAAACAGTTGCCGATTGAAATTCAACACGCGCTCCGCGTTCATAATTTGCCGCTGATTCACAAAGACCCGTTTGACCGTATGCTGATTTCGCAAGCCAATGTCGAGAATTTAACGATTGTTACGGAAGACCCGAATTTTGCGAAATATCAGGTTAAAACTTCTGATTTAAAAAGTTTATAGTTTTTATTATGTCGAGTTTTTATATTACAACACCGATTTATTATGCCAATAGTCTGCCGCATCTCGGACATCTCTACACGACGACGGTTGTCGATGTGATTGCAAAGCATAAAAAACAGCGTGGTTTTGACACTTATTTCTTAACTGGAACGGATGAACACGGCGTAAATATTCAGCGCGTTGCCGAAGCAAAAGGTATTTCGCCAAAAGAGCAGGTTGATTTTGTTTCGAGCCAATATAAAAAAATGTTCGCCGATTTCGGTTTGACCGATTACGATATTTTTATGCGGACAACCGCGCCGTTTCATTACGAAGCGGTGCAGAATCTGTGGCGCGAGATTGCGAAAAATAAAACTCCGAAAGGCAATTCCACGATTTATAAAGATTTTTACGAAGCGTGGTTTTGCCCGAATTGCGCGGAATTTAAGACGGAAACCGAATATGAGCTGCGCGACGGCGAAGATGTGCCGCGATGTTTGATTCACGAAAGACCGCTCGACAAAGTTTCTGAGGAAAGTTACTTTTTTCGTTTGAGTGATTATGACGATTTTCTGCTTGAAATGATTGAGAAGAATCCCGATTTGATTCGTCCCGAAGCGAGAAAAAATGAAGTCGTTTCATTTATTAAAAGCGGTTTGCAAGACCTTTCGATTTCGCGTGAAAAAAAATCTGTAAGTTGGGGAATTCCTGTTCCCGACGACGCGAATCACGTAATGTATGTTTGGCTCGACGCGCTTTCAAATTACATTACGGCAATTGGTTACGGCAATTCGGAAAAGTCCGGCTTTGAAAAATACTGGCAAAACGCGACGCATCTGGTCGGCAAAGACATTTTGCGTTTTCACACGATTTATTGGTTTTCTTTTTTGTTCGCAGCAGGAATTGATTTGCCGAAAACGGTTTACGCGCACGGAATGTGGCTCGATGCGGATGGGCGCAAAATGGGCAAAACGCTTGGCAACACAATCGAATTAAATGTATTGCACAAACATTTTCAGACCGATGCTTTACGCTATTTTCTTCTGCGCGATATGGTTTTCGGGCAGGACGGAAAATTCAGTTACGAAAATCTGATTGACCGCGCCAATGCCGATTTAGCGAGTGGTTTGGGTAATCTTTCGTCCAGAACACTTTCAATGATAACGAAATATCGTAATGGCGAAATTCCGGGCGGAAAAATTCAGGAATCGAATTATCTGAACGCCAAACGCGCCGGAATCAACCCGGACGAACAGGATTTAGTGGCAGTTCTTGAACACGCGCGGGATGAATTTCTTAGAAAGTTTGACAATTACGAGTTCAGCCAGGCGTTAGAAACAATCTGGCAAGTGATTGCGCGGATAGACAAGATGATTTCCGACGCGAAACCGTGGGAACTTGTCAAAGACGAAAATCAAGCCGAAACGCTCAACGCAGTTCTTTATCGCGCAACGGAAACACTTCGTTGGCTGTGCGTTTTGCTTTATCCGATTATGCCCGAAGCGACGCGCAAAATTTACTCGCAGATTGGTTTGAGCGAAGACGTTTCAAAAATAAATCCTGAAAATTTAACATACGGAGAATTACCGGCGGGAACGCGAGTCGGCGAAACACAAGCCGTTTTCCCGCGCATTGATAAAGCAAAAGTTATGAATGAAATTGAGAAAATAGTGGTCGGTGGTCAGTCGTCGGTGGTCAGTAAAGAATCAAAAGTAGCTGATAATGGAACTGCGAAAATCGAAAGGGTGAAAGTCGGAGCAGAAGAATCTGACCACCGACCATTGACCACCGACCACTACATAGAGATTGACGATTTCCTCAAAGTCGAACTGCGCGTCGGTGAAATTTTGGCTGCCGAACGGATTCCGAAAGCCGATAAACTCTTGCGTTTCGAGATTGACCTGGGAGAAGAAAAACCGCGTCAGATTCTTGCAGGTTTAGCCGAATACTATGAACCGGAAAAGTTAATTGGTCGAAAAGTCGTTGTCGTCGCAAACTTGAAACCTCGTAAAATGCGCGGTTTGGAATCAGAAGGAATGATTTGCGCTGCATCTTTAACAGAAGAAGATATACCTGCGATTGCGACGTTTTTGGAAGATGTGGAAGTCGGCGCGAGATTAAAGTAAAGGTGAATTTATGGTGCAAACAAATGTAAAAATTGAAGAAACGCAAGCCGAATTTTTGAATCATTATTCGCAATATGGCTTTAAGGACAAAAACGAACTTGTGCGCGAGGCTTTAAATCGTCTGCGAGAAGATTTGGAACAAAAATCTTTGCGCGAATCGGCAGAACTTTACGCCGAAATTTACCGAAACGATTCCGATTTGCAGGAATTGACGGAATCGGCACTTTTGGATTTACCTGAATGACAACAATCAAACGCGGAATGATTATTGATGTCAATCTCAATCCGACGAAAGGCTCGGAAATGGGAAAAATTCGTCCGTGTGTAGTAGCTACGAACGATACTTATAATGAAAGAGTTCCTGTTATTCAAGTCGTCCCGATTACGGAATGGAATGAGAAAAAAGCGCGGATTTTAACGAATGTCGAAATTGAGCCGACAAACGAAAATGGTTTGACAAAACTTTCGATTGCCGATTGTCTGCAAACTCGTCCGGTTGATTATCAAATGCGATTAACAAAGATTCGTGGGAAATTAAGCGAAACGGATTTGCAAAAAATTGATTCGGCGTTGAAAAAGGTCTTCAATTTGAAATAAACTTGCGCCGCGTCTTTGTAAAGAGGCAACATTTTTGGAAGACGTGAAAATCGGTGCGCGATTGAAATAAATGCAAATTCATTTAATGGAAGGTGTAAATTATGAATAATTTGGAACAACGGCGCGAAAGATTTTTGAAAGATTCAGTGCCGGTTCGTCTTGGCGGATTGGCGGCAAATCTGGCGCGAATCGGTTCATTTGTCAAAAATCCGGCAAATCTCGAAGCCGTCAGACAATTAGTCGAAGAAAGCAAATTTTTTATCGAATGGACGGCTGGCGAAACTCAAATAGAAACGTCGGCAAAGTTAATTGATTTACAAATTCAACTTGCCATAAATCAAAGAAACTTTGAAAAAACCTGGGAAGATGAAGAACGCCGTTTGAGTTTCGGGCAAAAAGCAAAGGTTTGGTCAAATGAAGTTTTGCAAAATTCAGGATTGCTGTAATGATTTTCGTTGATTCACATTGCCACATTGACGGCGAAGCGTTTGACGCAGACCGCGACGAAGTTGTGCAACGCGCAAATGAGGCGGGCGTTAAGTTTATGCTCAACGTCGGGACGGGAAATCCGCACACGGACGAGATAAAAAAAGCCGTCGAAGTGGCTGGAAAGTATGAAAATGTTTTTGCTTCGGTCGGCGTTCATCCGCACGATGCGAAACTTTATGACGACAACGCCGAAAATCATCTGATTGATTTGGTGAAATCGAGCGAAAAGGTTATCGCCTGGGGCGAAATCGGTCTGGATTTTTATTACCACCATTCGCCGCGCGATGTGCAAATTGAAGTTTTTATTAGACAAATTCAGGTTGCAAAAGATTTGAATTTACCGATAATCATTCATTCGCGTGATGCGAACGATGAAACGGTTGAGATTTTAACGAAGGAATGTTCTTACGAAGGATTTCGCGGAATAATGCACTGCTTTGGCGGAACGGCGACAATGGCGCAAAGTTTGACGGAAATCGGTTTTCTGATTTCTTTTGCGGGAAATGTTACGTTCAAAAAAGCGGAAAACTTGCGCGATGCGGCTCGTGTCGTCCCGCTTGAAAAACTTTTAATCGAAACCGATTGTCCTTTTTTAACGCCGATTCCGTTTCGCGGAAAACGCAACGAACCTTCATTTGTCGTTCACACGGCAAAATTTCTGGCTGAATTTTATGACGTTGAGCTTGAAACTTTAGCCAATCAAACAACTCGGAATTTTTTAGATTTTTTCAGATTATCGTAAGCAGCTAATTATAAATTATTGGTAGTGAACTAAAAGTAATGCTTTGTAAATTGCCTCCAACTTTAGTTAGAGGTTTAGTTCAGAAAAGAGTATCGGCTTTAGCCAAATTTAAGAAAAAAAAATCAATCATCCTTATCAGTTTCAGCTAAAGCACTGAGGAATTATTTTAATTTTATTATTCGGCTAAAGCCTGTCTTTTTATTTCAACCTTAACCACTGGCTTATGTTTTTTGAAAAATAAATCCGCTAATAAAAAGTTATCTCTTTGCTCGGAGCGCACGCATCCCGGCGTGCTGAACGCGACAGCGCGAAAACAACCGCGGCAATCGAAGCCCTGATTGAGTAATACTTTTACGCCGCTTTGAGCGACGCAGCACGCAAGGATGCGTGCGCTCCCGGCAAAAACGCTTCTCTTTTTATTGTCGGATTAAATAATCAAAGAACATTAGCTAGTGGCGATTTATGGAAAAAAATCAGCAGCATTACTTTTAGTTCACTACCAAATTATTTACTAAAAACCTGTATCGGGTTTGACGAATTTACCATTTTCCATTAACCATTTACAATTAACAACATTATGGCAAAAGAAAATTCATTCGACGTTACGTCAAAAGTTGATTACGCGGAAGTTACCAACGCAATTAATCAAACGCGCAAGGAAATCAGCCAGCGTTTTGATTTTAAGGGCAGCAAGGCTCTGGTTGATTTACACGAAAAGGATTTGATTTTATCTGCCGAAGATGAAACCAAACTCCGCAATATGAACGATATTCTGCAAAGCAAACTGATTAAACGCGGTATTCCGCTCAAGGCTTTGAGCTATGAAAAAGTCGAGCCGTCGGCGGGCGGAACTGTTCGCCAGGTCGTCAAAATTCAACAGGGAATTCCAACCGAAAAAGCAAAGGAAATCGTCAAATTTATCAAAGATGAAAAGTTGAAAGTGCAGTCTTCGATTCAAGGCGATTCGGTCAGAATTTCGGGTAAAGACCGCGACATTTTGCAAGATGTGATTGCTAAACTCAAGGGGAAAGATTTTGGGATTGATATGCAGTTTGATAATTATCGGAGCAATTGAACCGCGAAACACGCGAAAAGCGCGAAAAGGGAAATAAGGCTGATAAAACCATTTTTGGTAGATAAATCAAATTTTTGCCCTGAGTCTATTATTAGGAAATAAGGTTATTTTTAACTTTTGCCTTCGTGCATATTTAGCGTATTCAGCGCGTTTCGCGGTTAATAATTCGCGGTTAATAAAATAAATGCAGACATTTTCACCAATCAAAGAAAAATTAAATCCGAACATCGCGGCGAAAAAGGTTTTCAGTTTAATAAAACCGGAAATGTCGTTGGTCGAAGCGGAATTTGAACGACAAGCAAGTTCAAATATTCAGGTTATCAATTATCTCGGCGATTATCTGCGGGCTTCGGGCGGCAAGCGTGTGCGTCCCGCGCTTCTTTTGTTGTCGAATTATGCGGTTGGCGGAAGTGGTGAACAGGAAAATGTGATTCGGCTGGCAACCGTGATGGAAATGCTGCACACGGCGACGCTGGTTCACGACGATATAATTGACAACGCCGACACGCGCCGCAATCGTGTTTCGGTTAATGCGCGTTTTGGCAATCAATCGGCGGTTCTGATGGGCGATTGGTTGTATATGTCGGCGTTTGAAACGTCTTTGAGAGAACGCAGCCTGGAAATTCTCGACATTTTAACCCGTCTGACGCGCAAAATGACGGAAGGCGAGTTGATTCAATTGACGACGCTCGGGCGCACGGATATTTCCGAGGCGGAATACTTTGATATTTTAGAACGTAAAACTGCGTATCTTTTTAGCGCGTGCTGCGAAATCGGCGCGATTTTGGGAAATGCTTCAAAAGAAGAACAAAAAGCATTAAAAGATTATGGAATGAATCTCGGCACGGCTTTTCAACTCGCCGACGACGTGCTTGATTTTACGGCAAGCGAAGAGGTTTTAGGCAAAGCGTCAGGCGCGGATTTGCTGGAAGGAAAGCTGACATTACCGTTGATTTTACTGGTTGAAAAAAAACCGGACATAAAAAAGGATTTGGAAAAAGTTATGCACGACGAAAGTTATGAAAATGTTTCGCGTGAGATGCTTCGGGAAAAGCTGGAAAGCGTCGGATTGCTTGAGGAAACGCGAAAAAGAGCATACAATTACGCCAATCTTGCAATAAAAAATCTTGAACTATTGCCGGAAACAGAGTATCGTTTAGCTCTGGAAGAAATTCCGGGCTATATGATTGAAAGAAATAAGTGATGCGCGATTTTTTTTGAGTAGTTTTTTAAGTTCGCGCAAATTAAAAATTGTCAGTCGGAATTCAACAAATGCCACAAGAAAATCTTATGCTGAACGAAAATTTAATCGCTACATTGGAACAGAGTTTGCGGCAGACGCGCAACGCGCAAAATCGTCTGCTCGGACGGCTTCGTGAAGTTGAAACGGAATCTGATAGTTTGCGGCAGGAAATTCAAGCCATGGAAAACAGCGCGGCGCAAACCGAACAGGCGATTTACAGCCTTTTGGCGACAATGGGTTCGAGCAATCAATCCTGGAAAATAGATAAAAAACCGCAATACGAACAGGACGATTATGAACAGCCGTCCGCGCCGCGAAGATATACGCGGGCAAACAATAACGAGCAGAAAATTACGCCAAATAACTATCGAAATAATCCGATTGCCTACCTTAACAATAATCAGAACAATAATCAGCGCAATATTCCGTCAATCAGTCCGAAATTTGAGCCTGTCAGTCATCGTTTCGCCGACCGGACAATTACGCAGGCTTGCACATTACTGCTTCGTGAATCTACTGCGCCCTTGCACGTCAACGAACTTTATAATTTGCTCGTGGCGGGCGGCTTTGAATTCAAAGGCAATAATCCGACTATTTCAATCGCCGTTTCTTTAACCCGCAACCGTCGGTTCAGCAAAGTCGCGCCGGGAACTTTTGATTTAGTGATGCGCGATGCTTCAAAAGCGGCTTCGTAAAGTTTTTCCTAAAGAACGAAATAATGTGTTTATGCTTGTTTTTTTAGTAAAAATAAGTAAAAATACTTGTCTGTCTTTAATTATTTTTTATCGAAAACCGGAGAGAATTATGTTGTATCGAACCTCTGTTCAATTAAAATTTTTGTTTATTCTAATTAGTTTATTAACTGTGTTATTAGGTTTTAGTGAAAACCTGACAGCGCAAAAGGTGCGTCTTCGGGGACAAATTAATCCGTCTTGCGGCTCAGTTTCCTCCGGTTCAAAATTTGCTGATATTTACGCGGACGGCAATATTGCCGTGCAGGGAAGTTACACTTGTAGCGGAGCTTTCATCTATGACATTTCAAATCCCGACTTACCCAAATTATCGTCCTGGTATAATCCGGGCGGTAATCTTCGATTTTTGGAAGCAATCGTAGTCGGAAATCGCGGTTATTTCGGCAGCGGAAACGGCGGCGGCGTTCACATTGTTGATTTGTCCGACCCGAGGAATCCGCAACTTTTAGGAGTTGTTAATTCATCAGCCGGCAACGGTCATAATTCGATTCACGAAATGGTCGTTTGGGGAAATTTACTGATTGAAAATTTTAACGGTTTTTCCAATAAACTCTTAAAAGTAATCAATATCAGCAATCCGGCAAATCCGGTTTTTATCCGCGACATCAATCCGACGGAAATAAATTGGGTTCACGCGATGCACATTCGCGGCAACCGGATGTTCACGTCCGGCTGGGGAAATAATTCCAATCGCGGCAGAACGGAAATTTACGACATCACCGATATTGCTGCTCAAGCACCGACGCTTTTGGGTTTTATTGAAGATTCAAACGGCATAACGGCGGGCAATAATATGCACAGCAGTTGGTCGAGCGAAGACGGAAACTATCTTTATAGCTGCCGAGAAACAAATGACGGCAACGGCGATGTCCGCGTCTATGACATTCACAATCCGGCGCAGCCGCTCATCGTCAACCGAATCACGATGGACAGTCTGGGAATCAATGCCGTTACACCTCATAATCCGGTGGTCAAGGGAAATTATCTGTATGTTGCCTGGTATCAGGCGGGTTTGCAGGTTTTTGATATTTCCAATCCGGTTAGTCCGAAAAGAGTCGGGCAATACGACACCTTTCAACCCGCATTTGTCGAACCCGACAAAGCAGACAAATTAAGCAGCGAGCCGTGGGATTTCGTTTGCGGATTGACGGATAATTTGCAAAGTAATCTTCCGAGAACTTTCGAGGGTAGTTGGGCGGTTTTTCCGTTTTTAGGACAGGACAAAGTTCTGGTCGGCGATTTAGCCAACGGTTTATTTGTAGTTGATGCCAGCAAAGTAAATGCTCCGGCGAAAAATCAAGTTTCGGATTTTGACGGCGACGGAAGAACTGATTTTTCAACTTATTCGCCCTCTTCCGGTGTGTGGCGAATGGAAAACAGTTCAAATAACGCGGCAAGTGCAATCCAATTCGGCGCAAACACTGATAAAATTGTCGCCGGTGATTTCGACGGCGACGGCAAATCGGATGTGGCGGTTTGGCGACCTTCGAGCGGCACATGGTATATTTCGGGAAGTTCGAGCGGTTTTCAAGCGCAGCCGTTCGGCGCAAGCAGTGATATTCCGGTCGCGGCTGATTACGATGCCGACGGCAAAACCGACGTCGCCGTTTGGCGACCTTCCAACGGAGTTTGGTATATTTTGCAAAGCACTCTGGGCTTCAAGGCTTATCAGTGGGGAGCAAGCGGCGACCGCGCCTTTACCGGCGATTATGACGGCGACGGCAAAGCCGATTTGGTTGTTTTCCGACCTTCCAACGGAACCTGGTATATTTTACAAAGTTCCTCTACACTGCCGTTTTATCAACAGTTCGGATTAGGCACGGATAAACCGTTGGCGGGTGATTTTGACGGCGACGGCAAATCGGATTTTGCCGTTTTTCGCCCCGACGACGGCAATTGGTATCTGCTCAATTCAAAAAATAATTCTTTAAGCGTTTATAAATTTGGCTTTGCCACCGATATTCCGATTCCGGCTGATTACGACGGCGACGGCAAGACCGACGTCGCCGTTTATCGTCCCGAAAACAACGCCTGGTATCGTTTAGATAGTTCAAGCGGTGCTTTTAGCGGTCGTATCTTCGGACAAAACGGCGATTTGCCTTCACCGACGTCTGTGCAGCCCTAATAATAAAAATAGAGATATGACCCGTAAAAACGGATTATTATTTTTGTGATTTAGTATAAAAGTCCAAAGTCGAGTAATAGATACTTGACTTTGGGCTTTTTGTTTTTAATATGTCTGTATGAAACTTTTGTTAAATATCGAAAGCGGTTCTCTCGGCGGTCGTCAATTTGAATTAACGAATGGTTTTCTAACCATTGGGCGCAGCGAAAACTGCGCGGTTAGATTTGACCCTTTGCAGGAAAGAATCGCATCAACCCAACACGCATTCATTGAATCCAAATCCGACGGTTTCTATTTGATTGATAATCAAAGTACCAACGGAACGCTGCTCAACGGACAAAAAATTCAAAGCGTTAAATTAAATAACGGCGATACGATTCAATTTGGTACAAACGGCGTTGAAGCTAAAGTTTTTATTGAAACTCAAACCGATGCCAGTCAGCCGACCGTCTTTAAACAAGATTTCACGCCGCCAAATTTTCAGAATCCGCAAGTTACTCAGGTTTTACCAAATCAGTCGGTCAGCTTGCGACATTCTTTGTCGGGACTCGGCGTTGGACATCTGCAAGAGCAGCCAAGCCAAACCGGAAAATATATCGGCGTGGCGATTGGAATTTTTGCCGTTGTTTTTCTTTCGCTGATTGTCGTCGGAATAATGTTTCTCAGCATCGGACCGGTTGCGGCAATTATCGCCGCCGTCATTGCTTTTGTTCCTGCCGTTTTCTACATTCTGCCGTTAATTTGGCTTGACCGTTACGACCCCGAACCGCTGTGGCTGCTTGCTCTGGCTTTTGCCTGGGGCGCACTTGTTTCAGTAATTTTTTCATTCGTCGTGAACACTGTCATCGGTGCGGTGTTCGGCGGAATTGTCGGCGGCGTTATTTCCGCGCCGATATTTGAAGAAGGCTCAAAAGGATTAGGTTTGATTTTGCTTCTGGTTTTCTTCCGCCGCTACTTTGACGATATTTTAGACGGAGTTATTTTTGCAGGCGTTATTGCGCTCGGGTTTGCCACGGTCGAAAATGTTCTTTATTACGGACGCGGATTATTGGACGGCTCAATCATCATTCTGGTTTTTATGCGCGGTATTTTATCGCCGTTTGCTCACGTTACATTTACCTCGATGACCGGAATCGGTTGCGGTATCTCGCGTGAATCCCACAATCCGATTGTCAGAATAATGATGCCGATTCTAGGTTACGGCTGCGCCGTTTTGCTTCACGCTCTGTGGAACGGTATGGCGTTTTTGGGAGGATTAGGCGGTTTTGCCCTCGGATATATTTTTCTTGAAATACCGTTTTTCCTGATTTTTGTCGGTTTTACAATTTACATAATGTATCGCCAAAACAAAATTTTGAAAGAGATGCTGGCAATAGATGTGGCACGCGGTCTTATTTCGCAGGAGCATCTTAAAACCGCAACTTCATTGTTCGGCAGTTTATTTTGGGTTTTAGGCGGTATCACGGACGGCAAGTATAAAGCACGTCGCAGATATTTGCGCTCTATCGGTAAACTCGGACTGACATATTGGCATATTCAACGCGCCACCGCCGCGCAGGGTCAAACAGCGAGTTTTCAGCAAAATCCGATACTGCGCGAAGAAGTTTTAAAATGGCGCGATCAGGTTTAACGGCTAAACAATCGAAATGAGTAAAAAAAGACTGCTTCATATTTAATTTGCGACAGTCTTTTTACGTTGTGTAAATTTAATCTGTTAAAAGATTAACAATTAGCGAAACCCAACAGATAAAAGACAACTAAAAAAATAACAATGGTTGAAATACAGCCGCCGCCCAATTTCCAAGCGGCGACGCCGGCTAAAATGCCTCTTAACGGACCTTCCATAAAATTCTCCTCCCTTGAACAAATTTATGTAGTTAAAATAACACAATGGTTATCGTTATACAAGACTTTTTGACTGTGTAAATCTTTCTGCGCCAACCTAATTTATTCACATTAAAATGTGGTTGCCCAATGAAAAAATTGACAACGCTATGCAGGGCGAATACAATGATTGAGCGAATAATCGGAAATCTCAATATTTTCGCGCGATTAGCTAATCACTATGCGAGTGGCGCTAAGGATTCAGCTTGGGACATTAGCTTGCTTTTACAGGAGTTCTAATGAAAATAAGTTTAATCGGAACAGTCAGCCTTTTGTTATTCTTTTGCGGTTTTGCAGCGGTATCGAACATCTTTGCCGCAACTTTAACAGTAACGAAAACCACAGACACTGCCGACGGCGTTTGCGATGCGGATTGCAGTCTGCGCGAGGCGGTTATTGCCGCCAATAGCGGCGATGTAATTGTTTTCTCGCCGCTTTTTAACTCGCCGCAAACCATTCCGCTGACCGGCGGGCAAATAACAATCAATAAAAATCTAACGATTGCCGGACCAAGTGCTGACCTGCTGACCGTCAGCGGAAATAACGCCGGTCGCATTTTTTACATTTCAAATAATGCCGTTGTCACACTCGCCGGAATGAAACTTAAAAATGGGCGGGCTACTACGTTAAACGATAGTTTCGGTGGCGCAATACGCCTGACCGACAGCACGTTGATTTTGACGAATATGACGCTCAGTCAAAATTCGGCGAGTTTTACTATAAGCGGAAATCCGACGCTTGAAGTGGGTTTTGGCGGGGCAATCTCTAGTTTCAACAGCACTGTTTCGGTTATCAACTCAATTATAAACGACAATTTTTCTTTTGTCGGAGGCGGAATTTATTCCGTAATTGGAATTGTCAATATTTCAAATTCAAAAATAAATAATAATTCGGGCGGTGGAGTTGTAGGCGCGGGTTCAGGAAGTGATACGCACACTCTAATTAATGTGGTAAATTCTACTTTCAACGGCAACAATGGCAGTGCCGTATCCGGCGGAAATGGTCGCATTTCCGTGATAAATTCAACCGTTACTAATAACTACAGCGGAATTGCCAATGGTTCTGGCGGAATTTTAACAATTGACCGCACGATTATCGGCAATAATAGCGGTAACGGCGTTTTTAACCACGGCGCGGCAACCATTAGCAAAACGACAATCGACAATAATACTGACAATAGTGTTAGCGGCAACGGCGGCGGTATTAATAATACTGGAAATATGACTATCAATGATTCTACTATTAGCAATAACAAGTCTGGCAGAACAGCAGGCGGTATCCTCAACGCTGGTCAGTTAACCCTAACCAATTCGACGGTTAGCGGTAATCTTACGGCATTAGTCAGCAATTACAATGGTTCTGGCGGCGGCATTTATAATACATTGAATGGTAATTTGATTTTGACCAATTCAACCATTACTAATAATCGCGCCACCGGAGATGGCGGCGGTCTGCGTCATGACGGCTCAGGCACAGTCACCCTTCGCAACACAATTATCGCCGGAAATTCATCGGGCGGTTTTGCTGAAGATGTTGCCGGCACAATTGTTTCGCAAGGATTCAATTTAATTAGTGATACAACGGGCAGTTCCGGTTGGATAAATTTGGATTTGCTCAATCGAAATCCCTTGCTTGCTCCGCTCGGAAACAACGGCGGACTAACTTTGACGCACGCCTTAATGCCGGGAAGCCCAGCCATTGATGCTGGAAATAATGCTTTGGCGAAAGACCCGACAACAAATTTGGAGTTGCTCCGTGACCAGCGCGGTTACGCTCGCTTTATGGGGGGCATAAGTGGAAACGGCATAGTTGACATTGGTGCATACGAATCGAACATCGCCGATTCTCCGGTTACGCTTAGCGGGAGGGTTTTAACCAATACAGGACGCGGGGTTGATAAAGCGCAAGTTACTTTAACTGATGCTAACGGCACAGTTGTTTATGCCCAAACAAATCCGTTTGGTTACTACCGCTTTGTTAATCTTCCGCCCGGAATGACTTACACAATTACAGTAATCCATAAACGCTATCAGTTTAATTCGCCGCAAGTCGTTACGATTGAAAATAACCGTAGTGATTTGAATTTTATTGCTTCTTTGTAAAGAAAAAGCTATAATGCAGCAAAAGTTCTTTAGAGCGGTTTTCATAATCAGAACCGCCTGGATAGCGGGCGGTTTATATCGTAGCTTGCTTTTGCAGGAGGTTTAGATGAAAGTAAGTTTAATCAAAACAATCAGCTTATTGTTATTCTTTTGCGGTTTTGCAACGGCGACAAATATTCCTACCGCAACTTTGACGGTCACGAAAATCGCAGACACCAATGATGGTATCTGCGATGCCGATTGCAGTCTGCGCGAAGCAGTAGCTGCCGCCAACAACGGCGATACAATTGTTTTCTCTCCCGCTTTTAACAGCCCACAGACCATCATATTAAACAACGGACAAATTGCAATCAGTAAAAATTTAACGATTGCTGGACCGAGTGCTGACTTGCTGACCGTTAGCGGAAATAACGCCGGACGGATTTTTTATATTTCAAACAATTCGGTTGTTACGCTCAGTGGAATGATACTCAAAAATGGTCGGGTTACTACAATAGACGATTATTTTGGCGGCGCAATCTATCTGATTGACAGCACATTGACTTTGACGAATATGACGCTCAGCAACAACATGGCGCGTTTTACAAGCCAACAGCCGCCTGCTACTTTCGGCGAAGGTGGAGCAATTTATAGCTACAACAGCACTTTATTCATAGTCAATTCGACCATCAGTAACAATGATGCGCGTTTCGGAGGTGCTATTCATTCCAGATCTGGAATCGTCAATGTTGCCGGCTCGACATTTAGTAATAATTCGGTAGGTGCTATTTTGGGCGCGTCCGGCGATTTGATTTATGTGGTCAATTCTACTTTCATCGGTAACAATGGCACCGTGTATGGCGGATACTACGGTCGTATTTCTGTGATTAATTCAACTATTACTAATAATACCAGCGGAATTAGTAATGCTGGAGGAGTCTTAACAATTGAACGCTCGATTATCAGCAATAATTGCTGTTTAGGCGGCGGCGTATCTAATAGCGGCACGACAACAATCAGCAAAACGACAATAAACAACAATAGCAGTTTTGCTCTTAGTGATGGTGGCGGCATTTTTAATACAGGAGATATGACTATCAACGATTCTACTATTAGCAATAACAGAACGGACAGATCGGGAGGCGGTATTTTCAACTCCGGTCGCTTATCTTTGACCAATTCGACGGTTAGCGGCAATATAGCAGCATTAGGCGGCGGAACAACGGGAAATAGTTTGGGCGGAGGAATTTATAGTGGTTATGTTTTCGGCGGTAGTACTTTAATTCTGACCAATTCGACCATTGCTAATAATCGCGCAACCGGCAACGGCGGGGGGATGTATCACGATAATTCAGGCACGGTTACTGTCCGCAATACAATCATTGCTGGAAATTTGTCGAATAGCGGTGCGGCTGATGTTTCCGGTACAGTCGTTTCACAAGGATTTAATTTGGTTGGAAATTCTACGGGCAGTATGGGTTGGATAGCTGCGGATTTGCTTAATCGAAATCCATTACTGGCTCCGCTTGGTAACAATGGCGGGCTGACTTTAACTCACGCCTTAATGCCGAGAAGTCCGGCAATCAATGCTGGAAATAATGCTCTGGCATTTGATCCTGCAACGAATTTGGAGTTGATCTACGACCAACGCGGATATGGATATGCAAGGAACGGTAGCGGTACAGTGGTTGACATCGGCGCATATGAATCAAACGTCGCTGATTCTCCGGTTACGCTTAGCGGCAGAGTTTTGACCAATACAGGACGCGGCATTTACAACGCGCGAATTACTCTAACGGACGCTAACGGCACGGTTATTTATGCTCAAACAAATCCGTTTGGTTATTACCGTTTCGTTAATCTTCCGCCAGGGATGACTTACACGATTACCATAAATCATAAACGCTACAAATTTAATTCGCCGCAGATAGTTACGGTTGACAACAACCGCAACGATTTAAATTTTATTGCTTCTTTGTAAAGTAAAGACTCTGATTAGTTCTCAAAGCCATTTTCATAGTCAGAACCGCCTGTGGTTATGACCCGCATTAACCAAAAACCGAAAGAAAAGGAGTTTAGAAAAATGAAAAAGAATCTATTAAGCGCGTTATTTACGCTTGCAATCGTGGTTTCTGTGTTTGGAACTTATTACTTGCACAGAGCCAATTACTTCGTGAAAAACAATCAATCGCCGGAAAACAATTTTAGAGAAACTTCCGAACCATCGGAAAAACCCAACGCGGATAGTCCCGAAGAAGCCTATAAATGGCGGGCTTTGGCTTGGAGAGATGAAAACGGACAAATTCCTCCCAACGCATTAAGCGAAGCCATTAGACAAAGAGATGTATATTTGCAGCAACAAACGCGACAAACCACGCCGGAAGAAGATGCCCGTCTGAACTGGGTTTCAAAAGGACCTCAAAACGTCGGAGGTCGCACTCGCTCAATCATCATTCATCCGAACGATCCGAATATTATTTGGGCAGGTTCGGTGAGCGGCGGCATTTGGAAAAGCACAAACGGCGGACAAACCTGGTTTGCGATGAATGGCAATCTGCAAAATTATGCCATCAGCTCAATGGCAATTGACCCGAACAACCCGAACATCCTTTATGCCGGAACAGGCGAAGGTTTTTTCAACAGTGATGGGCTGCAGGGTGGCGGGATGTTTAAAACAACTGATGGCGGAATGACTTGGACTCTGGTTCCCGGAACTGACCCTCAACCTCCTTATTACTATGATTGGTCTAGGATTGACCGAATTTCGATTGCTCACGACGACAGCAATAAGATTCTCGTCGCAACAGGCACCGGGATTATGCGTACGACAAATGGAGGCACAACTTGGGCAAATGTCTTTAACAAGAAATCCTTATACGTCGCCTTTGACCCCGCTGACAGCAGCAAGGCTATTGCGGAAAACAATGTTGATAGTGTCTCATAAGGCACTCTACTCGACTGATGGTGGAATGACTTGGGCGACTGCAATGCGAGATGGCGTTCCTTTCGAGCTAAACGGGTGGCTTGAAAGAATCGAGTTGGCATATTCGCGGTCAAGTCCGAATATCGTTTATGCAATGAATCCAGTTCCTTGCAGTAATACTCCACCAGCACCAGACTATAACATTGCCCAAGCTAGAATCAGCCGCTCAACTGACGGCGGACAAACCTTTACCAAAAGAAACACTACCATGATAAATCCTCGTCAGTGTAGCGGCGGACCTCTGCCGAATGAGGATCATGCGATTTCGGCGAGTTGGTATAATAATACGCTCTGGGTTTCGCCAACCGATTCTAATTTTGTTGTGGCAGGCGGCTACTCGCTTCATAAAAGCACGAACGGCGGTGATAGTTTCCAACAAATCGGCGACGGTTACATTATGACCGAGCAGCCGCATCCCGACCAACATTGCATCGTTCCGGACCCGGGCTTTAACGGCTCTTCCAACAAAAGAGTTTATGTTTGTAATGACGGCGGAGTGTATCGTACCAATGATATTACGACGGCGAATAAATTCGGAACCGGCGGTTGGGAATATCTGGAGATGACTTATCAAACAACTCAATTCTACGGTGCCGCCGGAAACGGGACGACCGGATTGATTTATGGCGGGACACAGGACAATGCGCCGTTGCGCTTATTGTCGGGAAACTCGAATGCCAAATGGATTTACGGCGGGGACGGCGGTTTTTCTGCGGTTGATCCGATAGACGACAATTATTGCTACGGCGAATATGTATGGTTGCGAATTCACCGCTCTCTTAACTGTCGTAGTGATTCGGCAACAGCGCAGGACATTCATAGCGGAATTTCAGATGTCACAAACAATCAAGCTAATTTTATTGCTCCGTTTATTCTCGATCCTAATGAGCCTAATCGAATGCTGGCGGGAGGACGTTCTTTGTGGCAAACAAATAATGTGCGAACCGGCAATCCGCCGACATGGACTTCGATTCGACCGGGCGGCTCGGACAATATCAGCGCGATTGCCGTTGCCACAGGAAATTCTAATATCATTTGGATCGCTCAAAATGATGGTAAGATTTATAAAACAAATAATGGCTTGGACACCAATCCGACATGGACGACGGTTGATGACAACGGCGGTAGTAATCCGCTTCCAAACCGTTTTGTGACTCGCATTTTGATTGACAAAGACAATTCTAATATTGCGTATATCGCGTTAGGCGGTTTTACGGGCGATAATTTGCAAAAGACTGCCGACGGCGGAGTTGCTTGGCAGGATATTGCCGGAACAGGTCTTCCAAGTGTCCCGATTCGCGGCATCGCACGTCATCCAAACAATTCCAACAAACTTTATGTCGGGACTGAGATTGGCGTTTTCACAAGCGTGAACGGCGGTGTTACGTGGGATACCGTGATGGACGGACCGGCGAATGTTTCGGTTGACGAGTTAGTGTTTATGAGTAATTCGACAACGCTTCTGGCTGCCACGTATGGACGCGGCATCTGGACGACGAATGTTGACGAGGTAACAAGCACGAGACGTACTTTATTCGATTTTGACGGCGATGGACACTCGGACACCTCGGTTTTTCGCCCGTCTGATACAGTTTGGTATTTGAATCGTTCGACGGCAGGCTTTCAAGCCATGCAATTGGGGCTGGCAGACGACAAAACTGTGGCGAGGGATTACGATGGTGACGGGAAAGCGGATATAGCTGTTTGGCGACCGTCAGATGGTGTTTGGTATCGCTTAAACAGCAGCAATGGCGCGTTTTATGCGGTGCAATTCGGACAGCAAGGCGATGTGCCGGTTCCTGCTGACTTTGACAATGACGGGAAAACGGACGAGGCGGTTTTCCGTCCTTCGGCAGGTGCTTGGTATTTGAATCAGTCAACGGCAGGCTTCGCGGCAATATTATGGGGACAGTCAACAGATCTGCCGTCGGCGGCTGATTTTGATGGCGACGGGAAAGCCGATCAAGCGGTCTTTCGTCCTTCAAACGGTATTTGGTATTTGCGGCAAAGTGCTAGCGGAATTCAGTATATACAATTCGGTCAACAAGGCGACCTTCCGGTGGCTGCCGATTATGACGGCGATGGCAAAGCCGATACAGCCGTCTTTCGCAGTGGAACGTGGTATTTGAATAGATCATCATCCGGCTTTTTAGGATCTCAGTGGGGGGCATCAACCGACAAACCCGTCCCCGGCGATTATGACGGCGACGGCAAAGCCGACATTGCCGTTTGGCGACCGGCAGATGGAATATGGCATTTACTGCAAAGCGCAAACGGTTATCGAGCCGTCCAATTCGGGGCAAACGGAGACGTTCCGATTCCGGCTGCGCCTTGACAGAAAGGCAAAAGGCAAAAGTAAAAGGGCAAAAGGTAAAATTCAGGAAGATATTTTTACCTTTTGCCCTTTTACTTTCCACGAACGCGAGACGTTTCGTTGCGGAAAATGTAAGCGGCGATTTATAAACTAATTTCGCGCAAAGAAAAGCGGGCGCGTCGGAATTTTCCACTTTAGAAAACCCGACCAAATCCATTCCGACGACGCGCCGTTTTTCCGCTAATTTTCTGAGCAAGGTTAAAACTTCATACCAGCCGGACTGAAATTCTTCGAGCGTGTGAATGCCGATTTTATAAACTTCCGCGTCGGTTTCCTCTTCGTAAAACTCCATATTGCGCGAAGCGTCAATAATCGCCCGCGCGGAAGCCGTGGCGCAGATTTGCTGTGTTTTGCACTCTTGCTCACGTGCGGGTTTCCGCCTTTTGGGTATAATCCGATTTGAATTCGTCTAATACCGAGTTGCGCGAAAAATTAAGGTTCGTTGAGAGACGGTCTGTTCCCGCCAAAGCATCGGGTTTTCAGTCTTTGGCGGGAACAGACCGTCTCTCAACGGTTGTATTTTTTTCTTATTTTATTTCGCATTTTGGTATAATTTTACCGCAAAAGATTTCTGTAATGCCGATACCAGTTGCTTTGAAAAATTTCATTCGGGTCGAATTTTTTTTTCAAAGATATAAAGTCAGGCATTTGCGGGTAGCAGGACAAAATTTGCTGTTTTGTCGCCCAACGGTGATAAGTCAGATAAAAACTTCCGCCGAAACTTATCGTTTGGTCAAACAGTTGCTTGAATTCCGCTTTGGTTTTCTCAATTCCTTCGGCGTTGTGTTCGACGTGCAAATTAAAAACGACACAGGCAAAATCTTCACGCGCCCAAGTCAGAAAACTTTCTTCGTCGCGTTTGATAAGCCGAATTGTTCCGTAAATCAATTCGGTTTTATCGCGCCGAAAATCTTCGCGCACAACTTTCATAAAATCGGACAATTTTTCAAGCGGCACATAAACCTCAGTTATCATTTCACTTCCGCGCCCGTTGGCGTTTAATTTTCCGTCCAATTCCTGATGATAATTGTCCAGATAAATCGAAATCTGGTGCGTGTCCGACCAATAAATTTGCCCGTCGGTTTGAAGATAATGCGATGCGTAAAGTTCAAAGGCAGTTTGTTTGTCGGTGTGCGCGAGTAAGAGCAAGTTTTTCCAATCGTTTGGCGAAAGTTCGCGGGTTGCTTCGGAAATTGAAGTTTCACCCGAAACGGGCAGATAACAGGAAAAAACGCCTTTGTTAAGAAAATCGTCGGAGTTTGGATTGATGGCAAACTGAAAATCACCATATAAAAAACCTTCGGCAATTCGTTGATTAAAAAGGGAATTTAAATTTTCGAGATTTTCGATTTTAACAACTCTCTGCATCTTTTGGCGTTTTGAAAGACGAAGCGTAACCGCTGCGACAATTCCGAAAAGACCGTAACCGCCGATTGCCAGCCGAAAAAGTTCAAAGTTTTCCTGTCTTGAACAATTTAGGATTTCACCGTTTTCATTTATCAGGCGAAAAGACTCAACATCGTCAATAAAAGGTTTCATCTGCAAACCGCGCCCGTGAATATTGGCGGAAATTGCGCCGCCGATGCTCAAACAATCTGCGCCGGTTTGCTTTTGGCGAATCCCGACTTGATTTTCTTTGCCAATCTGCGCCGAAACCGTATAATCAATCAGTTTATTCCATCTTATTCCGCCTTCGACTTCAATCAATTCCTTTTCCGGCTCAAACTTCAAAACGCGATTCATTTCCGTCATATCGAGCAAAATTCCATCGGATAAAAATTGCTGTCCGCCCATCGCGTGAAAACCGCCCGCGATTGATATAAATTTGTTTTCGGATTTGGCTTTTTTAATGGCGATTTGTATTTCTTCGACGGATTTTGGCTTGATAATTTCTGAAACCCGCGTCCTGTTTAATGTCGAGTGAATATCGTTGACATATATTTCTTCGATTTTTCGCATAACTGCGACACAAAGCGATTCGCCTTCGGCAAGCATTAATTTTTTCAATTCCGGCGAAGATAAATATCTTTGGCGCAAGGTTTCGGCGGAATCCAAACTTCTAAGTAGAAAATTTCTTTTACCTAAAAAGTTCTCCAGTTCAAATTGCTTTAAACCCCAGCGAAAAGGTTCGCCTTTGTTTTTTAACCACAAATCCACAAACTTTGAAGAATTACGAAAGGCAATGCGACCGTTGTCCTGCCGTTCCATAAACGTGAAAGCAAATCGGCTGTTTTCCGCGCTGTTTTCATTAACAAAATCAAATAAATCTTTTACCTCATCCGGTTTGAGATACATCAGCAAACCTTCGGCGATAAAAAGTGTTCTTGCATCTCTGCGATAAAAATTACTATTTAATAAATGTTCGGAAAAAGATTTTTCGGCTAAATCAAGCGCGATAAATTTCAGATTATTTTTAGCAAGTCTCTGTTTTTCAATCGCTTTCCTTTTCGCCGTTTGCGTCGCCGGATGGTCAATCTCGATAAAATTTACGGCGGGAAATTCTTTATGCAGACGCAGAGCCAAAGTGTCGAAACCCGCGCCGAAAATAACGATTTGTTGAAAATTTTCCGCCAAAGCATCGAGCGCGATTTCTTCCAAACGCCGTTTGCGAACCAAATAATGAAGTTGAATTCCCGGAATAATCAGATTTTCCAGCGCATTAAAAAACGGGCGAAAAAATCGCTGTTGTTTCGCCAAATAAACGAGTTTGTTTGAAAATGTGCGCGAATCGGCGAAATACTTACATAATTCGAGAGTTTTTGGTTGAATCAAAAATTTAACCGCCTTATTTTGCGATAAATAAACCGCGCTTTCAGCAATTAAATACGCCGTTGCACTGGAATGATTAGCTTTCATTTTGAAATTCTCCTGTTGATTTCCAGTTTAATTTTCTTTTAGAAACGAAAGGCGAAACATTGTGATAGTTTTTTGAAGTATCACAATGTTTTTTGGCTGTATTTAACGTGAGTTCGGGATAGGAAAATCGTTTTTAAGTCGGTGAAACCGACAACGATATTTGTAGCCCACAGCGCAAACTGTGGGAATCAATTAAGCCGTCAAACCAAGCTATCGAAGATAGCGATATAAATTTATATCGCCGTTTTCAACGGCTTGGCGTTCATTTTTCAATGCTTTCCCACAGCTTGCGCTGTGGGCTACAAATATATTGTCGTCTTCGACGGCTTATCTCGAACTGACGTTATTTAATAGCAATTAAATGAAGCCTGTGCGTAATTCAATTTTGATAATTTAATTTATTTCATCGTTGAGAGCGGTCTGTTCCCGCCCGCTTGGAATAGCTATCGAACGGCGGGAACAGACCGCCTCTCAACGGTGGCTATTGTTTATATTGAATTACGCACAGGCTTCAATTAAATATCAAGCCATTATAGTTTATCTTCTGTTTATCTTCCAAAAGTTATAAAGTAAAACGACAATTTTTATCTTTGGAATTTAAAGATGCGGCTCGAATGCCGGGATTTTCAACGAAAAAATCCGGGAAGATTTTCGTTTCCGCGATTTGGCTTTTGTGATTTTTGATGAGCAGCGAAATGTCGTCGCCGAAAGTTTCGACACAAATAATCAGGCAAACTCGCAGCTTCCGATATTTGAAGTTCCCGCCGCACAAATTCCACCGGAAATAATAAAAAATTCCGCCGAAAATGCCAGCTACATTCAAATTTTTTCTCTGCCCGACAAAACCGAAGTGAAAATTTTTGTTCAAACAATAAAACTCGACGGGCAAAATTACGTTGTCGCGGCTTTGCGTCCGCTGACCGAACAAACGCAGCTTCTCAAAAAAATTCGGTTTATTTTCTTTATCGCCATTCCGCTTGTTTTGCTCGCGGCAATTTTCGGCGGTTATTATCTGGCGCGAAAAGCTCTTGCACCGATTGTTGAAATGAGTGAAAAGGCGGCGTTGATAAGTTCGACAAATTTAAACGAGCGTTTGCCGATTGCCAATAAAAAAGACGAGTTGGGCGAATTAGCGACGACTTTTAATCAACTTTTATCGCGGCTCGAAACATCATTTGAACAGCAGCGGCGTTTTATGGCGGACGCTTCGCACGAATTGCGAACACCTTTGGCGATTGTTTGCGGCGAAGCGGAAGTTACGCTGCAAAAAGATTCACGTCCCGAAGATGAATACCGCGAATCTTTGGAAATCGTGCGCGAAGAAGGCAAGCGTTTGACGCGCATTGTCGAAGATTTATTCACTTTGGCGCGTGCCGACGCGGGACAATATCCGTTGCAGAAAACTGATTTTTATTTAGACGAATTGTTGGCGGAATGCGGACACGCCGTGCGGACTTTATTTGCGAAAAACAATCTGTCGTTTAATTTAGAAACTGAAAATGAATTGCTTTATCACGGCGATGAAACTCTGATTCGACGTTTGATTATGAACTTGCTCGACAACGCCATCAAATACACGCCGCCAAACGGTGAAATTTCCGTATCTTGTAAATCTGTGAAAGAAAATTATGAAATGACGATTTCCAACACCGGCGAAGCAATTCCAACGAAAGCGCAGACGCAAATTTTTGAGCGATTTTACCGAACAGACAAAGCGCGGTCGCGTCAGAAAGAAAATGAAATCGGAACAGGCGCGGGACTCGGACTTTCCATCGGTCGTTGGATTGCCGAAGCGCACGACGGACGTTTGGAACTTCTTTTTTCAAATAATTCACAAACCGCATTTGTCGCGGATTTGCCTGTTTCTTCCGCAACCAAATAGATTTCAAAAAAATTCTCTGTTAATCTTATATTTATCTTTATTTGTGTATCTAACAAACATAACAATCATTTCTGCGAGGCGTTTTGACCAAAAAGGAAAATAAAAATGAGCAGCGAACCCTTTAAGTCAGTTCATATAACGAATTATTATCATAAAAATTCAGGCGGCATCAGCACGGCATATAACAATTTGCTCGAAGCGGCAAATCGTTACCGGAGATTTGTTCAGCTAATCGTTCCGGGCGAAGCCGACGAAGTCGAAAACATCGGCGAATATGGCAAAATATACTACGTCAAAGCCGAGCCTTTTCCCTTATTTGACAAACGCTATCGAGTTTTGCTGCCTCAAAAATACATTCCTACCAAAGCACCGATTTGCAAAATTTTAATTGCTGAAATGCCCGATATGATTGAGATTTGCGACAAATATTCAATCAGTCTTTTGGCGGGAATGATTCGCAAAGGCTTTTTGCGCGAACTAAACCGTCCGATGTTAGTTCATTCGAGTTGTGAAAAAATGGACGACAACATAAATTCCTACGTTACCAAGGCAAAAATCGGCAAATGGTTTTCGCGGCGTTTGATGGGCAATTACAATTTTGCGATGTTTGATTTCTACATTGCCAACTCGGATTATACCGCGCAAGAACTGTTCGATTCGGTTTTCATTTCCAAAAACCCGCGCCGTTCAAGCAAATTTTTCGATTTCTGCTGGCAATTTTTTCACGCCGTCAAAGTTCCGATTGAAGAGCGCATTTTTGTCAATAATTGCGGCGTTGATATTAAAACCTTCACTGTCCAACGAAAAAACGCGGACGTGCGGCGGCGGATTTTACGCGAAAACGGCTTGGCGGAAAATACCAAACTATTGTTTTATGCAGGTCGCATCTCGCCCGAAAAGAATGTTCATTTACTGCCCGAAATAATGAAGGTTTTGGCGCAAGACGCGAACGAAAATTATTGTTTGATGATTGCGGGCGACGGTCCGACAGCCGGACAGTTAAAGACGGATTTGCAAAAAGACGCGCCCGACAAATTCAAGTTTCTTGGTAATTTAACCGATAAAAACGAACTTGCCAATCTTTACGCCAACGCGGACGTTTTCATTCATCCGAATCCGCGTGAACCGTTCGGCATCGCGCCGCTTGAGGCGATGGCTTCGGGAACGCCCGTCGTTGCTCCGAATTCGGGCGGAATTCTTTCATATGCGACGCACGAAAACGCCTGGCTGGTCGAACCTCTCGCGGAAAACTTTGTCGGCGCGATTCGGGAAATTTTTTCCGCGCCCGAAAAATCTCAAGGAAAAGTTGCATCCGCTTTGCAAACAACTAAACAATATACCTGGGAAATTTCAACCGACAGATTATTTTCTTTTTACAACCAAATGTTTGAAGATTTTAAACGCCGAAACGAACTTTATGCTTATCCGGCAAACTCGAAAGAGGACAAATTTACTGAACTCGTCGGCAGTCATTTGTCTGTTACGACGAATTAATACGAAATTTTCGCCGTTAATCCTACGTTTATCTTTCTTGTTGTAATCTGGTTAAAACTTGAAAAGAATTTCGAGCAAATTTGAACAACAACACGGGAAAAAGCGAAAGTTTTTACCTTTCGCCGATTCCATAAAAATTAAGGAGTATTATGAAATTAAAAAGAAACATCGCAATTTTAATCGGACTTTTGGTAACGCTTGCGCTCGGCGGCGCGGTTATCGCCAAAAATAAAACTAATTCAATCGCGGAAAATCTTTCACCGCAAACCCGCGTTACGAAAGAGCAAGCGAGAAAAATCGCGCTTGAAAAAGTGAATGGAGAAATCGTTGAGGAAGAATTTGAAAAAGAAAACGGCAAAATGGTGTATGGATTTGAAATTAAAGAAGCCAGCGGCAAGGTGATGGAAGTCAAAATTGACGCGGAAACGGGTAAAATCATCAGCGTCGGGCAAGACGATGAGGACAGCGACAAAAACGGCGACGATGATGACGATGACGAGGACGGCGAAGAAAACAAAACACATCAAGCCGAACTTGCACGCCAAGCCAAAATCACGATGGAGCAGGCACGGGCAATAGCTTCCGGTAAAGTTCAAGGACAATTTCTTGAAGAAGAACTCGAAAACGAAAACGGAAGATTGCTTTATTCTTTCGACATCCGCAACGCCGAAGGCAAAGTGACGGAAGTTGAAATTGACGCGAAAACGGGCGAAATCGTCAACGTCGAAGAACAAGACGCGGAGAAGGAAGCCGCCGAAAAGAAACAGAAAATGATGGAAAAAGATAAGAAAAAACCGTAAGAATTAGTAAAATTTAGAAACTGATTCTTGTGATTTTGAGTCAAAACTTGCCCACGAAATTACACGAAAGCACGAAAAATAATTTGGAGTTGCTTCGTGTTTTTCGTGGGTTAATTCTTGAGAACACGAATTTGATGCGCAAATTTTATAAGGCTTTTATTTGCATTACCAATATCAAAAATGGATAAAGTCGAGCTTAGAAAAGTTTGAATTTAATTGTCAAATACTTTTTCGGATTTTGGCGAAAATCGTAAATCAATTTCGTGCCTTCGGTCGTGATTTGGTTGATGTTGGAAGTTGTTTGATTGACGTTGTTATAAAGTGTTTCGTCGGTCAGCAATTTCCCGATTGTGCCTTTGCCGTTTTGCGCGTCGCCGATTAAAATGTCGAGTTTGGAAGCGGTTGAGTTAAATTTTGCCAGAGAATCGCGGGCATCGTTGTAAAGCTGTTCGTCTTTTAACAATTTCCCCGCCGTTCCTTTGCCCTCGTTTAAATCGGATGTGATGGAATTAACATCGGCGGCGATGCGGTTGATTTGCTCTAACGCCGGTTTGATATTGTTGACCGATTCGCGCAAATCTCTGACTGCGGCGCGGGTTTCGTTGTAAAGTTCGTCGTTGGTCAAAAATTTTCCCGCCGAACCGCGTCCGGCGCGTAAATCTTTTGAAATACCTTCAAGCTGTGCAACGGTGCTGTTCAAACTATTGTAAAGTTCCGGGTCGTTCAACAATTTTCCGGCACTTCCGTCGCCGCGATTGATTTTGTCAAGCGTGGTTTGCAGTTTGACAACCGTTGACTTCGTTTCAGCAACCGCCGAATCAAGATTTTTATAAAGCGATTCGTCGTTGATAACCCGTCCGAGCGTTCCTTCGCCCTGATTGGCTTTGTTGAGGATTTCATTTGCCGGAACGGAAAGTTTATTGATTTGCTGCAAAAGTTCGTTACCGGTTTGAGTTAGTTGATTGATAGACATTGCCGAAGTCGAATCAAGGACGTGATTTTCCGCAACCGCCGAACCTTTATTTGTTCCGGGCGTGATGTTTATCATTTTGTCGTTTGCCAGAATGCTGGTTGCAACCAGTTGTGCGGTCGAATCGGTGCGGATTCTGTCGGTAATCGGTCTGTCGTCGAGCATTTGATTAATCGTCATAACGGCTTCGATTTTGGCATCATCAGGGCTGTCAGGCGGCAGCAGTCTGACAGCGTCAACTTTACCGATGTGTACGCCGGCAAGCTGCACATCCGCGCCTTCGCGCAGTCCGTCGGCACTGGCAAAACGAGCCTTTAAACTCATTTTTTTCTCAAACGGATTAAAGTCACCTGTTGCATTAAGAACTAAAAACGCTAAAACCGCGAGTCCGCACAAAACAAAAATTCCGACGCGCAATTGACTAAATCCTAATTTTCTTTCGGTTGGTGGCATAGTTTAAGATTCAAGATTTAAGATTTAAGATTTAAGATTCAAGATTCAAGATTCAAGATTTAAGATTTAAGATTCAAGATTTAAGATTTCAATTTTGAATTTTGAATTTTGAATCTTAAATTAAATTCATTTTCCGCGCATAAATTTTTGAATATACGGGTCTTTAGATGCAAGTAATTCTTCATCCTTTCCGCTAAAAATTATATTTCCCTCGCGGAGCATAATAATTTCGGTATTTATCAAACAAAGTTTTTCGCCTTCGAGTTCAAAAACCACTTCGCCTTCTTCATTGACGGTGGCGTATTCGGAAGAAAGATATTCGACGTTTTTCATCTCGTGCGTAACGAAAATCGAGGAAACGTCTTCCAAATCGCGCAGTTTTATCGCCAGTTCGCAGATTGTCCGCGCCGTCGGCGGGTCAAGTCCGGCGGTCGGTTCATCAAACATCAAGATTTGCGGATCGCCGACGAGTGCGCGGGCAATCCCGACGCGCCGTCGCATTCCGCCGGAAAGTTCGGCGGGCATTTTATCAATCGCATCTTCGAGGTCAACAAATTGTAGCATCCGGCGCACTTCTTTTTCAACCTCTTCCTCGCCGACTCCTTGTTCGTGCAGGCGGTAAGCTACGTTATCATAAACCGAAAGCGAATCAAAAAGTGCGCCTTCCTGGAAAACCATCCCGATTTTTTTGCGAACCTTCATCATCTCCACTTCGCTGTAATCGGTAATGTCTTCGCCGTCAATCAAAATTTGTCCCGCATCGGGTTTTAAAAGTCCCAAAATCAGTCGAATAGTAGTTGATTTTCCGCCGCCGCTTCGTCCTAAAATAACTTTTGTTTCGCCGCGCCTGACGGTAAAATTTACGCCGTCAAGGATAACTTTGTCGTCAAATGCCAGATAAACGTCGCGGAATTCAATCGCCGGAACTGCCCGTTCGATATTATCAACCGCTTCTTCCAAATCAGTCGGTTCGAGTTCTTCTTCGACAATTTCTTCGGTCAGAACCGGTTCTTCAGTTTGCGGAGCAAGCATAATTTTTTGCCATTATAGACTTTAAATCGGTTTCGTGTCGAGAATTGTTTGGATTGCTTTGGAAAGAAAAAAGTCAAAGATGATAACGAAAATCGAGGAAAGAACCACCGCGCTCGTGGTTGAGCGTCCGACTCCGACCGTGCCGCCGGTGGTGCTTAATCCCTTATGACAGGAAATACTTCCAATAATTAGCCCGAAAAATAAAGGTTTAATTACTCCGCCGATAATGTCTTCGATGGTGATGCCGTTTCTGACGGACGTTAAAAAAGTATCGAAACTTTGATTAAAAAGCCACGAAGCGACAACTCCGCCGCCGATAATTCCAAAAATATCCGCCGCAACAGTTAAAAACGGCAGCATTAAAACAAGTGCCAGAATACGCGGCGCAACAAGTTTGCGGTTCGGGTCAGTGCCGAGCGCACGCATTGCGTCAATTTGCTGTGATACGACCATTGAACCGAGTTCGGCGGAAATTGCCGAACCGATGCGCCCGGAAACCATCAGAGCGCACAAAACCGGACCGAGTTCGCGGATAAGGGAAGTTGAAACCGAACGTCCCGCTTCGTTTTGAATGCCGTAATAAGCCAATGTCGGGAAAGTCTGCAAAATTAAAACTCCGCCGGTGAAAAAGCCGGTCAGCAAAACAATCGGCAGCGAACCAACGCCGATAATGTCCATCTGTTTTATCAAATCCACCAAATATCGCGGCTTTTTGAAAAGACCGATAAAAGCGGAAACTATCAGATTGGTAATTTCCTGCAATTCAAATAAAAATTTTTTGAGCGGATTCATTTGTGGTTATTCTTTAAACAATCAAAGGTTACAACGAAGTAAGAAAAACGACAAACAAAAAAAAGCCTGCTTTTTATAAAAATCGGCTAAATATAAGTAATTATGCAATTGAGAAGCAAAACAATTTAATCGTTCTGACGCTGCGGACGCTGACGGTTATTCAGCGGACGGTTTGGTAAATTCATCGGGCGATTTTTCCTTCGTTCTTTCATATCTTCCTTTCTTTCCATAAATTGTCGGCGAACATCCCGAAATCTAGCAAGTTGTTCGGGCGTTAAAATTTTTCGCACAGCCAATTCCGTCACCGACCTGATTTTTATAATTTCGGCGTGGGCTGATTGCAATTCTTTTAATCGCGCTTGAATTTGCACGTCGTTGGCAGCGTCGGCGTAGACTGCCTGGTCAAGATTGCGGTTTGCTTCGCGCAAACGCTCCTGCGCCTCGCGCATTTGCGGTTTCTTTTCCTGATTAATTTGCCTGATTTGTTTTATTTGGTCTTGAGTCAAACCAAGTTGCGTCATCAAATTCGGACGCGGCGCGTCAAATTTTTGATTCGGCGCATCCGGCGGAGGCGGCATATTATCCTGCGCTTTAATCGCCGTAAATGACACAGCTAACAATAAACCGGCGAAAATCAAATTTAATATATTTAATTTCTTCATTCTCTTTTCCTCGACAAAATTATTTATTCTCAACTTCAGCCATCAAGTCTGAAAGCCGTAAAGAATTATCTTCCACTTCATCAAAATCAGCCAACTTCGGCACTTGTTGGTTTTTAGCCACGGTTGTTTTATTGATGTTGTTTGTGTCTTTTACTTTACGAACAGGCGCGGAAATACTGGAATTCTGCGCGATGGTTTCAATCCTGGAAACTTTTTGCGCCTTATTTGAAACTTTGACAATTAAATTTTTCGGCTCAGTTCGCGGTGCGTTTTCACTTTTCGATGTTTGTTCAGATGGTTTGGATGTTTTATCGGGTGAATTTTGTTTCGCAGTTTCGGCTGAAACATCTTCTATGTTTTGCTCGGTTTTCTTTTCAATTGTCGGATAAGAAACTGATTTTATCGGTTTATCATTATTATCCGCGACATCAGTTGTGCCGGAGAAATTAACCGCGACCAAAGTCAGACCGACACAAACCGCCAATGCCGCAAACGCCGTGGCTGCCGTCGCCCACGTCGGAGAGAGCGTCAAAAGTTGGCGCAGGTCGGCAAGCCACGAGCGTTTTTCCGTTGAAGAAATACTGATTTCAGGAGATTTTTCAAACGGAATTTCCATTGCCGGAATTGCCAATTGTAAAAATTCTTCCTGCCGCCATTCCTGAATCGAAGAGCGAACAAAACCGAAGCCCGCGAGTTCGTCGGCGCAATCTCCACAATTGGTTAAATGCAATTCAAACTTGGCTTTATCCTGTTTATCCACTTCGCCGTAGAGATATGAAACTATCTGTTCGGCAAAAGCACAGGACGAATTTTGATAATTTGTGTCTAACATAATTTTTTCTTAAAACTCTTAAATAACTTCCATCGGAACTCTTTCCAATTTGGAGCGAAGTTGTTTCAAAGCGGTATAAAGACGGCTTTTGATCGTGCTTAACGGCAAATCGAGCGTGTCGGAAATCTCTTGAAACGTCATCTCTTCAAATTCCTTCATCACAATTACCTGCCGCAAATCCGTCGGCAGCGAATTTACCGCTTGTCTGACTAAATGCAGCCGTTCATTCTGCTCCGTCGTTTTCGACGGCGTTTGGTGAGCGGGCGCAACAAAAACCTTCTCGTCGGCATTGGTTTCATCATCCAAAAAATCTTCCGAACGAGTTTTGGCGCGGCGTTTGGTTGTCAAACACTGATTGACGGCGATGCGATGAAGCCACGATGAAACTTTTGCATCACCGCGAAACTTGCTCAAGTTTCGATAAGCGGCAATAAAAGTTTCCTGCGCCGCATCTTTCGCTTCATCTTCCCGCGAGAGCATACCGAAACAGAGCGCAAAAATCTTTCGCTCCCATCTTTTAACGATTTCGCCGAAAGCCTCAGGATTTTCCCTGACCGCTAGTTCGACTAATTGTTCATCGGTTAAATTTGCTGTCATTACTCGTGTTGCTCAACAAAATTTGCACGAGAAGATTATCAAACGCGCCTTTGAACGGGAAATTTTTCACGCTCGATTTTTAGACGCAAGTGTTTGGAAAAAAGTCTAAAAATAAAAGGTAGTGTTTCACAATTGATAATAAAGATTCTCTTCGGAATAGATGAAAGATAATAGATAATAGATGAAAGATAAAATCTATCAGTTATCATCTCTCATCTTTTATCTATTCCGATGTGATTTTTTCCACCATAAAATTTGAGATACTACCAAATAAAAAAGACAAGCCTGCCGGAAACTTGTCTTTGAATTATTGGTGGGTCGTGCAGGTTTTGAACCTGCGACCCGCGGATTACTTACCACACTGGCTTTCACCAGCCGCTAAAAATTTTAGCGTTGTAGTCTGGACTATCTCATCACCCGTCGCTTTTGCGGTTTGGGCGTGCGGCGTATAGTCTCTGAGGGCTTTCTTGATAAAATCCCATTTTTGAATTACTTTTTTGTGATTGTTTCGTTCCACTACAGTTACAATTTTAATAATCCGCAAATTTTATCAAGAGTTGCCTGCTGATTGCCCAATCTTTAAGATTTTTACGATGGACGCTCGTACTCAAAGTTCTCAGGGTTTTCCAGCATACAGCCGCATTTTTCACTCTATTGTTTCCAATAGAAGCTCCTATTTCAATGAACAAGAGTCCGCTGCTCTACCAACTGAGCTAACGACCCAATAAACTGACGAAACGGATTATAGCAAGATTGAAAAATAAAGTCCAAAACGAACCTGACTGCAACAAGTTGAAACTTTCTACGTTCATAATTTGGTAAATATTTGATAAATAGAGAAAATAGAGCCAATGAAGGAATGCCCGAAATGTGAATTATGCTACGAGGACAATATAAATTATTGTCCGCAAGACCAGGCGCAAACGCGATTGGTCTTGCCCGGCGGCAGACTTCTTGCTAATCGTTATTTGCTCGAAAAACGGCTTGGTCGCGGCGCGATGGGACAAGTTTATCTGGCAAAAGACGAAAATTTGGGAACGCGGCGCGTCGCCGTCAAAACCGTGCGGCAGGATATTTTAAGCAGCGACGATTTAGCGGAAGGCGAAGCGATTGCGCGGTTTGAACGCGAAGCAATGGCGGCGGCTTCGATTCAGCATCCGCATATTGTTGACGTTACCGATTTCGGCGAAAGTGCCGACGGCGTTTTTTATCTCGTGATGGAATATGTCGAAGGCGAAACGCTTCACCGGCTTTTGCGGCGCGAGGGAACTTTGCCCGTCAAACGCGCCGTCAATCTTCTGCGGCAAATTTCCGACGGCGTGGAAGCCGCGCACGATGCCGGAGTTCTTCACCGTGATTTGAAACCTGCCAACGTCTTTATAATGACCAAAGGAAAAGGCGACGGTTTTATCAAAGTCGGCGATTTCGGTCTGGCAAAAATCGTCAGTCAAACCGTCACGGACGCTAGTTCAAATGCCCTGCCTTCTTCACGCGGAATTATCGGAACGCCCGAATTTATGTCGCCCGAACAAATGCAGCCCGAACTCGGCGTTGATATACGCGCCGATATTTACGCGCTCGGCACGATTGCCTATCTAATGCTTGGCGGAAAAACACCTTTTTCGGGCGATATGATGCAGCTTGTGATGCAGAAAATTATGCACGCGCCGCCGCCGCTTTCAACCTTGCGTTCCGATATTCCGAAAGATGTTGAACGGGCAATTATGCGGGCTTTGGAAACCGACCCGAACAAGCGTCCGGCAACTGTTAGTGAATGGATTGAGGAACTCGAAGAAGCGGCGGAAAATGTTGACGATAAAGCCAATGTCGGCTCGTCCAGATTGGTTATTTTAGCTCCGATTGGCGCGGAAGTTTATGTCAATGATGAAAGAAAGGGAAGTGTCGGAAGTTCGGGAAGATTGGTTTTGTCAACGATTCCCGCCGGTCAGCATATTTTAAGAGTTTCCAAAGCGGGCGAAAAAGACGACGAGCGCGTAATTGAAATCCGCGAAGACACAGACGAACAAGTTATCCAGGCGCAACTGAAAACTCTGCACGGCGCAAGCAGTCAACCGTCGCCTTCGCAGGCAAGCGGCGACGGTGGCGTTCATTCGAGTCTACTGCCGGGAATTGTCGCTTGCACCAGTTGCAATTCACGTTTTGCCGAAGGCGTGAAATTTTGCGGGCGGTGCGGCAATCGTTCTTTTTCCGTTATCAGCGAAGGCGACAACAAACAAGGTTTTCCGTGTCCGCGTTGTTCGGCAAATTTGCCCGCGTCCGCAAAATTTTGCGGACGCTGCGGTTTAAATATTAGTCAAACGGGCGGCTTGCCGGTTGGTAAGTCAGTTGGACTTCAATCAAACATTGTGCAAAATGCTCCCCGACAAGTCGAAAAAATCTGCGGGCGGTGCGGCGGAAGATTCCCGCCGGACATCAAATTTTGCGGGCAGTGCGGTTTTGATTTACACTGACATTTAGCTATAAATAAACTTCGCTTTGCCTTTTCCCGGGGGAAATAACGTATAATAGTTGAAATTGTTTTCTACTTTCACGAGAAAAATGAGAAAAAGAAGATGAAGATTTGTCCGATATGCAGTCAAACCTATAATGATAATGAACAAAATTATTGTTTGAATGACGGCGCAACATTGACAAAATCAAGCGACGACGCTCCGCCGACATTGTTTATGGATCCGCCGCGCATTACCAATCAGGACTGGCAAGCGTCCGAGCCGGCAAATTGGCAAAATCCCGCGCCCGTTTCGCCTTGGCAAAATCAGGCGAATTTACAAAATCAGCCTTTTGCGCCGCCGATGTTGACGCACGGACAAGACCAAACTTTGCCGACGGTTTCGTTGGTTTTAGGAATTTTGAGCTTCGTGCTATTTTGTTGTTACGGTGGCTTTCCGCTTGGTATTGCCGCGCTGATAACCGGCTATCTGGGAATGAATAACGCCAATAAAGATTCGATGAAATACGGCGGACGCGGGATGGCGATTGCCGGTTTGATTCTTGGAGCAGTTAGTGTTGTCGGTTCTTTTATTTTTATTTTATTTATTATTTTGGGAAGCATAAAATAAAAGCCGAATAAGATTTAAGATTTAAGATTTAAGATTTAAGATTTAAGATTTAAGATTTCAATTTTGAATTTTGAATCTTAAATCTTAAATCTTAAAAATGTTTGGAAAAATTATTAGATGATGCGCGTAACATTGCGCGTGATTGCGGGTCCGCAAACCGGGCGCGTTTTCACGTTTGAACAGCACGAAACTTTTACGATTGGGCGAAGCGAAGATTCACAGTTTTGCTTACCGCACGACCGTTTTTTTTCGCGCAATCACTGCCTTTTGGAAATTGCGCCGCCGCAGTGTTTTTTGCGTGATTTAGGTTCAACCAACGGAACTTTCGTCAACGGCATTAAAGTTGAAACGGCGCATTTGGTCAACGGCGACCGCATTCAGGGCGGCGAAACGGTTTTGGAAGTTGAAGTTACGACGGATTCGACTTTGGAATTTTCTTCACAAACGCCGCAGGGCTTTAATCAAACCGTTCCTTCCATAATTACGATTGAATGTCTAAACTGCGGAATTCCGTCAAAAGCCGAAGCCTCGCGTCCCGATGCCAAACTCTCATATGTTTGCGATGACTGCCGCGAAAAACTCAAGAAAAATCCGCAGCCGATTCCGGGTTATCAGATGATTAAAATGCTTGGACAAGGCGGAATGGGAAGCGTAATGCTGGCACGCTCTGTTTCAAACGGTCGTGCCGTGGCGATAAAAACACTTTTGCCGGAAGTTGCCGTCAGTGAACAATCACTCAAGCGTTTTATCCGTGAAATCGAAGTCGCCGCCAGCCTTCAGCACCCGCATATCGTCAGCTATATCGAACACGGAACACACAACGGTATTGTTTATCTTGTGTCGGAGTATGTCGGCGGAATGGACGCTTCCAAGCTCGTCAAACATCACGGCGGCAAACTGAAATATCTGGAAGTTGTCAAAATCATCGAACAAACGCTTGCCGCGCTTGATTTTGCCCATTCTTTGGGTTTTGTTCACCGCGATATTAAAGAGCAAAACATTCTGGTTGACGGTGCATTTCCGAATTATATTTCAAAATTAACGGATTTCGGCTTGGCGAAAAGTTTCAAACAATCGGGAATGAGCGGAGTAACAATGGTCGGCGACGTGGCGGGAACGATTGCTTATATGCCGCCCGAACAAGTCAGAGATTTTAAGGAAGTGCGTCCGCCGTCAGATATTTACGCAATCGGAATGACCGCCTACAGCCTGATGACGGGCGCACACGCACTTGACCTTTCACCTCGCGCCGGAATCTCAGAAACCGTCAAAGCGATTTTTGAAAAACCGATTGTGCCGATTCAACAACGCTTGCCTGAAATTCCCCTGCGCGTCGCCGCCGTCATCGAAACCGCTATTGCCAAGGAAGTCGAAATGCGCTGGGCAACCGCCGGAGAAATGCGCGAAGCACTTCTGAGAGCAATCAGCTAAATCGTAAATCGTAAATCGTAAATCGTAAATCGTAAATAGATATTTGATATTATGGTTTAAGCGTAAATTATGGATAAATTGTTTATAAGCTAATATTTCAGTAAATTCTAAACACGATTTACGATTTACGATTTACGAATTAAAGATATGCAAGTAAAAACTCAATTGGACGAACTGCAAAATTATTTGGTTGACGCGAGCAATCTGCAAGGCGGACACGCCGACAAACTTTTTATACCGGAAACTGCCGGAGAAATCGCGGAACTTCTCAGGGAAGCTAATGAAAACAAAATTCCCGTGACAATCTCCGGCGCGAGAACCGGAACTGTCGGCGGCGCGATTCCTGACGGCGGTTATGTTGTTTCGCTCGAAAAATTCAATCAAATTAAGGAAATAAACGAAAATTTTGCGGTTGTGCAAAGCGGTGTAATCTTAAACGATTTGCAAAAAGCGGTTGAAGCGCAAGGCTTATTTTATCCGCCCGACCCGACCGAATGGAGTTGTCAAATCGGCGGCACGGTAGCGACAAATGCCAGCGGCGCAAGAAGTTTTAAACACGGCGCGACGCGAAATTTTGTCGAAAGACTGCAAATCATTCTGGCGAACGGTGAAATCCTGGACTTAAAGCGCGGCGAAAATTTTGCCAAAGACGGAATCATCGAACTAAAAACCGAAAGCGGCAATAAACTAAAAGCCAAAGTCCCGACATATCGGCAGCCGGACACGCGCAAAAACACTTCGGGATATTTTTCGGCAGAAAATTTAGACGCGATTGATTTGTTTATCGGCAGCGAAGGAACTTTGGGCGTGATAACGGAAATCCGGGTAAAACTTCTGCCCAAACCACAAGGCTTTCTAAGCGGCATTGTGTTCTTCAAAGATGAAAAAGATTTGCTGAATTTCGCCGACGAAGCGCGGAAAATTTCGTTTGAGGAAAGAGAAAATCAAGTCCAAAGTCCAAAGTCCAAAGCCCAAAATCGCATTGATGCGACTCTTTTAGAGTATTTTGATGAAAATTCCTTAAAATTCATCGCCGAAAAGTTTCCCGAAGTTCCCGAAGATGTGAAAGGCGCGATATTTTTTGAACAGGAAACGACGGACGAAAACGAAGACGCGCTTTTCGAGCAGTGGAACGAACTGTTTGAAAGGCACAATGCCGAACTCGAAACTTCCTGGTTCACGACGAGCGAGCAAGACCTGGAAAAAATGCGCGAATTTCGCCACACATTGCCCGTCGCCGTCAATGAACGGATTGTGCGTTACAAACAAAAGAAAGTCGGCACGGATATGGCTGTGCCGGATGATACATTCGCTTCATTTTTAAGATTTTATAAACAGAAACTTAATGAAAGCAGTTTGGAGTATGTCATTTTCGGACACATCGGCGACAATCATCTGCACGCGAATATGATTCCGAAAACGGAAGACGAAGCGGTTAAGGCGAAACATCTTTACGGTCGTTTTATCGCGCAGGCGGTAATGCTCGGCGGCACGGTTTCAGCCGAACACGGCATCGGTAAACTCAAAAAACATTATCTGTATGTCATGTATGGCGAGCGTTACCTGAATGAAATGGCGGAGATTAAACGCGCGTTCGACCCGAACGGCATTCTCGGGCGCGGCAATGTGTTTGACGCTAAGGTTTTACAATAGAACAATACAAATTTTGTTACGCTTAAATTAAACTGTAGTGTTTCACAATTTATGCTGAAGGAAAACACTATTCGGAATAGATGAAAGATGATAGATAAAAAATGATGGATAAAATCCGAATAATCTATCATCTATCAGCTATTCCGAAGTAATAAATTTTAATATTCATTGAGCATATAATCTAAAACACTACCAAATAAACAAGGAATATCCGAAACTAATGATTAAAGCAATTTTGATGGATTTTAACGGAATAATTATCAAC
>JBPCPU010000181.1:0-12563 GCA_050998795.1 Pyrinomonadaceae bacterium
GTCGGGCAGTATTGTCGCCAAAAACGGAAAATCAAACGGAAACGGCACGGGAACTTCCCCCAAGCGCGAAATCAAACCGATTGGTTTGAACGGTCAAAAAGTTGTCGGCAAACGCTATTCGCTCAAAGATGAGCAGGGCGAACCGCTTGAAACTTGGGACGACATTGTGCGCCGCGTCGTCGGGCATGTTTCAACCGCCGAACAAGATTTGATTGAAAGAGATTATTTCTACAATTCGATGACGGAAATAATGCTCAACCGCGAATTTGTTCCGAATACACCTTGTTTAGTAAATGCGGGCAAACCGAAAGGTCAGCTTGCTGCATGCTTTGTTTTAAATGTTCCCGATTCTATTAACGGCATTATGGAACACGCGCAAGCGGCGGCAATTATTCATCAGACAGGCGGCGGCTGCGTCGCGGCTGATTCGCGGGTGTGGACTTCTTTTTGCGGCTTAGAACCGATTGAAGTTTTATTTAATCGGACGACAAGCGACGGGCGCACGGGCGTTCAAAGCGGATATGGAACGGCTTATAACGTCGAAGATTTGAATATCAAAACCGTTTCATTAAATCCACAGACAGGCGAAAGTGGTTTGCGCCAAGCTACGCACGTTTGGAAATTCGACGTGCCGCACAAAGACCAAATCACCGTCAAAACGCGACAAGGCATTAAAGTTCAAACAAGCGCGTGGCATCCGTTTATGGTTTTGCGCGGAACGCAGCTCGTCGAAGTTCGCGCCGACAAGGTAAAAATGGGCGATGTTATTTTAAGTCCTTCGCGTCCCGATGATTATTGGCTTTATGACGAATACAAAACTGTCAGAGGTCACGCGGTTGATGAAGATTTGGCGTGGTTGGTCGGCTTTGCTTTGGGCGACGGTTGTTTCGATTATGTAAAAACTCAAAGACTTCATCGCTTGCGCCTTTTTTCGGGCAGAACCGACGTTTTGGAAAAAGCCAAAGAAGTTTTGAAACAACTCGGCGCGAATCTCAATATTTACCAAGACAAACGCGGACTTTACAGCCTGACGACTTTCAAACAAGAAGCCGTGCATACCGTTTTTGAGGCTTGCGGTTTGGCAAACTACGGCGCGAAGGGCAAATTTATTCGTGTTCCCGAAGTGATTGCCAAATCACCGTTAAGTGTGGTGCGGGCGTTTTTCCAAGGTTTGATGGACCGCAAAGGTTCCTTTTCCCAAAAAGGTTCGCCCTCTTATTCAACTGAAAGTTCGGAAATGGCGCAAGATTTAGCCGCGTTGTGTTCGCTGTTGGGTTATCAGCCGCGGGTGCAGGAAAAACAACCGACGGGCAGAAGCAAAAATATAAATTATCAAGTCCAGATTTGTATTTTGCCGCAAGTCAATCAACTGGCGACGGACATCGCGCAATATATGGCTTCTGAACTTCGCCGCAGTAGATTGCAGAGTTCAAGCCGCAAACAAGACCGTCTAAAAGTGGAAATCGCGCCGTGGCGTGAAAAACTGCAAAGTTCGGGCTTGGCTTCAAAACGCGGTTCGGCGACGGTTGGCGAATGCGCGAAGGAATTAAATTATTGGTCGTGCGATACGCAAGGACGCTGCAACCGCGACGCGCTCAAACGCATCGGCGAACTAATAACGGAAGCAGGCGACAAAGCCGGTGAATTGTTAGCCCGCATTGCAGAATACGGCTTAGAAGTTTCCGAAGTGAAACAAGCCGCAAAACGCAAAGATTATTACGATTTGAGCGTGGCGGATTGGAACACTTACGCGGCGGGCATCGGCGGTTTGGCGATGGTTCACAATACGGGAATGACTTACGAATTTCTGCGTCCGGCGGGCGCGATGGTCAATTCGACGCGCGGCGTGGCTTCTGGTCCGGTTTCGTTTATGAACATCGTCAACACGATGACCGAAGTCGTCAAACAAGGCGGCGTGCGGCGCGGTGCAAATATGGGAATGATCAGATGTTCTCATCCGGACCTGCTTCGTTTTATCCACGCGAAAAACGACCAGCATTCGCTCACGAATTTCAATATCTCCGTCAATGTTACCGATAAATTTTTAGAAGCAGTTGACAATAAAGAGTGGTTTCAAAGCGAATTTGACGGCGAAGCGTGGACGCAGCCGGTTTTCGACGCGGTAACGGGAACGGATTACGTTGTTTATCGCCGACCGAACGGCGAAACTGTAACTTTTGCCGACAAACTCGCCTTTGAAAACGCCGATTTGTTCGATTGCGAAATTGAAGAGCCGCCTGCGCCCGGAATGGTTTACGCGCCCGACATTTGGAATCGAATTATCGCTTCGGCGCACAAATACGCCGAACCCGGAATCGCGTTCATTGACCAAGTAAATCGCCACAATCATATGATGGCTTCGATGGGTCCGATTTACGCGAGTAATCCGTGCGTCACCGCCGAAACTTTGGTAGCAGTAGCTGACGGGCGCGGTAATGTGCCGATCAAAGAATTAGCCGAAGCGGGTCAGGATGTTCCCGTTTATGCCTTAAATGAACGCGGTCAAATCGTTATTCGCACGATGCGTAATCCGCGAATTACGGGACACAAGAAAGCAGTCTATAAGGTTACTTTGGACGACGGCTCGATTATCAGAGCGACGGCTAATCACAAACTTTTGATTAGAGGCGGCGATTATAAACGAGTTGACGAATTGCAAAAAGGCGACAGCCTGCATATTATGACACGCTTTCACGCTTCGCTCAAAGATTTGTTTCCTACCGCCAATTCACGCTCGCAAGACTATGTTTGGGTAAATACCAGCGAACAGAAAACTAATAAAGCCGAACATCGGCTCATCGCGCAATTTCATCAAAATTTGAAATATATTCCGTCAGGTTACATCGTTCATCATAAAGATTTTAATGCTCAAAATAACAGTCCTGAAAATTTGCAAGTGATGTCCGTGCAAGCGCACGACCGTCTGCACGGCGACTTGATGAAAGGTGAAAATAATCCGATGGTTCGCGCTCAAACTGAATGGAGCGAGGAAAAATGGACAGACTATCGCCAGAATATGTCTGTCGCCACAAGCGGAGAGAAAAACGGCAGATTCAGCGGATTCAGCAACGAAGATTTAAAGACCTGCGCGTTAGAATTGACCAAACAATTATGGCGCAGATTTTCGGCAAAAGAATGGGCGAATTATGCCGGGAAACGCGGCTTGCCGACTCAATTTTCCAAATGGCGCAACGACCATTTAGGCGGCGTATTAGGTTTGGCAAAATGGGCGGCGGCGGAACTCGGCTTGGAACATTTCGACAAAGACCCGCGTTCCGTGCGGCTTTATTTGGATTTAACGGCGCAGGGTTATGATTGCCTGTTTGTTGACGGCTGTGTTCACATCAACAAAAATTGCGAAGTTTGCGGCGTTCATTTCATAACCAAGCCGTTTCGTCGTGAAAGCGGCGTTTGTTCGGCGATTTGCGCTCTGAATTCTTATCGAAACACAATTCCGAATTGGGAAACCGACCGGCTTGCTAACTCGAAAGCCGGACACGAGAGAAGAAAAGCCAAACTCAGAGCGGAACAAGTTGAGGTATTTTTGGATTGTCAGGCTAACGGCGCAGTTAAAAAGAAAGATTGGGTAAAAGCGTGTCAGGCGAGAGAAATTAGTTTTGAAATTTCCAGAAAAACAAGTCCGTTTCGCACCTACGCATCTTTAAAGGAAGCCGCTTCGATGACTAATCACAAAGTCGTTTCGGTTGTTTTCGACGGTGAAGAAACCGTCTATAACGGCACGGTGGACGAATTTCACAACTTCTTTATCGGTGGGTTTGAATCACTCTCCGAACGCGGAAAACCAATGTTTTCATATATTAACAACCGGCAATGCGGTGAGCAGTTCCTCCATTTTTCAAATTCGTGCAACCTCGGAAGCGTTGATTTATCGAAGTTTTACAAAAAAGTCGGCGACGGTACAAATCCTGATGAATCTATTGAGTGGGAACGTCTCGCGCGAGTTACGCAGCTCAGCACACAGTTTCTCGACAACGTGATTGACGCGGGCGATTTTCCGCTCGACGATATTGACGACGTGGTTAAAAGAACGCGTCCGGTCGGTTTGGGAATTATGGGTTTCGCCGACTTATGTTTGAAACTGCAAATCACTTACGGCGAACAAGATTCGATTGATTTAATGGACAAGGTGATGGGCTTTGTCAGACGCGAGGCTTGGAAAGCGTCTTTGAAGATAGGCGCGGAAAAAGGCGCGTTTCCCGAATTTGAAGGAAACCGCGAAGCCTACGCTAAATTTATTTACGACGAAATCGGTATTTCGCGTGATACGCCTTTAACGCCGCGCAATTATGAAACGACGACAATTGCACCAACCGGAACGATTTCCCTCGTCGCCGAAACTTCAAGCGGTTGCGAACCGAATTTCTCGTGGGCGTATGTTCGCCAGGACACGATTGGAACGCGGACTTACGTTCATACACTCGCGGCGGAAGCGTTGGGCATCGAAGTTGACCAAACCGACGAAGAATCAATCAAACGCGCCGCGCAGTTTGTTGTCGAAAACGAAGATAAATTACCACCGTATTTTATTTCGGCGATGAATATCACGTCGAAACAGCACGTTCAGGTTCTCGCGTCGGCGCAACGCAATGTTGATAATTCGGTGTCGAAAACCTGCAACGGCGCAAGCGACGATACGGTCGAATCGGTTGACGAGCTTTATCGTCTGGCGAGAGATTTGGGCTGCAAGTGCGTTTCGTATTACCGCGACGGCTCACGCGAAGGACAGGTTTTGACTTCGATGAAAACCGAAGAAAAGAAAGCGGAAGAAACGGTTGAGCAAATCGTGGTTGACGAATGTAACGAATTAACGACGCTTCCGACGGAAACTATTTCCAAGGCGAAACCAACAAAGGCGGAAACGATTGACCGTCCGCGTGAATTGCAAGGTTCGACGTGGCGCATTCCGTTTGACAACGTAAATCTTTATGTAACGGTCAATCACAACGGCGAAGCGGTATTGGAAGTTTTTGCGACCGGACCGATTTCCGAAGGTGTCGGACTGCTGGCTTCGAGAATGTTGCGCGGCGGATTTGATGTCCGGGAAGTCGCCCGCAGTTTGAACAAAGTTACCGCGACGCACGCCGTTTGGTTTAATGAACGTCTTTTGACATCGCCCGAACAAGCGGTTGCCGAATGTCTTTTATTAATTGACCGGCGTTTGAAAAATCTTCCGGCTTCGGAAAGACAAATCAGCAAATCCGTAACGAATGTTTCTGAAACCGCAACCGAAACAAAAATGTCGAGTATGATTGGGACTTGTCCCGAATGCAAAGGGCAGCTCGAACACGCTTCAGGTTGTGATTTTTGCCGCGATTGCGGTTATTCAAAATGTAAGTAAATTCAATTGCAGAAACACGCACATAAGTGTGTTCTGAAACTTTGCACACTTACGTGCGTGTTTCTGCATTCAACCGCGTAACAGAACATAACATTTAAGCCTTGATTCGCAATTGCGAATCAAGGCTTAAATGTTATGTTTATTTTGTGCGGCAATTTGCGAAGTGAACTGCTGTTTTGTTCGCGCCCTTTAAGTTGTCTGCAAAACAAGAATGGACCGTTTCTTAAATTTTGTATCAATAACCATAAACACGCTTGCACTGCTGGCAGTAATTTGGATTATTGTCCCCGCGCCTTCTTATTACGTTTGGCTTTTTTCCGTGGCGGCGGGCGAATGGAGTTTGTGGTTTGGTGCGCTTGCCTTGCTTGGGATTGTCTGCGGTGTGGTTGCCCGCGTCTTTTATAGAAACGGAAATTTATGGTTTATTTCTTTAATAATTGGTTGTATTGCTTTCATTATTTCACTTTACCCGCTTTTAAGTGTTATGTCAGCGGCGCGGGAACAAAATGTTTCACTTTCGCCGAAGCAGTATTTCAGCGGATTGTCGGGAATAAACAACGATTCTGAGAGTAAAAAGGAAGATTTTACAACTTACACTTTTGCTCGCATTGACGAAACCGAATTGAAACTTAATGTTTATTTGCCGCCGGATGATGCGATAAAAAATGGCGCGGGTGTCATTGTCGTTCACGGCGGTTCGTGGAACGGCGGCGGACGAAGCGACTTTCCGCAGTGGAATCGGTGGCTGGCGCGGGAAGGTTTCACGGTTTTTGATATTGATTACCGGCTTGCGCCGCAACCGAATTGGCAAACGGCAACCGGAGATGTCAAATGCGCCGTCCGATGGGTTAAGGAACACGCGGCGGAGTTCAAAATCTCGCCTGAACGGATTGCTTTGCTCGGACGTTCAGCCGGAGCGCATCTCGCTTTGCTTTCTACTTATTCCGCCGATGATACGCGGCTTCCCGCAAGTTGTGTGGAGAAGGAAACGAAGGAAACGAACGAAAATGTCCGTGCGGTTGTTTCTTTTTATGCGCCGACTGATTTGGTATGGGCTTATGACAATCCGGCAAATGAATTTGTCATTAACGGACGCGCCGTGCTTGCTGATTTTCTCGGCGGAAATCCGCACGAATCAGATGAAATACGCGAGCGTTTTATTCTTGCATCGCCCGTCGCGCACGTTTCTTCAAACACTGTGCCGACCTTGCTCATTCACGGCGGACAAGACCAATTAGTCAGAAGCGTGAATATGTATCTGCTTGCCGATAAATTAAAGGAAGCAAACGTGCCGCACGAAGTTCTTTTCATACCTTACGCGCAGCACGGCTTTGATTACAACTTTAACGGTTGGGGCGCACAAGTAGTTAAGCCTGTAATTGTGGAGTTTTTACGCGAAAATACTAAAGTAAAATAGCCGAATCAAGTCATTTAGAATTGCAATTTTATCTATAAACCGCTAATTTTTATATCACTATGAACATTGAAAAATTTCTCGTGCCGGAAGGCAAAAAGTTAAATTTGAAAAATCATCAAACCGATTTTACCGGCGATTATCAAGACAAAAATCCGGCAATCAAAGATTTAGAGAAAAACATTGAACGGTTGGCGGAACTCCAGGATATTCTCTACGCGCAGAATAATCACGCGCTTTTGATAATTTTTCAGGCGATGGACGCGGCTGGCAAAGACAGCGCAATCAAGCACGTAATGAGCGGTTTGAATCCGCAGGGCTGTGAAGTTACATCATTCAAACAGCCTTCGAGCGAAGAATTAGACCACGATTATCTGTGGCGTTCGATGAAAAAACTACCGGAACGCGGACGCATCGGGATTTTTAATCGTTCTTATTACGAAGAAACTCTCGTCGTCCGCGTCCATCCCGAAATCCTACAGTTTCAGCAATTATCCGAAAAAGCAAAAGCCGATAAAAACATCTGGCAAAAACGCTTTGAACAGATTCGCAACTTTGAAACTTATCTGGGGGAAAATAACATTCAGGTTTTAAAGTTTTTCCTGAATGTGTCTAAAGAAGAACAGAAAAAACGGTTTCTAAAACGCATCAACACGCCGGAAAAGAATTGGAAATTTTCCGCGGCGGACGTAAAAGAACGCGGTTTTTGGGACGATTATATGAACGCTTACAAAGACGCATTGCAAAATACCAGCACCAAAGACGCGCCGTGGTTCGTCGTGCCTGCCGATAACAAATGGTTCACGCGCGTCGTCGTTTCAAACATTATTATCAACAAAATGGAGTCGTTGGATTTGTATTATCCGCAGGTCGGCGAGGCGCATTTGAAAAGCCTTTTGGAAGCGAAGAAATTACTTGAGAATGAAAGTTAATAAGAAATTTCAGCCACGAACAAACACAAAAGGACACGAAAAAACTTAAATTTAACGCCGGTTCGGGATAAGAAATTGGTTTTAAGTCGGTGAAACCGACGCGCATATTTGTAGCCCACAGTGCAAACTGTGGGAAGAAATATAATAGTTGAGTCTAGCCGTTGAAAACGGCGGCATAAATTTATGTCGCCGTCTTCGACAGCTTATATTTTCAATCATCGCGTTCCCACAGCTTGCGCTGTGGGCTACAAATAAGCCGCCGTCTTTGACGGCTTATCCCGAACTCACGTTAAATTTATAATCTTTCGTCTAATGCGCGTTTGTTTGTGGCTAAATCTTTATTGTTCTTCGGGTTCGATTTTCTTAAAATTATAGCGCAATAAAACGCGCATCGGCAGAGTTTTTCCATTGCGGTCGGCAGCTTTCCAATTCATTTTGCGAATAGTTTCATTAACCGATTCGTCCAAACCGAAACCTGCCCAACGGACGATTTCAGTTCGTCTGATTTTACCCGTTTCGTCTATATCAATTTCAATATCAACCGTCGCTTCGATGCTGTAAAGATATGCCGTGCGCGGATATGGCGGTTTAATTCGTTGATACGGCAGCGGCGGACGAAAGTTTTTGGCTTCCGGTGAACTTTCGGCGGGCAATTCTTCTAATTTTTGTGCAGGTTTTTCGCTTAATTCTTTCTTTGCGGCGGTTTTCAATTTATCTGAAATTTCCGCCGATAAATCCGGTATCGAGTCAAACAATTTCTTTTCGGCTTCATCCGGTTTTTTAGCCTCACCGCTGACGAGTTTCCAAAAAACGAGCCGACCTGTCCGGGAACTGACCGCATAAACGGCGGCGTAAGATTCGTGATATTCTTTTTTTTCAAACGAATACCGCGCTAAATTTTCCGCTTTTATCAGCAAAAAATAATCGCAGCCGATTGCCGCGCCGATGTTTTTCGCGTCTTCCAGCGAAAGATTAAAAGGTTTTTCGGGTTTGGCTGAAACAAAAGCAATTTCGCTTAAAGAGTCGTCTAAAATTTTGAAATTTGGTGAAAGAGAAGTTTCTAAATTATCGGCAAATTTTTCGCTTTGCACATTTTTTTCGGGAAGAAGAACGGCGATTTTCATTTGTGCGAAGACAGAAAAATTAAAAAGCAAAATTAGTCCGTAGACGAACACGGATAAGCACGAATTTTTCAAATTAATTATCCTGTTCATCCTGTCTATCCCTGTAAATTTTCTTGTGTTCACCTGTGATAAAGTTTTGCAATTTCTCCCTTTAATTCCGGCGGAAAACAAACGCGGTGAATTTGATAGCTTTTTTGCAGACCGCGCACCGCCGCGCTGACTTCAGAAATTTCCTTGATTTGCGGATGCGAAAAACCTTCTTCGACATAAATCAGATTTTTCGGTTCGGTCGAATTTTTCGTATAAAAATAATACGGCACGTCGCCCGCGCGGTCTTCGACAAAATAATAGCTTGCGTCGAAACCGGCATTTTCAACTAACTTTCGCGCTTTGTCGAGAAATTCCTGCCGTTCATTTTCCGGCATATCGAGGTCAAAAATCTTGAAAAGTTTGCGATTCAAAAAACGCTTTGATAAATCCGACAAAATTTTATCATCAGAATTTTGCCATTGTTTGATGTGAAACATCACGTCTACGTCGTCTAATTCCAAATGCTCTTTCAAAGATAATTTTTCGCTTTTTAAAATTTTCTCAAACGGCGTTCCTTTGGCAAACCAAACGCTCTTACCACTTTGAAAAAGTTCCAAAGCACGGCGCAAAAGCGAACGCAAAACCGTTTCCGCCGAGCGCAAAACGCGATGAAAATAAACCTGCCGGAACATATAATAACGCGCTTGCAGATAATCTTCGACGGCGAAAATTCCACGCGCCGAAACATAAAGCCGGTCGTTTTTCTCGTCAATTTCGAGCGATTTGATTATCCATTCGACATCGTAAATACCATATTTTGCGCCCGTCATCAGCGAATCACGCAGGAGATAGTCCATTCGGTCAACATCGAGCTGCGATGAAACAAGCTGTGCTAATGCCATCGGGCGAAAGTTTCCGCGAATAATGGCGGCGACATCTTCGGCAAGTTGCGGCGAAAACTCGTGCAAAACTTGCCCGACTTCGGTCGCCTCGCTCAAAACCGCTTCAATCGTAAAATTTTCGTGATGAAAATTGAGAATCGTTTCGATAACGTGCGAAAATGCGCCGTGTCCGATGTCGTGCAGAAGTGCGGCGACTCTGACCGCAGTTTGCGCTTGGGCGGAAATTTCATATTTCGTTTTGAGTTTATCGAGCGTGCGCGTCGCCAAATGCAACGCGCCGAGCGAATGCGTAAAACGCGAATGTTCCGCCGCTTGATAGGCAAACAGCGCGAGTCCGAGTTGTTTGATGCGCCGCAAGCGTTGAAACTCCGCCGTATCAATCAAGCGAACCAGCAGTTTGCCTTCTTCGCTGTCGGTTTTCAGGCGAATGATGTTGTGAACCGAATCGCGGTAGATTTTTTCAGACAAATTGTTTCTCCAAACCGTTTTGCTTAGTTTTATGAAATTTTCTAACAGTTTGCCGATTTCTTCAAATCGTTTTTGAAAGTTTAACTGCCGCGTAACTTTATCAACTGTTTTCTCATTAAATTCTGTGGCAAAATATAAATGATAAATAAATTTTTCTTAGTCATTCTGTTAAAATCAATTTTATGGACACAGCAGTTGCATATCGTTATATCACTTCGGACAAAGAAATTTTAAGCGGCGAGCCGATTATTAAAGGGACGCGAACACCGGTTCGCACTATTGTGGAAACGTGGCGCAGAGGCGTTCCGCCCGAAGAAATTCCGGTTGGACTTCCGCATTTGACATTAGCGGAAATTTTTGAGGCACTTAGTTATTACAGCGACAATCAAGCGGAAATCAACGAATATATAGAAAAGAATCGGATACCGAAGGAGTTGATTCATCCATTAGTGAGAAATCTGTGAACAAACTCTTCATCGAAACTTATTTGGACGAGAATGTTCACGTCTTGATTGCCAAAATAGCTCGCTCGCACGGGTTCAAAGCTGTAACGACACAAGAAGTCGGGCGCAAAGGAACTAGTGACCCTAAACAATTAAAATATGCAAACGAGCAAGGTTATGCCATTTTAACTCATAATCGCGTTGACTTTGAAAAATTGGCGAAAGATTATTTTGCTTCGGGCAAAAATCATTGCGGAATTATTATTGCCGCCGACAATTCGCCTCAAGAAATTGCCCGTCGCTTGATTACTATTTTGAACGACTTCACGGCGGACGAAATGATAAATCAAATCATTTACATCTAAAATGAATTTCCTGCTCGACAAATTCAAAGAAGAATGCGGAGTTTTCGGAGTTTTCGGACACCGCGAAGCCTCCACATTAACGCAACTCGGACTTTTTGCGCTTCAACATCGCGGACAGGAAGCCTGCGGCATTGTTTCATCGGACGGCGCGGAGCTTTACCAGTTTCGCTCGATGGGACTTATCGCCGATGTTTTGGACAAAGAAGTATTGAAAAATCTAAAAGGCACAAGCGCAATCGGACATACTCGTTATTCGACGGCGGGAAAAAATACGATAAAAGAAGTTCAGCCGTTTTCAGTAACTTGCCAGCACGGAAAAATCGCCGTCTGCCACAACGGAAATTTGCCGTTTGCCAATGAAAAACGCAAGGAATTGGAAAAACAAGGCGCGATTTTTTCTTCCACCTCCGACACCGAAACGATTTTGCACGGCATCGCCCGCAGTGAAGCAAAAGACGCAATCGAAGCCGCCGCCAAGGTTTTGAAGGAAACCGAAGGCGCGTTTTCGCTTTTATTTTTAACGCCGAATGCTTTGATTGCCGTGCGCGACCCGCGCGGTTTTCGCCCGTTAAATTTGGGAAAACTTAAAGATGCCTGGTGTGTGGCAAGCGAAACCTGCGCGTTTGACTTGATTGACGCGGAATATATCCGCGAGATTGAAGCGGGCGAAATGCTCGTAGTTGACGAGAACGGGCTTCATTCATTTTTTCCGTTTGCAGAAAAACCGCGCTCGGTCTGCGCCTTCGAGCATGTTTATTTCTCGCGTCCCGATTCGATAATTTTCGGAAAATCAGTTAATCAATCACGTCACCAAATGGGCAAAAAACTGGCAATCGAACATCCGGCGGAAGCGGATTTGGTCGTTCCCGTTCCTGATTCGGGCGTGGCGGCGGCAATCGGTTATGCGCGGCAATCCGGTATCAATTACCGGCAGGCGATTATTCGCAATCATTACGTCGGGCGCACGTTTATTGAACCTTCGCAGTCAATTCGCTCGTTTGGCGTACGTCTGAAACTGAATCCGATACGCGATTTGATAGAAGGCAGGCGCGTCGTTTTGGTTGACGATTCCATCGTGCGCGGCACGACGTCAAAAAAAATTGTCGAAATGGTGCGCGATGCCGGAGCGCGTGAAGTCCATATGCGAATTTCGTGTCCGCCGACGATTTCGCCTTGCTATTACGGTGTTGATACGCCGCGCAAAGCCGATTTAATCGCCGCGCAAATGTCCGTCGAAGAAGTTTGCCGTTATATCGAAGCCGATTCGCTCGGTTATCTTTCGATGGAAGGAATGCTGGAAGCGATTGGATTTGAAAAAGACTCGGCGTGTGTCGCCTGTTGGAACGGAAAATATCCGACGCAGATTGCGGGCGGCGAACCGACAATAGATAATAGTTAAAACACCGGGAGCGCGGGCATCTTGCCCGCCATCGTGCAGCAGCACGAAAATTCGACGCTGACGCTGAATTTACTCGAAACATTTTGAACGCAAGTGCGTTCTGCGGGCAGGATGCCCGCGCTCCCGG
>JBPCPU010000210.1:0-3930 GCA_050998795.1 Pyrinomonadaceae bacterium
AAACCTCAATGGTTTTGTCGGCGCGATAAATATGAACCCGTTTTTCCGCCGGATCAATCAGCCAGCCTAAACGAACGCCGTTTTCGATATATTCGCGCATCTTGTTTTGCAGTTTTCGCAGATTGTCCGATTTTGAGCGCAATTCGATGACAAAATCGGGAACAATTTGCGCAAATTTTTCTTGACGTTCTTCTCTGGATAACGCAAAGTATTTTTCTTTTAAAATCCAAAAAGCATCGGGCGCACGCTTCGCGCCGTTCGGCAAGATAAATAAACCATCGGATTCAAAACATTTGCCGGTTTTATCCTTTTTCGTCCAACCGCGAAGTTGAAAATTTATTTCACTGTTTTTATCACTCGTTTCCAGCGCGGTCGGCGGGATAATTATAAGTTCTCCTTTGGCGTTCATTTCAAAACGAAAGTTTTTGTTACGCTGACAAAATTTATAAAATGCCTCATCGGTCATCTTGAGCGGACGAACATCGAAAGTAAAAAGTATCGAATCTGGTTTTACTGCTGTGGACATTTTTATACCTCTGAATTTTATTTTAGCGTTTCAAGCAGGACACTCCAAATAATTTTGCTTCAAATTTTTCTTTCCGCCAAATAATCCGTCAGTTGTATCAAACAACTTCGCGCCTCGTTTGATGGAAAATTCTCAATCAAAACGCGCTTGGCTTCACCAATTATGTTAGTCAATTTCAACTGCGCCGTTTCCTGACCTTGCGAAATTGCAAATGTGTTTTTCGCTTCAAAAATCTCACCGTCTTCTTCCAAATCGAGCAAATCGTCCGAAAGTTGATAAGCATCGCCGAGCAGTTCGGCAAAGCTCGAAAGATGCGTGAGTTCAAGAGAGTTTGCGCCCGCCAGAATCGCGCCGACGCGCAGCGCAAGCCTCATCAAAGCCGACGTTTTCAGATTTCTGACCGATTCAAAGTTATAATCTTCGCTTGAAAATTCATTGGAATTTGCGCTTTTTGCCAACGCCAAATCAACCGATTGTCCGCCAATCATTCCCGACGCGCCGACGCATTCGACAATCTCAAAGTGCGCTTGCACCGCGCGTTCCGGCGTTCCGGCGTGATTGACGAAAACCAAGCCGTATGAAGCGTTGAGAAAACCGATAGCGACAAGAATCGCCAAACCTTCGCCGAATTTTTCGTGCAGCGAGGTTTTGCCGCGTCTTTTTTCGGCGTTGTCCATACACGGCAAATCGTCGAAAATCAGCGAACTCGTATGAATAAACTCGACAGCCGCCGCCGCCGACAAAATAGTTTCAGTCTTTCCGCCGACAAGTTCCGCGCCGAGCAAAGTCAAAACCGGACGCAGACGTTTTCCGCCGGAAAACAGCGCGTATTCAACCGCTTCGTTAAACTGTGTTTCGATTTTCGACGGTGCCAGCGGCAGATATTCGCGCAGAGCATTTTCAATACTTTGACGATGTTCTTCGACATATTGCCGCAAGTCTGACTTTTGAATTTTCTCTTCAATCATTTTTCAGAAATTCTTGATAGAACCTGTTCGACTTTTCGGCTAAATCTTTTGAAACCGTTACGCGAAACGGATGCTTTGCCACATAATTCGGAACTCTGACAATTTTCGTGCCGAGTTTTTCCAGAGTTTCCGCGATATTTTCATCAGAAAACTCCTCCAGGCTGAATTTATTTGCCGCTCTTTTGAAAGCGCCGCGCAAACGGTCAAGCGGAAGTTCGCGCCCGGCTAAGGTTAAACCGCGCGACTGAAAATCTCCCAAAGCGTAAAGCAAGACTTTTTCGATATTAGGTTTGTTGCTTTCGGCTTCAAATAAATTCGGCTGCTCAAACATTTTCTCTTTACTTTGAACATCTTAACATAAATTTTGCTGACGTTTGCAGGAAATTTCTGCTTTGTTTTTTATCTTTTTGCTTCTGTGTTACTCTGTGGATAATTTTTATGTCGGAAAACAAAAAATATCGTATCGGACTTGGCGTTGCCGGCGGAATTGCGGCTTATAAAGCGATTGAGGTTTTGCGGCTTTTGCAAAAATCCGGCTGCGAAGTTCGCGTGGCGATGACCAGACACGCAACCGAATTCATCCAACCTTTGACGTTTCGCGCCTTGACCGAAAGTTATGTTTTAGTTGACGATTATGCGCCGGAAAATCCCGACCCGATTGCCCATATTAACTTTTCGCAGACGATTGATTTACTTTTAATCGTTCCGGCAACAGCAAATATAATTGCTAAATTTGCGGGCGGCATCGCCGACGATTTTCTTTCTTCGACCTATCTTGCTTCAACCGCGCCGGTTTTGCTTGCGCCCGCGATGAACACAACAATGTGGGAAAATGCCGCAACCCGGCGCAATATCGAGCAATTAAAAAAAGACGGTGTTTATTTTGTCGAGCCGATTGCGGGCGAATTGGCTTGCAAAACCGTCGGCACGGGAAAATTGGAAGATGTTGAAAATATCGTCAATCAAGCCTTGCGGATTCTTGAGTCCAAAGTCCAAAGTCCAAAGTCCGAATTTGAAAAAAACGATTCTTATAATCTGGAATCTGAAATCTGGAATCTGGAATCTGAAAAATTTTTGATAACCGTCGGCGGCACACGCGAAGCAATTGACCCGGTGCGGTTTATCTCGAATCATTCTTCGGGCAAGATGGGTTTTGCCGTTGCGGAAGCGGCGCAAGTGCGCGGCGCAAGTGTTACGGTTGTTTGCGGCGTAACGACGGCTGAACCGCCGGAAAATGTAAAAGTTATCAGAGCAATTTCTGCCGAAGAAATGTATCAAGCCGTGATGAAAGAGTTGCCGAATGCGACAATTTTCGTCGGCGCGGCGGCGGTTGCCGATTATCGTCCGAAAAATGTGGTTGAAGCGAAAATCAAAAAAACAGAAAACAATACTTTTAATCTCGAACTCGAAAAAACGCCGGACATTTTGGCAAATGTTTCAAAAAACCGCCACGAAAATCTTCTTGTCGTCGGTTTTGCAGCGGAAACAAACGATGTCGTCAATTACGCAAAGTCAAAAATGGAAAAGAAAAATCTGGATTTAATCGTGGCAAACGACATCACGCAAAAAGGCGCGGGCTTTAATACAGACACGAATATTGCGATAATTCTGCGGCGCGGAAGCGTCGAGAAAATTGAACTTCCATTAATGACCAAACGCGAAATGGCGGATATAATTTTGGACGAAATCGTGAAATTGAGAAAAAATCAGTAAAAAATTATTTTTACTGCAAAGACGCAAAGAAAAATTTATAAATTCTTCTTTTTAGTAAAAATTTCTTTTTTTCGTTTATTTGGTGTGTTTCGTGGGCAGTTAAAAACATTATCAAACTTTAATTACGGAGTATTAATTCATACAGCATTTTTTATATTTTCGTCCGCTTCCGCACGGGCAAGGCTCGTTTTTGCCGACCTTCGGCGTTTCGCGCACAAATGTTCCTTCCATCTTGCTTTCCCAAAAAACGCTTTCGCTGAGTTTAAAATCCGGCAAAGATTTTAGCGGCGGCGTTTCATTTTCACGCCAATAACCGGCGGGATCGCTGAAACAATACCAGGGTTCAACATCGGAAATCATATCGTCAACCAAATCGTAATGTTTGGCTGTGCCGTCTAAAAATCCGCTTTTTTCTTCCGCCATCAGCTTTTGAAATTCATTCCAATCGCCCATCAGCATCAGTTCGATTTTATTTTCGGCGTAACTTTTCTCGATTTCCGGCAGCAGCTCGACGGCTTTCAAATCGAGACACTGCCAGGCTAACGAACCGCGCAGAGAGGATTCTTCTTCGCAAGGTTTTTCAAACAGCGTTTTATAATAGGCGATAACTTCTTCGCGTGTTTTTAGATTTGCGCGGTGCAGACACAACCACGAATCCAACGCCGCGCTGCGAACAAATTCATAAACATTTTCATCTTCGATAAGCCGGTTGATAAGCGACGT
>JBPCPU010000232.1:0-18348 GCA_050998795.1 Pyrinomonadaceae bacterium
CAATAAACGCCAATAAGCGCGCGCATTTGTCTGAATTACTTGAATGTTCCGATGTTTTTCTAAAAATATCTTTTTTTTCGCGTCTTTTCGCCTTCGCGGGCAAATTTCTTATTTCCGATAATGTCTATTATTGCAAATATATTTGATTTCGTGCAAAAGAAGTCTGCGCGTAATTCCGAGTGAAATTTGCTTTAATTTTTCCATTCAAATTCGGGAATTTCCGCGTTAATTAAAATGTTGCGAAGTGTTCCGAGAGGCAAAGTTCGTCCGCTGTGATATGGCATAATAACTTGTCTGCCTGAAATTGGGTCGCGCCATTTTCGATGACTGCCTTTTTGCGAGATAAGTTCAAAACCGTATTTTGCCGGTAATCTCTCAATTTCTTGTGCTGCATAACGACGAATTTTCTCGCCCATCAGACGAAAACCTCTTTGATGACGGCGGACGGATTTAATTGGAGTGAATCAGATTATAAATAAAGTTCGATTGCTTCGCGGATATTTTCCAGAGCTGCTTCTTCTGTTTCGCCGCAACTGTCACAGCCGGGCAGTTCGGGACACCAAACTGCCCAATCGTCGGTTTCTTCATCGGGTTCTAAAATTACTCGCCATTTCATTGTTATTTAATTTTACTCGACCGTTACCGATTTTGCTAAATTAACCTATGCCCTTAACACTTTCTTATTTTTTGGTTTTGTTGGAATTTCAAAATCATAAGTCAAAGTTAATTCAATAAATCTGTCGCTTTTAATCATCTCGTCGAATCTCGCTTTGGTCTTTTCGTAGTTGACATCTTTGAAGTCAATTTTGTGGCGCGTAATATCATAATGCCGCAAAAACTGTCTGACAATTTCCGACGGGTTTTCCTTCTCGATGGCGGCGGCTGAAAAATCGCTTCGTTCGATAATTCTATGCGCCGTTTCGCGGTCATTCGCCGACAATGCGCGGTATTCGTTTTCCCAAATTACCGTGTAGCCCAAATCGTAGCGAAACTGATGGCGATAAACAATATAAGCCTCCGGCATATAAAGTATTTCGTAAAACTCGGTGAGATTTTTACCAAAGGCTTCTTCAAAAAATGAAATCTTTTTGTTTCGATGCGACGGCGCGACAATACCTTTAGTAACATTCAATACTGACTGAATCGCCCGCACGAATTTTTTGTTCCAATGTTCGCCTGTAAAACTTCTGTGTTTGGAATCTTCGCCGTAGAGCGGAATATACTTCATCGGAAACGAGAATATCGCTACGCTGTATTCGATACATAGTTCGGCGTTTATCCGCAACCTTTCGTAAAAGTCTGCGGGTTTGTCGTGAAAGTTGTAAAGAATATAATTCGAGAGTTCGCGGATTCCGTATTTGGCGGCAAGCCGAACCGCTTCTTTGTATTTATCTTTCAAACTTAAATAATCAAAGGCAAGCCGAAGCGGGCGAATCGGAATCTCGCTCATCTTCTGCATCAATTCTTCCGTCACATAACGGCAATCCGTTCCTTGATTAAAATCCACATAACGATTGCGCGGTGCTTTTTTCCGATGCTTTTCGTAGATGTCGGCGATTAACGGATAAGCCGTCAAGATGTTTTCTTTGGTTACGGTTTCTTCTTGGAGCAAACCGTAATCTGCCAGCGTATCGTAATAATTTTGTTTGACTGCATCTTTAAGGCGCGGAAAAAGCGCGTTCATCAAACGATAAGAGCGGCGCGTGAAACCTAAATCGTTGTAACCGCTTTCCAAATTGCGAAAGGCGATTTCCAACTGGTTCGGTTCGGTATAAGTCGCGCCTTTGTGAAATCCCATCGCTTTGATTTCATCAATAATTTCCGCAAATTTCGGCGAAGCCAGCACGTTATTATCCATCAGCAGCAAATTTTGCTGGTCGCCGAAACGCGCTTTTATTTCGCCGAACTTGTCGAGCGTTTCGATTTTCGGTTTATAAATCGGCTCAAGCACGGGAACTGAACAAAAAGCGCATTTGCGGGTGCAGCCTTTCGTCATAAAAGTAAAATACGCGCTCTGCGTTGGATACTCGTAATCAATCTCATCCAGAATCGAGTAATCGAGCGGCAAATCATCAATGATGATATTTTGTGCTTTGGCTCTTCTCGGGTCTAAAATTCCCGCCACGTCCAAAAGACCTTTCATCGGTTTTATTCCTGTTTCCCGTTCCAATTCGTCGTGCAGCAGCGTCGCCAACACGCCGCCGACAAATAACTGCTTTCGGCTTTTCACCAAATCCTTACAATACTCAATCGTTTCAACCGTAATTTTCCAGTAGAAAGTAAATAGCGTCGTTACATAAACGCGGTCGTATTTCGGAAATTGTTTTTTCTGAAATTTATCCGCGACATCGGAAAGACAGTTGAGCGCTAATTCTTTAAACTTGCTTTTGTCAAAATCCAATTCCCACAACGAACTCAGCTTCGGAGATTTGATGTATTGTTTGATTGCCGTTTGTTTAGATTTCCAATTGACGGAATCATCAATTTTGCCGAGCCGCTCCAAACATTCTTCCGTCAACCGTTCCACAACCAAATCGTCCAAATCGCCTTTGAAAAAACGCACGTTGTCGCCCAGCATTCGATGATACGTGGCAATCTTCATCAACCCGATTGGCGGATATTTGTTGGCATAGCTTGGTTCTATTAGTAGTATGTTACGGCTCATCTATCCCCAATATCTTTGATATGTCTTGGAATTTTTAAATAGAACTAACGGATTAGTATTTTGCCATTCAATCTCACCATGAGCAAGTAAATTTGTATTATTAGTGAAATTGTTTTTCTCAATGGAAAGGAAACTCCGGGTTAAAAATTCGTTTGCTCGCTGTAAAGACGTTGGAATTCCTGCTTTGGCTTCGATCTGTGTTCCTAAGACGGTAAAAAATAACAACGGTTTATTTCCATTTCCGATATAGTGAGTAACAGGCAAAAACTCAGGCAGAAAATTATTCGCCAGAAAAAATTGGGAAAGATTATAAAAAACAAATGCCTTAAGCAGATAAGGTGCTTTACCGCCTTTCGTAAGACTGTTGATTTTATTGAAATAATCTTTTATTTTCTCGTCTGGCGGATTACCTTGAAAACTCGAAGTATTAGCGTCGTTGAAGCTACAATGAATAGTTAAAAACAACACAAATTTTTTGGATGGAAAAGGCAAAGCCGCCTGCATTTCCATTAACTTTTTTACAGCCTCAAATTTATACGCTGTTTTCACATCTCCGACATTATCGGTAAATTCGAGCGGCGAAGTTATGCTGTTGCAGTAATCGAGATTATAAACGGTAACGGTATCATATTGTAAAAATTCTTTGGGAGTCGGAGAATTGTCATATCCTCTCAAAACAACTTCTTCAATATAGCCGTCGAACACTTCAAAATTTCTTATTCTTTTTTGGCGATTCAATTCTCTCAAAAGATCGTCTAATGCCAAGACTTTCTCTCTACTTTGCGATTCATCCGACATTTTGGGATACTCCCGACATTTAAAGGCATAAATAATATCGAGATGTTCAAGCCATTCTTGAATGTCTAAAGCCTCTTCGGACGGAAGCCCAAGATAGAAAAGTTTCTTTCCCGTCGTTTCGTGCAAAAAAGATAAAATTGCTTTTGCCCAATTTGTCCGAAGTACACTTTTCGCTTCCGTGTTAAAAGAGAGAGGCATGGTAAGTTTTATAAAATTTCCAGATTGTAAATATCGTTTTTTAACTCGTTGAGAAGTCTGTAGTAATCAGCCTTTGAAGTAGATAATGCTTGAACAAATTTCTCATCAATCAAAGAAATTATTTCTTCCATTTCTTCAGACAAATCTATCTCCAAGAAATCGAACAATTCTGAAAGTGTATCAAACTTTGTAGTTATTTCATCCGCCGTGTATTGCGATAATCTTTTAGCTATCTGCACCTTTGAAGCCGAACCATTTTGTCTTTGTTGTTGTCTCTTTTTAGTTTTCCTAATTAATTCAGCTAACCTGCTTTTTACAGATTGTTCCAATTCTTCGGCTGTTTCAACGTCTTTTTTTGCCTTATCTACTTTGTCTCCGCTAATCTTTTTTATTTTTTTCTTTATGTTGCTTTGGATTTCTCCCAAATCGGCAATCAAATCAATTAATGTATCTGGATTATCTTCATTAGGATTAAATTTGGTTAGAGACTTTTTCAGTTTATTTCCGTTTTCTTCAATAATTTTTAAAGCAAGGGTTGTTTCTTGAAAATTGTTTGACAAGCGATTGTAAAATTGAGCAACAACCTCTTTTAGTTGTGCCACAAATACAGTTCTTAAATTTGAGAATTCTAGATCATTGCGAGCCGCATTAGGTAAAATCTCAGGATGCACCACAACTACTTCGCCTATATATCTATCGAAATGCGTATTAGAGCGACCAAAAAAGGGGGCTAAATTTTCTCTCTTACCAATAGAAAATCCTTGTTTTTTTAGAAGAAAACCTCTTAATTCTTTATTGGCTATTCTGTTTCGCGTTGAATTAAGACAACCCCAGGCTACTCCTAAGAATGTTTTATCTTTCCTAATCTCCTTGAATTCAGGTTCTCTTGGCGCATCATCGCTAAAATCACTGTCTTCATAGGGTCTATAAAGTTTCTCTATTCTGCTTCCAACCTGTAATTGAAGATTTACCAATTCAAAATGTGCCTCATTCTCATTACAGATTTCAGATATTTTATTTTCAATAGTTTTAGCCCACTTAAATTTTTCTTTATTAAAGTGTAGCGGAACTACGTCACGCAAATAGCTAGCTAAATCATCAAACTTCTTAAGCAAATCGTCTAAAATCGGGTCTAATCCAATGAGTTCTACTCTTGTTCCCTTTTCAACCGGATACTCGCTCGCCGGCAAAGAATTTTTATCTGATAGCTCAATATATGATTCTAACAATGTCTGCAAATCAATTAGCTCATCGCTGGTAATCTCATTTTTTAATCTTTTTTCCTTTTGATTTAACAAAAGATTTCTCATACCTTCAAAGTTCATTTCCAACTTCAAAGGCAAGTTGTCACGCTTGCGAGTATAAATAGTTAGCGTATTGCAAAGATGAAAAGCACTGTAAATACCAATACCCATAAATCCGACATCTTTGCCAGGTCTTTTGTCTGAAATACCTAATCTTAGGGCTTTACGAAGCGTGGCGTAATCCATTCCCATTCCGTAATCTTCTACGATGACTGAATTTTGACTGACCTGCACTTCGATATTTTTAGATTTGGCATCTACCGCATTTTGAATATATTCTCGGACCGCATCTCTGGGGTCTGGATACATACCTCTGGTGAGTATAGAGATAACTTCTGCGCCTATATCGAATTTAGATAATTTCATAGCTTTAACCGCAAAAACTACTTCAGATTACCACTACTTAAACTCTTCCTCTAATTTTTGAATCAAATTTTCCGACAATTCCGACGGCAATACATTTTTTATCACGACAAAGATTCGTTTCAAAAGTTCCCTTTCGGTTTTGGACAATTTATCCAGTTTATCCGCGCGATAGAGAGGCTTGTCGGTTAAAGACAGATTTTTTATTTCTTTAATTTTGGGCGCGTCGTTTCTTACAACTTCGCTAAAAATTTTGGCAAGCGGTGTTTCTCCGGACTGTTGATTAATTGTTCTGCTTACTTTTTCGATTGTCTTTTTTCCGTCTTCCGCGTTCTTCTTTTGGGTTTGTAAGCCTTGAATTAACTGCAACTGTTCTTCCTGACTGATAAAACCTTTATCTTGCCTTTGCTCAAATTCCTTCAAACCTTCTTCATATTTGCTGATGCGTCTTTGCGCGCTTGCCAAATCCGACGCTTGGTTTGCCAGCTTTTTGATGTCGGCGCAAATTGGTTTTAGCTTTTCCTTGAAGACGCGATAAGTTTCGCCGTCTTCAAAATCGTCGCGTCTGCCGTTGGGAATCAAATCGGGATGAAGCGCATAGACTTCGCCGACGACGTAAAATTGAAAGCGCGTGTCGGACGGGTTTTTCCCAAAAAGTTCTTCCAGGCGATTTTCGTCGCCGATTTGAATGTTGCTTTTTCTTAATCGCAGACCTCTCGACTTATTTACTTTTTCCAACTGTCTGTTTTGTACATTTGAAATGCTGTGCCAGCACCAATATAGAAGATTTTCCTGTCGGTCGTGCGCCTTGAAAAATAAAACGTCTTTTATCTCGCCGATTTTATTTCGCTTGCCGTTCGTTTCGCCATAAAATTCGGTCGTGTAACCTTTGTAAAGCTGCTCGTTATTGACATAAATATTGTATTCGTCAATTGATAAATTTTCCTTTTGCAGTTCATCGTAAATTTTAGTGCGGAAAATAAAATGACTGTCGAACGGAAGCGGCGCAATCATTTTCAAATAGTTTTTAATTTCGCTTTCGTTTAATAATTCTTCGCTCGTAACGCCCGACATCGTAACTTTGAAATAATGTTTGTCCGCTTCTTCCGGTTCGTTTTTGAACTCGGTGATGCTGCTGATAACTTCGACGGCTTCTTCTTTTTGTGTGCGGTCGGTAACGATTTCTTTCAGCCTCTTCGCATCCCAAATCATAATTGACTTGACCGCTTCACCTTTGAATGAAGTTTCAAAAGTCAATTCCTCGCAATACGCCAAACCGCCCAAACGTCCGATTCCGCGAAAGCCTTTTTCCTTGCCGATTTCTTTATCCGACTGCGCGACGTTTTGCAATTTCTCGACAAAATCTTTTTGTGAAATACCTGTTCCGTTATCTTCAAAAGAAATTGTGCGGCGATTTTCGTTAATGCGAATGTGAATGTAAGCGTTGTTTTTTTCGACCATGTTTTCGGCAATTGCCTTGTCGAGCGAGTCAGCCGAATTTTGAATGTATTCACGATAGACGCAGCGAGCGTCGTCATACATTCCGACGGTCAGATTCTCGATGACGTATTTGCCGATGACGGGTTTTGCTTGATTATCCATTTTTGAATTGCCGGTAGACCGGATTCGGAAATTTGATATTTAAAAGCGAACGAAAAATCGGATTCTCCAAAATATACTCGCCCTGTTCGAGCCGCGTCATCATTGATTTATAAACGGACGGAATATATTTGTAATCGCTTTTTGAAACTTCAATCGCGTTCGTTCTGCCGAAAGCGTGCGTCGCGCAATTGCCTTTCACGCGGTCGTGAATCGCGCTTTTGAATTGTTCGGCGGAGAAAAGAATAATCCCCAAAGAACGCCCGCGCTCGGTAACTTCCAATAAGCGGCGGAGAATCGGAGAATTTTTCGGCACGTCTTTGGAAGCGTATTTGTTCAATTCGTCAATAAAAATAATTATCTTTGAAGGAATATCCGCTTCGTCCCGCTCGTCCGCCTGACCGAGTTTCAAATCGTAAATCGAACTGACGACATCGCCGAAAATGAAACCTTGCATATCTTCGTCTAACTTAGCAATGTCAATGACAAAAACATCATTCTTCCGAATCTTTTGAATTGCTTCTTCAAGCCGAACTTCGCTTTTCTTTTCATTCAGATTGTCGTGAAAAATCGTGCTTTTCTCAAACACGCGATTAAAATGCCGACTGAATTTTCGCCAACTCAAAACTGAAATCTCTTTGTCTTTGCCTGAATCCTTTTGTTTGTGTTCGGCAAGTTTGTCTTTGAAATCTTCCCAATTCGTCACGCCGGCAAACTCGCTGTTTTTCGAGGTAATATGCGCGACGATTGATTCCATCGTGCCGCTTGCGTCGTCAACATTGGCGAACAGCATATCAATTTTGTCTTTGTCTAATTCGTAAGTGTATTTGAACTGAGATGCTTTATTCAAATGTCGCTGCGTGTCGAAATCCTTGCCGTAAGTTACGCTGTCGGCTTTTTTGGCGTAAGGATAAAAATACTTGACATTCTCAAACGGCAACGCGCCGAGTCCGAGCATTTTGTAAATTTCCTTGTCGGTATTTTTCAAATCTTTATTCGGCTCGTCCAACGCCAAAAGGTCTCTGCCTTTGACATTCAAGATGACAAACGCCACGCTGTCGTCGTGTTTTTTAGCGTTCTGCGCGTATTCGTCTTGAATCGCTTTGAGCAAAAACATCGCGTAAGAAGTTTTTGAAGCCAAACCGGAAATGCCGGAGATGTTCAAATGCGCTCCTTCGGGTCCGATGAGAAAATGCGAATTGAAATGAACCGGAATAGTTATCGGGTCTTCTTCATACATCGTGATATAGCCGCACGGCAGAGGATTTTTGATGTCAGACAAACCCAACGCATTTTTGATGTCTTCCTCGTTTGCCAAAGAAACCGGATAACCGTCCAGAACGGGCGTGTAAATATTTGCAGAATTGCCGACAACGCGAGCCTTGACATAATTCATCCCGATTCTCTCAGTATTGACGGTTGCTTCCGTATCACCGAAATCGCTCGAAATAAAACCCGCTAAGGAACTTGCCGAATCAGTCAGATGCGAAATTTCTTCGACTACGCCGAATGTAACGGAATCTTTAATATGATTGACTTTAATTACATCGAAAGGTTTGATGATGAGTTTTTTGTCCGTCCAAAAATAAAACTCGTCCACCGTTGTCGGTGCTTTTTCAGTCGCCACGACTTTTCCGATTCGTTTTGTCATAACTATCGTTTTAGAAAAGATTGATGAAATGTAAGTCGCTTAAAAATTTACTTTTAATATAAGTTTCAGTCAAGTAAATCGGATACAAATGATTTGCCCAACGTCCGTCTTTACCATAGCAAACCGGATTTCTCTCGTTGATGATGTTGGCGGTGATGCGGTCAACTTCGCCGCTATCCAAACCGTTTTCGATTTCTTCTTCGGTTGTCAAAACCTTTTCGAGTTTCAGAACTCCGGCAAAAGGACTTTCCGTATATTTCGCTTCACGAATGCGAACATACCAAATGCTGAAACGCGACCGCCCGATTCGCTGATTGTTTTCCGAAGGCACATACATCACCGCCGGTGTCCGATGTTTATTCGGCAGATTGGCAATTCGCGCCGCATTGCTCTGTCCTTTTCTATCAGTTGAGAATTCGGGATTAAAAGCCTTTGACACACCAACGACACGCCGATAATTACTTTGATAAACGGCTAACTCCCGGAAATCACCGGAGGTAGTTTTCGAGTATTGTAGTGAGCCGTCTTTTATCAAATAGCTGTCCTGATGTAAAAGATTTTTTTTCGCTAATTCGGCAACGACTTTTTTTTCGCTTTCAACCATTTTGTCTTGAATCGTCGCCGTGCCTCTGTTCAGATATTCTTCACGGTCTTTGTCGGCTTTATCGGATGAGTAAGTCAGAATTTCATTGAATTTAACATTCAGCCGTTTAAGTCGTTCTGTTTCGTTTATCTGTTTTGTTAACCTTCCTAAAAACTGCGTCGGGTGTTGTCCCAATTTCGCAAAAGACGGTAGCGACAAAACTAAATAATTTTCTAAAATCGCTTTTCCGAAACTATCCGATGTATTTCTTTGACAGCAAGCTACGCCGATTTGCCCGCCGACCACCGGAAACAAACGCTTGTTGTATTCGATGTCGTCAACTTTGTAAATTCGACGCGAACCGTCAAGAAAATATCTGAAAAGCGGTTGCTCCTGCTGAAAAATCTTTGTCGCTTTACTAAGATTTTTCGTAGTTTTGAGGGAAGTGTCGGTTTCTCCGTTTTTGTCTTTTCGCACAGTAAATTCTTGGCTGTCATCATAAGACAAAGACGGCAATCTAACTTCAACATCATAACAAAAACGATGCGATTTATATGTCTTGCCGCCGGTTTCTTCAGCGATGTAATCCAAAACTTTACTCATTACGTTTATTCCACCGTTACCGATTTTGCCAGATTTCGCGGTTGGTCAACATCGCAGCCGCGCCGGACGGCGATGTGATAAGCCAATAACTGCAAAGGCACGATTGACAGAATCGGCGCAAGCAAATCGCTCGCTTCGGGAACTTCGATGACAAAATCCGAAACTACCGAACTCATTTCGTCGCCTTCCGATAAAATCGAAAGAATAATGCCGTCGCGCGATTTGACTTCGACGATGTTGGAATGCGTTTTTTCATAGCGCAGTTCACTGGCTTCGTTACCTTCTTCGCGCGTATTGACGATGACGACGGGCAATTTTTCGTCAATTAGCGCGTTCGGACCGTGTTTCATCTCGCCCGCCGGATAACCTTCGGCGTGAATGTAGGAAATTTCTTTGAGTTTCAACGCGCCTTCCAAAGCGACCGGGAAGTTGATGCCGCGTCCGAGATACAGAAAATCCTGTGAACGGAAAAACTCTCTCGAAAGTTCCTCGATGGAATCGGCGTCGCTTAACAACTGCTCGATTTTAAGCGGAAGTTCGGCAAGTTCCTGCGCGTGCTGCCTGGCTTTATCGCCGGTAATTTCCCCGCGAAGCTGACCCAAATATAAAGCAAAAAGATAAATCGCAATCATTTGCGAAGTGAACGCTTTGGTCGAAGCAACGCCGATTTCCGGTCCGGCGTGCGTCAAAATCGTGCCTTCGGCTTCGCGCGTAATCATCGAACCCTGCACATTGCAAATTGCTAAAACCTTGCAGCCCGACTGTTTTGCTTCACGCATCGCGGCAATCGTGTCGGCGGTTTCGCCCGATTGCGAAATAACGATAAGCAAATCGGTTTCGCGCAAAACCGGATTGCGGTAACGAAACTCCGAAGCATAATCAACTTCAACCGGGACACGCGCCAGTTCTTCAAGCATATATTTTCCGGCAAGCGCGGCGTGCCACGAAGTTCCGCAAGCCGCGATTTTGATTGACGTAACGCCCAGAAAATCTTCTTCGGAAATATCCATTGCCTCAAGATAAATTTTTCCTGTGTCGAGTGAAATTCTACCACGCGCCGTGTCGCGCACGGCTCGCGGCTGCTCGTAAATCTCTTTCAGCATAAAATGCTTAAAGCCGCCCTTTTCCGCCATTATCGGGTCCCAAGTAATGCGCTGCTGTTTCGGCTCAATCACATTTCCGTCGTAATCGGTTACGCGCACCGAATCTTTCGTCAAAATGGCAATTTCCTTTTCGCCGAGATAAAAAACATCGCGCGTGTGCTGTAAAATCGCGGGAATATCCGACGCGACAAAAAACTCGCCGTCGCCGAGACCAATAACGACCGGCGGACCTTCGCGCACCGCGATAATTTTGTCCGGTTCGTCTGCCGAGATTATCGAAAGCGCGAAAATCCCGCGTAATTCCTGCACCGTTTTTCGCACCGCCGGTTCAAATTCCAAACCTTCTTTCTGATGTTCTTCGATAAGATGGGCGACGATTTCCGTATCGGTTTCGGTTTTAAATTCGTGTCCTTTTCCGCGCAGCATCTCTTTCAACTGTAAATAGTTTTCGATAATTCCGTTATGCACGACAACAATTCTGCCGGTGCAATCGCGGTGCGGATGCGCGTTTTCTTCGGTCGGGCGACCGTGCGTTGCCCAGCGCGTATGACCGATGCCGTAAGTTCCGTCAAGCGGTTTCAGGCGAATACATTCTTCGAGATTGCGAAGTTTGCCTTCGGCACGGCGCAGTGATAAATCGTGGTTTTCATCAACGACGGCAATTCCCGCCGAATCGTAGCCGCGATATTCGAGTTTTCGTAAACCGTCAATAATTAACGGCACGACTTGTTTGTTTCCAACGTATCCTACAATTCCACACATAATTTTTTATTAAACTGAATGATAAACCTGCCAAACGACAACCAAAACCGCTTCTTCTTCCAAAGCCTCGAAAGCGGCTTTACGAAGTTTATCAGTGTAATTTGAAATTGAAGAAAAATTTTCTTGAAAATCAACAGGCGTATCTGTGTAAATAAGATTGATGCGGTCAGATATTATCCGCCCGAATTTTGAAAGATAATTGCCGTCAAGTCCACGAATAATCGTGCAACCACCGAAAGCAGATGTAAATTCTTCGGCGAAGGTTTTTAATAATCTCTGATAGACGGACTTTGGTAAATCGGGCAAATAGACTTCAACCCTTGCTTTCACGGATAGAGGCAATGAATTTCTCCTTTCGCTTGTCAAATTCTTTCATTCTCTTTAAAGATTCTTCCGCCGAAAGTTTCATCCGTTCGGGACGCTCAATTTTTACTTCTTTAATAACTTTTGCTTTTTTAGTCATTTCCTTTTACCTCGCCAAAGCCGATTTTATCATAAATTTATTCTTTAGATGTATTGACAAATTAGGTTAGGTTGGCACGAGATTATGAAAACTATTCGTTGTTCGCTATTAACTGTTCATTGGTAGACAGAATAATTCTTTGAAAAATAGTGAATAGTGAACAGTGAATAGCGAACAGTTTGCCGGTGCGCTGTCGTTCGTTTCAAACAATCTAACTTAATTTGTCAATACATTTAGACGCTTCGGCACTTTTTTGTGTTTCGGTGTCTAAAGTTTTTATTGCTCTGGCAGGCGCACCGACGACGAGTTTATTTGCTTCGACATCTTTTGTAACCACCGAACCCGCGCCCGTAACCGCGCCGTCGCCGACTTTGACGGGCGCAACAAGCATTGTATCAGAACCGATTTTGACGTTATTGCCAATGTTTGTGGCGTGTTTATGTATGCCGTCATAATTGCAGGTGATTGTTCCCGCGCCGATGTTTGTTTTTTCGCCGATGGTTGCGTCGCCTAAATATGTCAGATGATTTGCTTTTGAACCGCGTCCGAGAATTGTTTTTTTGAGTTCGACAAAGTTTCCGACCTTCGCTTTTTCTTCCATTTTTGCTTTGCCGCGCAAGTGTGCGAAAGGTCCGACGGTGCAGTCGTTTGAAATTTCGGAATCGGTAATGACGCAGTTGTCCAAAATCTCGACGCCGCGTCCGATGCGCGAGTTTGTAATTCGCGTTCCTGAGCGAATCGTGCAGCCGTCGCCGATTTGCGTTTCGCCTTCAATCGTGACATTCGGGTGAATCACCGTGTCGCGTCCGATATTTGCTTGTTCGCTGATGTATGTATTTTTCGGGTCAATAAAACTCACGCCGTAATCCAACATCATTTTTGAGATTGTTCGCCGCCGCAGAATACGTTCCATACCGGCGAGTTCAAGGCGATTATTAATGCCCGAAACTTCTTTTGCATCCGTGTGTTGATAAAGCGAAACGGCTTCGCCCGCCGCCCGCAAAAGCGCGGGAACATCAGTCAGATAATATTCTCCCTGCGAGTTGTTGTTCTGCACGCTTGATAAAGCGGCGAAAAGTTTTTTCGTGTCGAAACAGTAAATGCCGGAATTTATTTCCTTAATTTTACGTTCTTCGTCGCTTGCGTCTTTCTGCTCGACGATATTATCGAAAAACCCTGCGTCGTCGCGCACGATGCGTCCGTAACCTGTCGGGTCGTCCAATTTAACCGTCAAAATTGTGCAGGACGCGCCTTTTCCCCGATGATTTCGGTGCTGCTGAACTAAGGCGGCTAAAGTTTCGGCACGAATCATCGGAACGTCGCCTGAAAGCACCAGAAGAGTTGAATCTTCGTTTTCCAGGAACTTCCGCGCCGAATTAACCGCGTCGCCCGTGCCGAGCTGTGCTTTTTGCCAGACAAATTCGGCGTGGTCTTTGTCTAATTCTTCCAAAACCGCCGTTTTCACATCTTCGCCGTGATGCCCGATGACAACATAAACTTTGCGCGGCGCGAGTGCCGTCGCCGTTCGGCAAACGTGATTGACCATTGGACGACCGTCAATTTGATGGAGAACTTTTGCCAGATTTGAGCGCATTCTCGTTCCGAGTCCGGCGGCTAAAACCAGCACGTCAAGCGTTGGTTGTTCGTTGGGAAGATTATCCATAAATTAAAAGAATTTTAATGCAAAGATGCAAAGAAAAGAAAGTAAAAAGGCAAATGTTAAAAGGCAAAAGGGCGGAATTATTTTTACTTTTTACTTTTGCCTTTTTACTTTGAAAACTTTGCGTCTTTGCGTTAAATTAATTTTAGAAACTAAATCAAAACTCTGTCTTGTTTCTGTAATGCACAAAGCAGGACGACTTGCGCCAATTTTTCGGGACTGTGGCGCACTTTTTCGTTTCCGTCCAACAGATTACCATAAACGATTTCCGCACCTTCAACGCTGACCGGCGAAATCGAATCGGAAAGACCGATTTGCCATGCGCCTTCGCTCTGATAACGCGCCGTCTGCTCTTCGGTGATAAGACAATTGTTGACAATTACAAAATCAAAATCAATCTCCGGCGCATATTCCCGAACAATTTCCAGATGTTCCCTGGCGGAAAATCCGTCGGTTTCGCCCGGCTGCGTCATCAGATTGCAAATGAAAATTTTAACGGCAGGAGAATCGTTAATTGCTTCGCCGACACCTTTGACCAGAAGCGGCGGCAAAAGGCTGGTAAAAAGCGAACCGGGTCCGACGGTGATAACGTCTGCATCATAAATCGCGGCTAAGGCTTCGGGCAGCGGATGACAAGTTTCCGGTTCGAGATAGAGCCGTTTTATTGAATTGCCGACCTTTGAAATTTTTGTTTCGCCGCGAACAATCGAACCGTCATTAAGTTCCGCCGCGAGTCGCACATCGGACACGGTTGCCGGAAAAATATGACCTTTGCTCGCCAGAATTTCCGAAGAAAGTTTGACCGCTTCGGCAAAATCGCCCGTTATTTCCGACAATGCCGCGAGAAAAAGATTGCCGAAACTATGTCCGCCTAGTTCACCGCTTCCGCGAAAACGATATTGAAAAAGCTGTGATAAAAGATGCGAGTCTTCCGAGAGCGCAACCATACAGTTACGAATATCGCCCGGCGGCGGTATTTGCAGTTCGTCGCGCAATCTGCCGGAACTTCCGCCGTCGTCGGAAACCGCCACGATTCCCGAAAGATTTTCCAGCCACACAGCTTCGTTGTCCTGCGCTTTAACAAATCTCTTCAAACCCGATAAAAGAGTCGAAAGCCCGTTTCCGCCGCCAATCGCAACGACATTTAATCCGAATGAATCTTGTGAAAATAAATGATTTTTCATTTGTCTTTATAAAGAAATTTACCGAAAATGGACTGGAGAAACAAGGTAAAGAGTATGATTTTTGGAATGTGATTATTTTTGAAAGAGTGAGATTGCAAACGCGGTTGCCAAAAAAACTATAACAGTTTCTTTTCTAACGGGCAATAACTTTTTGCACGGATAAGTTAAAAGCTATTGCCGTTAGATTTAACCAAACATAAAAAATTACTTGAAGCAATTGCAATTGATGTGCTAGATTAAAGATGCGGTTCATCGCAGAACCTGATTGAGCAAACCTTTTTAATTGAATTACATTTGATAAAAGTTTTTATAATCTGAAGAGAGTGAAAACTTTTAACTTCTTGCCTCCCTTAATAAATACCGAGAGAGAAAAAAACTAATGGCAGAAACGCCCATTGTAATACACGAACACCAATTTCAAAAGATAAAAACCGTGCTGGCGCGGTTATGCGTCGAATGTGCCGGACGCGCCGTTTTTCTGGTTGACCGCGACGGTCAGCCGATTGCTCATCACGGCACCATCGGCGATATGGACACGACGAGTTTTTCATCTCTGGCGGCGGGCAATGTTGCCGCGACGACGAGTATGGCAAAACTCATCGGCGAAGACGTTTTCCCCGCCGTCGTTCACGAAGGCGAGCGCGAAAGTATTTTTATCAGCGTCATCGGGCGCAGTCTTTTGGTTGTGGTTTTTGATGAGCGTTCGACGCTCGGTTTGGTCAAAATCAGAACCAAGCGGGCAAGCCACGAAGTCGCTTCGATTTTTGAAGAAATAACCCGTGATTCGGAAAAACAGCGACTTTCCGAAAATTCATTTTTCGCCGAAATTACCGATGAAGACATTGACAGCCTGTTTAGTTAGTTTTTAGATTAATGGTTTTCGGTCTTTGGCTTTTGGTCTTTGGTTTTTGCTTTACAGATTAAGTTTAATCAAAGACCTAAGACCTAAGACCTAAGACCAAAAATGAAATTATGACATTTATCAATTACGCTTCCCGCGAAATCAACTGCAAAATTGTTTATTACGGTCCGGGCTTGTGCGGCAAAACGACAAATCTGCAATACATCTACGATTCAACCGCGCCGCAAGCCAAAGGCAAACTGATTAGTTTGGCGACGGAAACCGACCGCACGTTATTTTTTGATTTTATGCCGCTCGAACTCGGCACGGTGCGCGGCTTTAAAACGCGGTTTCATCTTTATACCGTTCCCGGACAAGTTTATTACGACGCTTCGCGCAAACTGATTTTAAAAGGCGTTGACGGCGTTGTTTTTGTGGCTGATTCGCAGGAAGAAAGGATGGACGCGAATATCGAATCACTCTATAATCTGGAAGAAAATCTGCAAACACAAGGCTACAATTTAATGGACATTCCGTATGTTTTGCAGTTGAATAAACGCGATTTGCCGAATGTTGTTCCAACCGAAGAACTTGCCGCCGAACTTCTTCGCAAAAGCGAACCTGTCTTTGAAGCGACTGCTTCGCAAGGTGTCGGCGTATTTGATACGCTCAAAGCAGTTGCTAAACAGGTTTTGACGGAGTTGCGAAAAGGTTGAAAATTTAAACAAGATGAATTGAGGGCATCAGATAAACTTTTATCTGATGCCCTTTTTATATTTTTATATTTATCAAATAACCGGATAATTTTTCCGGTTCGTCAAAGCGGCTTAAATCCGTCAGATAAGCGACGGTAAATTTATCAACATCCGGGTTCGTTTATCAATGGATTCAAATTTTATTTGTGAAGTTTCCTTCCCGATTTGGAATCGGACTGCCGTGCGGACAACATTCGGGGTATCCGAGTAGTGCGTCAATTCTTTCTTCAAACTCTTTGGAAATATGGTGTTCGAGCCGTTCCGCTTCGTCGTGAACCGAATGTGAGTTATATCCTAAAATATCAGCCAAAAAGCGTTCGAGAAGCCGGTGGCGACGAACAATTTTAAGCGCAACCGCGCGTCCTTTTTCCGTCAGGCGGACGCCGTAATAAGGTGTGTGTGCCACGAGCGATTGCTTTTTCATTTGTTTGAGCATTCGGGAAACGGCGGGCGGACTGACTTTGAGATATTCTGCCAAATCTCTGGTCGAGGCTTCCGATTTCTGCTCGATGCGGCGTTCGGACAAACTCCAGATTGCCTTTAAATAATCTTCTTTTGAAGATGTAACTTTCTTCTCTTTTGTGATAATTCCAGACATTTCAAATTTTCCTTTCCTAAATCCACCCGAACAGGCGGGCAGCGGTCGCCGTCAAAAAACAAATGCTAAAACCAAGCGCAACCGGCAGAAATGTTGATACCGCCGTCCACTTTAAGCTGCGCGTTTCCTTCCAAATCGTCCAAATCGTCGTGCTGCACGGATTATGCAGCAAACTAAACAGCATTAAATTGATTCCCGTCAATAAAGTCCAGCCGCCGAGATTGGTTAAAACTTCTTGAGTTTGCACGTCCGAATCGAATTCGAGCATCACGCCGTTGCTTGCCAAACTTGATTTCGCAAAGTTAAGCGTCAGCATCAAAATCGTCGGCACGACAATTTCATTCGCAGGAATCGCCACGACGTAAGCCAGCAAAATCACGCCGTTCAAACCGATGAGAACGCCGAACGGATTCAAGAAGTCAATCAAATGCGCGGCGATGCTCTCGCTGCCGATAAAAATGTTGCTGATAAGCCAAACGACCGCGCCCGCCGGAGCCGCCATCCAAACGGCGCGTTTGAGAACAATCAACGTGCGGTCAATAATCGAACGATAAAGTGTCTGCCAGATTTGCGGCGGACGATACGGCGGCAGTTCCAGACTGAAACTCGAAGCCTCGCCTTTTAGCCACGTTTTCGACAAAAAAGCCGACACCAGAAGCGTGAAAAATATACCGAGCAACGCAACTGCAACAACGCTCGAAGCCGCGATAAAACTCGCCAATGCGGGCGGCGCGGTTGCTCCGATAAAAATTGTGCCAACCAGAATCATCGTTGGAAAGCGTCCGTTACAAATCGAAAAATTGTTCGTAATAATCGCAATCAAACGCTCTCTGGGGCTGTCAATAATTCTGGTCGAAACCACGCCCGCCGCATTGCAGCCGTAGCCCATCATCATCGAAAGCGATTGTTTGCCATGCGCTCCGGCGCGTTTGAAAAGCCGATCGAGGTTAAAGGCGACGCGCGGCAAATAACCAAAATCTTCCAATAAAGTAAAGAGCGGAAAGAAAATTGCCATTGGCGGGAGCATTACGCTAACGACCCACGCCGTCGCCAGATAAACGCCGTCAATCAGAAAACCGGACAACCACCAAGGCGCACTCAAAACATCGGCGAAATTGTGCAAAGCGTTATAAATCGTGCCTTGCAGAAAATCGGCAAGCATCGCCGAAGGCACATTCGCGCCCGCAATCGTCAGCCACAAAACCACCGACAACATCA
>JBPCPU010000056.1:0-10219 GCA_050998795.1 Pyrinomonadaceae bacterium
TGGAGTTAATCTCCTTAACGTGGTCATCATGCCACATGAAAATGTTCAGCTTCTTGCCTCTCTACTCCAACGTCTTTCAACATCAGAGTATAATCGCCCCCGTTCAATTCATCATGCCATCTCCTTATTTTACTCTAATTAAATGAAGCCTGTGCATAAATCAAAGCTAATAAAAACGGGCATCGGACTGGAGCGCGGGGCGTTCCCGCTTGCCATGCCGCCCGCAGACGGCAAACACGGTTTTCGCGCCTTTTGCGCTCCAGTCCTTCGATTTATGCACAGCCTTCAGATAGTTTTGTATTGCCCCCTACCTTTTTTAGTTATCGGCACAGAAAGCGGCGGAGTATAGCCGGGCGACAGATTAGTGCTTTGCTTTTGGGTTGAAGCATTAGCTTTAAGATGCGCGTTTATGAATATGCCTACCTGCAAGTTAACAAAATTCCGAATTGCCTGCACCTTCTGTTTAATAACGGAAACAATACTTCTGCTTTCCCATGTATTAGCTATCGAAGATATAGATTTATCTCTATCTAAAACAACAAATTGGTTTATAGAAGAAGTAATACTAACGGCAAAACCGCCGACTCCGTTATCAATGGAATTTACGCTGATGTGAAGCATAACGTATGGAGTAAAAGTTTCGCGCGGGTTTTTAATCTTAAATCCCGCACCGCGCAGTTTTGTTTCAACATCCGTCTGTATTTGTTCCTTTGTTATTCCGGCTTTCTCCAAATCAGAAGCCAGCGGTTCAATTTCAACTTTCAAAGTATCAAATCCCTTTAATGTTTTGAGTGTCGAATCGGTTTGGGAAAATGTATTGCCCGGAGCGATAAAAGCCAAAAACACAGCCAGAATATAAAAGTATTTTTTCATAAGTTTTCCTCATCAGCAATAGGTTTTATTTTAACTTAAAATGCTAAATGAAAGCTGTACTCCAAACTATTAAAATGTAGACTTGTTCAGCTTTCCCTAATTTTTTGGCAAGTCGTTTCAGAAGGGTTTTATCAATTTGATTGACTCAAATCATAACCCGCTCACAACCTAACTGCGTTTAAAGCATGAAACTTGCCTTTCATCGTGCAATTACCTGTTTGTGCAGTTGGGTTTATTGGCAGTTTCCAGATTTCCGTGGTTGTTGAATTAGCCCAAGAAAAAGAAATGACTCCCGAACTGATCTTCCAAGTCCCTTTCCCTGTTTCATTGTTGAGCGGATCGCGCCACGTCACTTTACCGTTGACATCAAAGGTATAAATCCATGTCCACGGTTCAACCTTCACCTGCCAACTTCCGACGGGATTAACATCAGGGCTGTAGGTCTTCGGAATAGCCGCCAGATTTACAGAACTTAAATTATTACTTTCCCACTGCTGATTGATTTGACTTAAACGCGCTGTTAATTGAGTGGAAAAACTGGTGTTATTTGCTTGTGGCGAATTTTTGATAATTTCATCTTCTGATTTACCTTTACCTTTGAGACTATTAATCATCCAGTCTATGTGAATGTGTGTAAAGTGCTTTTTATCAGCAGTATAATTTTTGTAGTAATCAGGTTCCCAAAAGAGCCTGTCTTCATAAATTATTTCAGTCCATTTCATTTCATCCTTAAGCTCGATAAAAAGTTTAACCAAATTTTCCCCAAGTATTTTCTCCTTTTGCCAATTAACACTCTTGTCGTACATGCTCCAGTCTGTTGCAAAAAGGAGTATGTCAAGGCAGACTCCGAGTTGATGCCGCGGATTACCGTTCGTTTGCAAGCGCTCTGATATTTTATGTTTCCCTTTATTTTTACCCTCTTCATATACCGAAGCATCTGTAAATTTACCATTCAATAAAGGTATTGTAGTTCTCAAAGCAAGGTCTAACGTTTTGACTGCCGGACAAGCACCTCTAGACATAATTTATTGCTCCTCTAAAATATATTCAAAATGAATCCAAGCTACTTCAAATTTGAGTTTTGAAATTTCAAATTTTCAGCAAAATTCAAATTTTAAATTACTAATAATTTAAAATTAAGAAAGTTCGAGTTTTGATTATTTTATAAGCCATATTTTAAACTTTTCCAATATATACAAATGGCAGAAATACTACCTATGTAAATGTAATAAATAATTTAACACAGAGCTAATAGAATGCAAACGAAGAGCATCTAAACCGATAAACTGAAAATAAGTTGGCTCATTATTAAACCACTGAAGATAATGAGCAATTAGATATAGCTTTCTTCAATTTGGGATAAAATTTTATGCGGAAATTTCTGATTGTGCTGGAATATAAGATGAAACTACAATAAAATCAAGTTTTTATTGACTTCTACATTGTGAAAATAGTATAAAAATTCAGTATAAGGAAACTGTAATTCTGAATAATACAAATTTTGGAGGGCATACCGTGAATAAAGCGAAGCATGTGCGAAAATTCCTTGTGGACACTATACGTAAGTTTTGTCGTGATGAAGAAGCGAAAGCTCCTCGCCATACGCGCTACTTCTTTCTAATGTTGATGCTCTGCGGCGCTCTGGTGATGGTCGGATGTAATCGTTCGCCGGATGCCGTTAGTAAGAGCGAAAACAAAAGCGTTTCGCCAGCGGTGAGCAATAAGCCCATTGCCAAGATTGATGCCTGTGCGCTCGTTACCAAAGCGGATGCCGAACAGATTCTCGGCGAACCGGTTAAAGACCCGAAGGGAAGCGGAGGCAGATGCACGTATGAAATTACTGACTTCGGAATTGGCGGACGCACGGCGGTCTTACTCGTCACCATTGAAACCGATGGGCAGGTAGCCTTCGAAATGCACAAGAAGATGTCCGGCATCCCGCATGAACTGGCGAATGTTGCGAGTGATGATGCGGCTCCCGAAAAAAATAAGGAAAGCGGAGAACGCAGGGATAGCCAGTTTCGACAGTTAAGCGACATCGGAGACAAAGCCTATATGCGCGGTGCTTTTCGTGGTCAATTCCTGGGTATGGTAACGGTCAGTGTGCTGAAAGGTGACGTGTGGATAGTCATGGATATCGTCGGCACTCCCCAAAAAGGTTCGGAAGAAGCACTCAAAGTCGTCGCTAAGAAAGTGGCTGATAATTTCTGATTTGCTGCGCGAGGAAGCTGATGAAAACTTTGTGCGACACCTCTAAATTATTGCAAACAAAGAATGCCGACTAGAAGATTTGAACTTCTGACCTCTCGCGTGTGAAACGGATAGTCTATTGTTTCATAACATTTCGCATTCTATCAATTGCCTTGTATTTACGTTGCATTTAGTATACTTTAATCAACAAAAATTTCAAGTTATTACATTAGACATTATCGGCAATAAAATATTGACTGATTGTTCAGCTTTAGAAAGAATATTTTGCCCGCCAATAAACGCCAATAAGCGCGCGCATTTGTCTGCATTACTTGAATGTTCCGATGTTTTTCTAAAAATATCTTTTTTTTCGCGTCTTTTCGCCTTCGCGGGCAAATTTCTTATTTCCGATAATGTCTAATCATCCAAGACAACTTCCAGACTCCTGGCTTCAGTTTCTATTTCAATGTCTGTAAGTGTGTTCAGTGGCGATTTTAGATTGAAAGGCTTTTTTAATCTCTTTGAGATATGAATTGAAATCAATCATTTGTTTTTCCTTTTCGTTTATTCCGGGATAATTAAATCAATCTTTTGTTTGCCGTTTTTGCGGTAAATGTGAAAATCGCTGTCAGTTGTGAAAACGATTGCATTTTCTATCTTTTCGCTCATTCGGACAAGACAAGCATCGGCAAGCGACATCGGCACGTTTGCATATTTCTTCATCAAAGATTGAACGTTTGCCGTTTCACCGGAAAGCCGGAAATCAATTTGTAAAATTCCGGCTTCAATAAGAGATAAAACATCCTGTTCGCCGTCTTTTGTATGATGAAGCAGAAAACAGGCTTCGGTAATAACTGCTTCGCAAGTCAAAAATGGCGCGGGAAGTTCGCGCCATTTTTCAACCGTCCATTCGCGCCATTGGTCTTTCGGATTGAGAAACGCGGCGATAACGCCTGTATCAGCAATTATCGGATTTCTAATCATTGTTCAGCTTGTTGTTTTCCTTCGGCAATGTTCTCTTTTCCGCGCTCTTTTTGCCCAAATCTTGCAGATATTCTTTGTTGGTTGATAAATCCGCCGGTAAATCTCTCTGCTTATCAAGCAGACGGCTCATCAAATCCGGCGCAATATCAAAAGCCGTTTTGAAAGGCTTTTTCGCGCCGTTTTTGTTTTCGGCTTGCTTTGGCGGTCTGCCGGTCGGTCGGTCTTCGACAAGTTTCAAGTTCTGTTCGCGGACAACGTAGGAATTCCCTATCTTTTCGGCGGGAAGTCTGCCGGAAGTGATTAAGGCTTGCACGCGCCGTATGCTCAAACCTAACTTTTCCGATGCTGCTTTGGTGCTTATAAATTCATTCATAAATCTAAATATAAAACAATAAAAAGTATTCGTCAACACGCTTACTTAGACCTGTAAAAGCATTCGTATGTATGTATAACTGTTCTTAGTTGGAAACAACAAATCTTAATTTACGGAGTAACTAGAGCAGATTCGAGGTGAATGTATGGTTTATATCTCAGAGGCGGAAACCCGCGCGTCAGCAAGAGTGCAAAGAGTTCACGTCACGACACCCTTGCTGACGGGCGCGGGTTTCCGCCTTATTTACCTTACACTCATTCCGAACTTGCTCTAGAAACTTTGAATGAGAAATCAGTGTAAAAACAAGAGAAGTCGAAATATTTGGTGTGAATTTAGGTGTGAATGTAAAAAAAGGCATTCTCAAAATGCCTCTAAACTATTGAAAACAAAGAATGCCGACTAGAAGATTTGAACTTCTGACCTCTCGCGTGTGAAGCGAATGCTCTACCACTGAGCTAAGTCGGCAGGACAATTTCAAATTCCACATTCCAAATTCCAGAATGGAAACTAAAAACTGCCAATCGTTAAATAAACCTGTCAAACATTACATTGAAGGGTCGTCAGCTTTTGCCGGACGGCTTTCTTCGGTTTGTTTGGTAACGCCGAGCGTGGAATCGAAATAGAAGTGCCGCGTTCCGGTTGACTGGATTCCTTCGGCAACTTGCGGGTCGGCGTTGATTGAATAAAAAGCGGGACTCGTGGCGGTTCGTTCTTGAACCGTCAATTTGAAAGTGTAACCGTTGACCACCGGATTTTCACCGGCAAACCTTTCGTCTAACTGCACGGATCTTATCAATTCGTCAAAATTCGGCGCAAATTTTCCCTGATGTTTCGAGGCATAGCTGGTTTGCAGCACTTTTAAAGTGTTGATAGATTGTATGGCGGAAGTTTCGTTTCCGCTATTCACCATCGCTCGATAAGCCGGAATCCCGATACCGATTAACAGCGCGATGATCGCAATCACAATCATTAACTCAATCAAGTTGAAACCTGCTTGTTTTCTAAAGTTTCGGCGTAAATTTTTCATAAAGTTTTTATCTTTCCTCTAATTTTCTTTCACGAAAAATTGTTAGAGATGTTTCAAAATTTTATTAGTTTATAACACAAGTTTGCAACCCGGCAAAAACTTTTCGGAACTTTCCGCCTCGCCCGGCATCTTAAAACAAACAAAGTTTTTCTTTTTTTGATGCAAACCATTACTTAAATTTTGTAGAATAGATTTTGGCAAACTTGTTTTTGAGTAAAAAATAATGAGAGATTGGATAATCAACGAAACCAGAACAACCGCGACGACTATTACGCCCGTTTTTAGCGCAACCGAAAAAATCAGCCGTTTGCAGGCGGAGATTGAGCGCGTCATCAAAGGCAAATCGCAGACGGTGAAATTCGCACTCGTCGCCTTGCTTGCCAAAGGTCATCTTTTGATTGAAGACGTTCCGGGCATCGGCAAAACGACGCTTGCCAACGCACTGGCGCGTGCGCTCGAACTTTCGTTTCAACGTATTCAATTTACGTCCGATTTGCTGCCGTCGGACGTTATCGGTCTTTCGATTTTCAACCAGCGAAGCGGACATTTTGAATGGAACGCCGGACCGATTTTCTCGAATATCGTTTTGGCGGACGAAATCAACCGTGCCACACCGAAAACGCAATCCGCGCTGCTTGAAGCAATGAGCGAAGAACAAATTACGGTCGAAGGCGTTTCGCGTCCGCTGCCTCAGCCGTTTATAGTCGTCGCCACGCAAAATCCGACCGAACATCACGGCACATATCCTTTGCCCGAATCGCAGCTTGACCGTTTTATGCTTCGTCTGCACGTCGGTTATCCGGGCATTGACGACGAACGGAAAATTCTGCGCGACCGCGAGCGCGAAAATCCATTAAAATTTGTGCGTCCGGTGATGTCGCAGGATGACATTTTAGAATTACAGCAATTGGCAACAGAGGTGCGGGTTGACGAAAGTTTGGTTGATTATCTTTTGAATATCGTTGCCGCAACACGCGAAAACGACGCGCTCGAACTCGGCATCAGTCCGCGCGGAACGCTTGCGCTGTTTCGTTCCGCCCAGGCGTTTGCTTTGATTGACGGACGCGATTACTGCATCGCCGACGACATCAAACGGCTGGTTCTACCCGTCTTCGCGCATCGCATCATCGTCAATTCGCGCCAGACCGCCAGCACCAAACGCCGAACCTTTGAAGCCGAACAGATTTTGCAGGAAATTCTACAAAAAACGAATGTGCCAATTTAGTATTTAGTCGAGTTTTGGATTGTGAGCCGGAACCTCTTGCAGTAGTGAACGGTTGAAGCTGCAAAAGATAAATCTTCTCAAACGAGAGAAAGTGTTTGCTGCTTGCGGCGCAAATTCTGCTAATTTTTTGAGAGAATAATAATTTTATGAATCTAACCGAAGAATTTGAAACCAGAGAACCTTGGATAACTAAGTTTGAAATTAACGAAGTCGAATACGGCGGAAATTTCGACGCGATGAAAGACGAGAGAATCCAACAGTTTTTCACGGATTTTCCTGCCGTTAAGACAATTCTTGAATTAGGTTCTTTGGAAGGCGGACATAGTTTTGCTTTGGCACAAAATCCAAATGTCGAAAAAGTGGTTGCGGTTGAAGCAAGAGAGAAAAACATTGAAAAAGCGAAATTTATTCAACGATTATTAGATGATAAAAAGGTCGAGTTTATCGAAGCGGATTTAGAAAAAACAGACCTTACCAAACTGGGAACTTTTGATGCCGTATTTTGTTCGGGTTTGCTTTATCATTTGCTTGAACCTTGGAAACTCATTGAACAATGCGGGAAAATAAGCCCGAATATTTTTATCTGGACGCAATATGCCTGTGAAAACGAGGCAAAAAAGTTTTCAAACGGATTTCGCGGTAAATGGTATCGGGAAGGCGGTTGGCTTGACCCTTTAAGCGGAGTTTCAAAATACTCGTTTTGGCTTAGTATGGGTTCTTTGATAAGTCTTTTAACAACAAATGATTTCAAAGATATTCACATCATTGAAAATAATTTAAATCATCCGAGAGGCTGCGCTATAACTCTATCTGCAACAAAACAAAATCTAAAGTAAAAAAGTGTTAGTGTAATTCTGTGAAACTCAATGCTTTTGCCCAACTTTTCAGTTTGCGCGACATTCGCAATGCGATTGTCGGTTTTTTTGTTGTGGTCGGCGGTGTCGGTTTGGCGTTAACGACGGTTTGGCTTCAGCAAATCGGCAACTATCGTTATGCCGGTTACGCGGCGGGCGCGTCGCTGATTTTCGTTCTTATAATCATAGTTTTCGTTGTTCCGCCGCTTGCACGAAATGCCAGCGCGGAAGCCTCGCAGATGAATTTGCCGTTTGAATTAACGGTCGGCGGCGCGATGATTTTCGGTTTAATTATGATTGTCGCGTTTTCCGCCTGGAACACGGGCAATAATTTGCTTTTTCTCGTGCTTTCCTTTCTCGCTTCCTCGCTCGTCGTCGGTTTTTTTATCGGAAATTTTTGTTTGAAAAAACTGGATGTCAAAATGCGTTTTCCCGAAACGATTTTTACCGGCGAACCAACGCCGATTATCGTCAGCTTGCACAATCGCAAGCGCATTTTCCCGACGTTTTCCATTGTTGCGGAAGTTCGTGGGAAAGAACGTGAAAGTTCGGTTCTGATTGACGAGATTAAGGAAATTTTGCCTGAAAAATGGGCGGAAAAAATTGCGCGTCCGCCGATTATCAAACATACTTTGGATTATTTCGTCAATGTTCCGCGCCGGGATACGGTCGAAAACAAGGTCGAGCATATTTTCCCGCATCGCGGGCGTTTTATCATCAAAGATTTTGAACTTTCCACCAAATTTCCGTTCGGATTTTTTCGCCATCGCCGCCGACTTTCCGCGCAGGAAGCAGAGATTATAATTTTTCCGCGCATTGTGCCGATTGACGAAGAACTCAAAGATTTGCCGCTCGAAGTCGGCAAACTCGTCGCCAACAAACGCGGTCTTGGACAGGATTTGCTGGCATTGCGCGATTATCAACCGATGGACGATTTGCGCCGCGTTGATTGGAAGGCGACGGCGCGAACAAATCGTTTGATTATCCGCGAATTTTCCGCCGAAGACGATAAACGAATAACGATTTTTTTCGACACGCGGTTGATTAAAGACGAAAATGAAAAAAAGAAAACCTTGCGCCGTCGCATTGAAGAAGAACAGAAAGGAAATAAAAACTCCCCTGTTTCGGAACGGTTTGAAAACGGCGTGAGCAAAACGGCTTCGCTGCTCGCGCATTTTACCGAAGAACAAGCCGAAATTCGTTTGATAATTGACGAAGAAAAAGGCGAATTCGGCATTGGCAGAGAACATCTGCATTCCTGTTTGACGCGGTTGGCGATGATTGAAACGAAATTAGTCGAAGAATTCGAAGCCGAAAGTTTTGAGGAAAACCTTGCCGAAATTCTTGATGAACGAGATAATAGCCATAACTTTTTGGTTTCGACTTTACAAGAAAGTGATTTGCCAAATGAGTTGATTCAAAAAGCAAAAATTATAAACTACTAAACCCAAGTTGTCAGTAATCAAGGTTTGAAGATTTTTTACCGCGAAACACGCGAAAGACACGAAAAAAAGAAAACTTCTTAATTGCTTTGCAATATTTTTAGCGTTTTTGGCGTGTTTCGCGGTGAAATATCTTTTGCATTTGGATAACCGGCAACTTGGGTTACTAAGTGAAAACCTAAAAAAGACGAAAAGAAATTTACAGGGATGACAGGATAAATAAGGATAAATCAAAAAAATCTTTGTGAATGATTTCATCCATATAACTTTTCCTGAAAATTTGTCACAAAACTCGCATCGGCGGTGTTTTTAACTTGAGAAGCACAATTGATGCTAAAAAAATGAATGAAGGCGTGAGAAACTTTGTGGACGCGATGTCCGAACAAGCAACGGCAAGGGCGAGAGACAAAATTGTTTTTGATGAGGCGTTCACGCTTCACCATCGAACTGTTTTCCGCACGGCGCGTTCGGTTGTGCAGGACGCGATGCTTGCCGAAGATGTTACGCAAGAAGTGTTTCTACGGCTTTATCATCACTTAGACGCGATTGCCGACGGTGAAATGCTTCGCCCGTGGCTGATTCGCGTGGCTTTGAATGTGGCGCGAAACACGCTTCGTACCAACATTAGAGCGAACACACGCGAGGAAAATTACGTCAAAGATATTGACGAAGTAAGCAATTTCACGGCGGAGAAAGAATTTGAACAGCGCGAACAGGCAAAAGAAGTTCACCGCGCTTTGAGTTTGGTAAAAGAACCGCTTCGGAGTTGCTTGGTTTTGAAACAGCAAGGTTTGTCATACAAAGAAATTGCGGTGAGTCTTGCGCTCAATGAAACGAGCATCGGAACTTTTGTGGCGCGGGCTAGAAAGGAATTTGTCCGTCATTATGGCAAATTGCAAAGTAAAAAGTAACAAGGCAAAAGTAAAAAGTTAAGAAATTAAACTTTTGCTAGTTACAGGTTAAATGATATGAAAAATTGTTTTGATGAAGGAACAATTCAAGCCTTTTTGGACGGCGAACTCGCTTCCGATTTATTGGAAAATGTGGCGCGGCATGTTGCCGTGTGCGACGGTTGCGCTCTTTTGATGGCGGAAGCCGAAGAAGAATCGGCTTTTGCGTTTTCCGCGCTTGAGCAGGAATTTAATACGCTTGTTCCAACACAGCGTTTGTGGACGAAGATAAACGATTCGATTGTAAGAGAGAGAAAATCGGTGTGGCAAACCGTCTTTGCTTTTTTCAAACATCCGACAG
>JBPCPU010000068.1:0-19011 GCA_050998795.1 Pyrinomonadaceae bacterium
CAAAAGACCTTGCTGATGCTTGGGATTACGTCAGTTTGCACGCTGAGGAAATCGAAAAAGACATTGCCGAAAACGAAGACGATTGATGCGATTTTACGCCGACGAAAACTTTCCCTTCTATACCGTCGCGGAGTTGCGAAATTTAGGACACGATGTTTTGACGGCTTTTGAGGACGGCAAGGCAAATCAAAAAATTTCCGACGAAGAAGTTTTGCAAAGGGCTTCTGAACTTGGACGAGCAGTTCTGACGATAAACCGCAAAGATTTTAGGAAACTGCACGAAACAGACAGCAGCCACGCGGGAATTTTTATTTGCACTTTTGATGCTGACTTTACCGGACAAGCCAGAAGAATCGCGGAAAAGACTGATGAGATTAAGAGCGCAAAAGGTCAACTGATTCGCGTTTATCGTTCAAGTTAAAATTTTCCATTTACGAACAAAATGCAAACTTTAGATTTAATCATCATTTTCGGCTATCTCATCGGCGTCACGCTTTTCGGCATCTGGTTTGCGCCGAAACAGGAAACGACGGAAGATTATTTTGTCGGCGACAGAAGCGTGCCGTGGTGGGCGATTGCGGCTTCGATTGTGGCGACGGAAACTTCGACGATTACGTTTATTTCCGTTCCCGGAATTGCGTTTGCCAAAGGCGGAAATTTTCAGTTTCTGCAACTCGTTTTTGGTTATATGCTCGGCAGAATCGTCATTTCACTGCTGTTTATCCCGATGTATTTTCGCGGCGAATTGCAAACGGTTTATCAGCTTTTGGGCGAGCGGTTCGGCGCGAAGGTAAAAATGCTCGCGTCCGCGTTGTTTGTCGTAATGCGGAACATTGCCGACGGCATTCGTCTGCTTTTAACCGCGATTGTTTTATCCGCCGTTTATGTCGCGTTTCAGCCGACGGCAGACGCAAATTTGGTAACCATCGGTTCGATAATTCTGCTCGGCGTGGTGATGATAATTTTCACTTATTACGGCGGAATGGAAGCTGTTATCTGGGTGGAAGTCGTCCAACTCGGAATTTATATCGGCGGCGCAATCGCGGCGGCGGTCGTGATTTTAAATCAAATTGACGGCGGAATGCCGCGCGTTTTGGAAATCGGACAGCTATACGATAAATTTGATTTGTTTGATTTTGCCTTTCGTTCAACTGAACATTATCTGGCTTTACCTTTTACAGATTATAAATACACATTTAATTTACCTTTTGACTTCACGAAAACTTATACATTTTGGGCTGGTTTAATCGGCGGTTGTTTCTTAACGATGTCCACGCACGGGACAGACCAATATCTCGTCCAGCGTTATCTTTGCACGAACAAACCGAGTCGCGCTTCGCTCGCTTTGCTGTCGAGCGGCGCGGTCGTTCTCGGACAATTTATCGGATTTTTATTCATCGGCGTTTTATTATTTGCGTTCTACGCGCCTTATAATGCGGCTGAATATGCAAATGCGGGAGTTTTAAATTCGGGCGTTCCCGCAACTTTTCCTTTCACCGGCGGCGACAAGGTTTTTCCCGATTTTATCACGCAGCATATGCCGACGGGTTTGTCGGGTCTGGTTATCGCGGCGATTTTCGCGGCGGCACTTTCTTCGTCTTTAAATTCGATTGCGGCAACCTTTGTCAACGATTTATACAAACCGTTTGCCAAAGATAAATCCGACAAAAGTATCTTAAAAATTTCCGGCTGGCTGACGCTGATTTTCGGCATCATACAAATCACCGTCGCGCTGGTTGTAATGAAACAGCAACGCTCCGCGCTCGACCAGGCTCTTTCGATTGCGTCGCTTTTTAACGGTCCGGTTCTGGGCGTTTTTCTCGTCGGAACTTTTATCAAAAAAGCTAATGAATCGGCGGCTCTGACGGGAATGGCGGCAAGCATTTTACTTATGGTGTATATTAAATCTGCCACGCCGCTTGCCTGGACGTGGTATGTTTTAATCGGTAGTTTGACGACCTTTGTTGTCGCGTGGCTGGCAAGTTTATTATTTCAAAAAGAAGCGATCAATAATCAATAAATTTATGAAATCTCCAAAATCATTTTCATATTTCAGAGCATTTTTATCCGTGCTTATCTGTGTTCATCTGTGGTTAAATTCTGTTCCTGCTTTTTCCGCGCCGAACGAAAAATTTCGTCCGTCGGCAAAGGCTTTTAAATGGGCTGATAAGAAGATGAAAAAAATGAGTTTGGACGAGAAAATCGGTCAACTCATTCACGTCGGCATCAATGCCAAATACTTAAATCAAACCAGCCCTGAATTTCTTGAACTGAAACGGCAAGTCGTCGAAAACAAAATCGGCGGAATTATCGTTTTTGTCGGCGGTGTTTATGAAACGGTTCATCTGATGAATCGAATGCAGGAACTAGCGGAAACGCCTTTGCTGATTTCGTCAGATTTTGAAACGGGCGTGGCAATGCGCTTTGAAGACACCTTAAATTTCCCTTGGAATATGGCGATTGCCGCGACGGGAAATCCCGAATTTGCCCGGCGCGAAGGCGTAATTGCAGCGCGTGAAGCGCGGGCATTAGGCGTACAGTGGGCGTTTGCACCGACGGTTGACGTCAACAACAACGCCGATAATCCGGTAATCAATGTTCGTTCTTACGGCGAAAATCCGGCGGATGTTTCGCGGTTTGCCGTTGCGTTTGCACAAGGTTTGCAAAGCGGAAATGTTTTAGCAACCGCCAAGCATTTTCCCGGACACGGCGACACGGCGACCGATTCGCATCGCGGTTTGCCGATTATTGATTTGCCGCGCTCACGTCTTGAACAAATCGAACTCGCGCCGTTCAAATCAGTGATTGACGGGGGAATCGGTTCGATAATGGTTGCCCATATTTCTCTGCCGCAGATTGACGCGACGAAAATCGAGCCGCTCAAAAAATCAATTAAGGCAAGCTATACCGAATCGGAAGTTGTCAATGAAAATACCACTACGCCCGCGACACTTTCGCCGAACGTCATCACGCAAATGCTGCGAAAAGATATGAATTTCGACGGCTTAATCGTTACCGACGCGATGGATATGAGTGGTTTAACGCTCTATTTTAATCAGGACGAAGCGGCGGTTCGGGCGATTTTGGCGGGCGCGGATGTTTTGCTTAAACCGGCAAGTGCCGACCTTGCCATCAAAGGTTTGAAAGCTGCGTCTGCGTCGGGCAGAATCAGCGAAGAACGAATCAATCAATCCGTCCGCAAAATTCTCGCCTGGAAATATCAACTCGGTTTGGACAAACAAAAAATCACGCCGCTCGACGCGATTGATAAAACTGTTTCAAGCGAAGAAACGCGCCGGCTAACGAACGAAATTGCCGAAAACGCGATAACTTTGGTCAAAGCGGAAGCGAATGTTTTGCCGCTCGAAAAAAACAAAAAAGTTTTCCTTTTAGGAATTACCAACGGCGAAGACCGTAATTTTATTGCCAACACTTTTCAAAGAACTCTGCGGCAAGCGGGCGTAAATTTGGAAGCTGTAATTTTAGACGAACGCGCGACCGAAGAAGAGATGAATGCGGCACGAAAAAAAGCTGCTGAAGCCGATGTGGTCATCGCGGGACTTTTCGGGCGCGTGCGGTCGGGCGCGAAAAACTCGGTCGGCATTCCCGAAGCGGGCGCGAAGGTTTTGCGCGAACTTCTGCAAAGTGATAAAAAAATCATCAACGTCAGTTTCGGTAATCCGTATTTATTGAACAATTTTCCCGCCATGAAAACCTACGTCGTAGCTTACGGCGATATGACGAGTTTGCAGCGTGCAACTGCCCGCGCCATCGTCGGCGAGATTGAATTTAAAGGAAAACTGCCGATTTCATTGGGCGCGAATTATCCGCGCGGCACAGGTTTGAGTTTGCAAAAGTAAAATGTGAGTTCAACTTGAAAATTCGGTCGTGTATGACAATAGATACGAGTTTCGCAAAGATTTTCAAGTTCTAAGTCCTGATTAACGTCAGTTCAGGATAAGAAAATCATTTTCAAGTCGGTGAAACCGACGACTTATTTGTAGCCCATAGCGCAAGCTGTGGGAATGAATTGTGCCGTGAAATTAAGCTATCGAAGACGAGCGATATAAATTTATGTCGCCGTTTTCAACGGCTTGGCGTTTATTTCTCAGTTTTCCCACATCTGCGATATGGGCTACAAATATATTGCCGTCTTCGACGGCTTATCCCGAACCGACGTTAATTAACATCAAAGATTGTTCAAAGCAATTTTGCCGCCGATTAAAGTTAATTTAACATTTTGCCGTTCGTCCAAAATCACTAAATCAGCCCGTTTTCCGACTTCAATCGAACCGTAAGTTTTTTCTAAATCAAGCAACTTTGCCGGATTTGCGCTCGCCATTTGTGAAGTTTCCGCTTCGGAAAACCCGAGCGATAACAACATTTTTACCGCGTCAAGCATTGTGATAACGCTTCCGGCAATGCTTCCACGCTCATTTTGAGTTTTGCCGTTTCGCACAAAAATCTTTTCGTCCCAAATTTCATATTCGCCGTCGCCCAAGCCGGTCGGCGCAACCGAATCGCTGATTAAAAGAGTTTTGGCAGGAGTTTTACTTTGACACGCGAATTTCAGCATTGCCGGATGAACGTGAACGCCGTCGGCGATAATATCAAAAGTAATTTCCTTATTCGCTAATCCCCAACCGGCAACGCCGATTTCCCGGTGATGCAACCCGGTCATCGCGTTAAAAAAATGCGTCAAATGCCGTGCGCCCGCGTTAAACGCATTTTCCAAAGTCTGAAAATCCGCTTTTGTGTGTCCGATTGAAACAATCCAATTTTCTTTTCTAAGTTCCTTTATAAGTCCAATGCCATTTTCAACTTCGGGCGCAAGCGTCGTCAGATGAATGCCGTTTTTGAGTTTCGGCAAATCGTTTATTTCATCGCCGTTTCTGAAGGTTTTAAAAAATTCGGGACGAAGCGCGCCGCACATTTTCTCGTTGGCAAAAACGCCTTCATAATGAATACCTAAAATTCGCGCCGCCGGTTCACTTGCTTCAAAATCCTGTGTTTGCATCACTTCATCAATCGCGTCAACAACTTTTTTATAATTTTCGTCAGAATCCGGCACAAATGTGGGAAGCCAAGCCGTTACGCCTTTTGTCGCCAGAAATCTGGAAACTTTATGCAAATCGTCCGCCGTTGCCGTATTAACATCAACGCCGATTGCGCCGTGATTGTGAATATCTATGAATCCGGCGTAGAGCGTCGTGTCTGTGAAATCCAAAATTTCATCGGCTTGGGAACTTAGATTGGTCGAAGAAACTTCCGCGACTATACCCTGTTCAACCAAAACCGAAAAATTTCCGGCTTTTTCATTCGGCAAAATCGCGGTTGAGTTTTGCAGTAAAAGTTTTTTCATCTTCGCTCAAATCCGGCAATCACTTCCTGACCATTCATAAACCTTTGATACGTTCTTTAATACGTCTTGTCAATCTTTAACAAAAAAATCTCGCGCCGTTTCTAAAAAAACAGCGCGAGCGTGAAATTCTCAAAGCACTCAAATTTAGAAAATATAACGCAACGAAAGTTGAATATTGCGCGGCAAATAAGTATTCGATTCACCCGTGATTCGTCCAAAATTCACCGAAGCCAAATCTGTATTTGGGAAACCGTATTGAACTTTGTTAAAGGTGTTGAAGAAATCGGCGCGAACCGAAATTCGATGATCTGAATTTTCGCCGAACGGCAGCCGAAATGTTTTATAGATGCTCAAGTCCACATTATTTACGCCGTCACCGTAGAATGTGTTGCGTCCTAAAATACAACAAGCGAAATCTGATACGGTCGCGGCGCGAAAAGCCTCACGCGGCAAATTTTGAACCGAAGTGTTTGGATTGTTAATGCGTGTTCCCAAAATTGACGGGTCAACTAATGCCGGGCGAATTTCGGTAAATCCGTCGAAATTCAAATCACCGAAACCGGAACTGTTGATAACGGTGAACGGTGTTCCGTGTGCGAATTTCCAAACGCCTGAAATGTTCCAGCCGCCCAAAAGTTGACCAACAAAATCCGTGCGTTTATTGAAAAACGGCGATTGATAAACGCCAAACAGTGTAAAGCGGTGCGGCGTGTGAAAACGCGACAGAGCGCGTGATGTTCGCGCGTTCGGACCGTTCGCGTTCGTGTCGCCCGCGCCGACAAACGTCGCTTCCGAGTTCGTGTCAATTGATTTACTCCAAGTATAAGCCGCAGTCAGCGAAAGTCTTTTGCTCAGACGCTTCTTGTATTCGATTTGCAAGCCGCTGTAATAACTCCACGCACCGTTGGCAACGAGCGTGTTGGTCGTGAAGTTTCCGTCAGGGCGACGCTCGCTGATGCGCGGCACTCGAACACTAAACTCGTTTGCTCCAAGCGGCACGGCAACCGGACAAAGCGTGGTTACCGGGATTCCGGTCAAACCGGTTCCGGCACACTGCGCGTCAGTCGCCAGCCGAATTATTTGCCCGCGCACATCAACGCGGCGCGGATCGTTTGCCGGAAGCGTCGTGCCGTAAAGCACATTCGGCGCGTTATTCGGATGATTTGCCACTGATACGCCGTCCGGCGAAAATACCGGCAAATTTCCGTTATTGAAACGAATGATTCCGATGCCGCGATTGTTAGAATAAGTTACGCGAATGGTTGATTTAAACGGCAGTTCGCGCTCGTAAGACAAACTAATTTGTTGCGTGTAAGGCATTTCCAAATTCGGGTCAATCAAGGCTTCGGCGTGGCGGGTTGTTTGCGGTCCCGGCGTGAACGCAAAACCGCCCGTCGGGTCGCCCAAATTCGTCCGGCTGCTAAAACTTAAGAAAATTGCGTTCGGCGGATTAAAACGCACGGTTGCGCCCGATTGCGAAAAGACAGATTGGAAAATCCGTCCGTGATAAATGCCGTAACCGCCGCGCAGCGAAGATTGTCCGCTCTCACCGAACAGAGTTCCGAGAACACCGCTTTTGAAATTCGGACTCCACGCAAAACCAACGCGCGGCTCGTGATTGTCTTTATCGTCCGAGAAACCGTAGTTGATGCGGCTTTCGGCTTCGCGCGGCGCGGAAACGTATTCATAGCGATAGCCGAGATTCAAGGTTAAAGATTTGGTTACTTTCCAATTGTCTTCGGCGTAGAAATTATACTCGCGCAAACGATTTTCGAGGAAAAACGGTCCGTAGCCTTTTTGAAAAGTCGTTACACAGCCGTTTAAAAAAGCGTTGTAAGAAGTGACGTAGTTCGTGCCGCCGCACGTCGCGCCGAAAGAGTAAAAGCCGCGCGAAAAGTTATCAGCAAAGTCGTCAAGTTTTGATGAGCGAATGTCGGTGCCGATTTTGAGAAAATGACTGTTGGCGAAAATCGTCGAAAGATTATAAACAAACTGATTATCGGTTTGATAGCGGTTAATCGGAAATGCTCCGGCGTTGCCGATAATTGAACCGGAAACCGGACTTCCCGCGAAACGGATAATCGGCGTATCGTTTCCGGCTTTGATGCCGACGAGAGTTGTCCGCAAGCCCAAGCCATAGCGAAACTCGCCGATAGTTTGACTGGAAAAAAGATGCGTCCACGTTACACCAATGTTCTGCTGTTTATTGTTTTGCCTGGTCGCTTCACCGATGATGTTATCGCCGTTGTCAAAAATCTGGCGCGTGTATTGGTAACGCCCCGAAACGGTATCCGATTGACGCGGATTCCAATCACCTCTGCCCGAAAAATCGTCAAGCGGTTGGTCAAATCCGATTTGTCCGGCAAAGGTGCGCGAACTGCGCGGATCGTTCGGCGCGAATTCCGCCGGAAAACGATCAATCACCGATTGAATAAAAGCGCGATTCTCAGGCGTATTATTCGCCGGTGTCGTCGCAAACCAGTTTGCCGGATTGCGTTCAGACGCGGTAAAAACGTCGCGCGTATAATTAAGCGCGCCGCTTTGTTTTTTCCAATCGGCACTGACAAAACCAAATAGATTATTTTTGATAACCGGAAATCCGGTCACAAAACCGAATTGATTACGGCGGTTTACCGGTTTTGTTAAACCGGTGGAAAAATGGCGTTTCGCATTCAAGTCGCTGTCATTGTGGTAAATATAGGCTTCGCCCTTAATGCTGTTTGTGCCTTGCTTGGTTTGCACGAGAACGACCGCGCCGTAGCCGCGCCCGAATTCAGCCGTAAAATTATTGGTCAAAACTTGAAATTCTTTAATCGTCGCCAGCGACGCGCCTTGCCGGTTTTGATTTTCGGAAGAATCGTCGTTATTCACGCCGTTAATTTGAAATGTCGCGCCGCGAGTTCCCGTTCCGTTAAAATTTATCGAAGACCCAGAAGATAATGTCGGATTATTTTGTCCGCTGGTGGGATTTTCCTGAAAGCCGGTAAAAGTTTCGGCGAGCGTCAAAAAATTGCCTTGATTGAAAGTCGGCTTAGCTTCAATCTCGCGCTCGCTCAAAGTGCCTTTGACTTCGGCGTTTGTCGTATTTATCGGCGGCGGCTCATCTGTCACCGTCACTTCGGCGCGCACCGAGGGGTCGAGATTAAAATTAACTTGCGTCGTTTCGTTGAGCGTCACAGTAATATTTTCCTGTGTAACGGGCGCAAATCCTTTTTGATTAACCGTCACGCGATATTTACCAAGCGGTAAAAAAGTAGCGAGATACGAACCATCACCGTTAGTTGTTAGGTCTCGTTTCAAGCCGGTTTCCGTGTTGACAACTTCGATTGACGCTCCGACGACGATTGCATCGTTGGTATCAACTACTGTTCCTTTAATCGCGCCGGTAACGGTTTGCGCCATCACTGCCGTGCTAAACGCCAACAGCAAAAACCCGGAAAATAAAATATATCGAGCCGACAAAAATTTATCTTTCATAGTCTTTCCTTCCTCGTTTCAAAAAAATTTAGAAATAAAATTGCGAGCTATAAGAAAAATTTAGATTTTTGGAGAAATCTTCAAGAATTTGTTATGGCAGATTTCAGAAAATTCTAACTCAAATGCGTAAAATCAAACAAATATAAGGTTGTAACGAAAAATTAAGATTGTTGGAATTGGTTATAGCTCGAAAACGATTATTTGTAAAGCAAATATCGTGCGCGACATTTTTTGAATTCGCCCAAATCCTTTTGCCGCGATTTTTTAATTTCTTCCGCCGCCCAGCCGCGCTTTGTTTTCTCGAAACTTTCCTAATTAACAATCAGGTTGAGATATTTTTCCATCTTCCATTCAACCGGACAAAGTCTTCGCAAAGTGACGGCGATTTTAATTCGCGTGCGAACCGTTTCGAATGTTTCACGGTTGGTAACGATGATGTTGATGCCGCTGCAGTTTTCGACTTGAAAACCTAGAGCGGTTAAAGTTTGAATATACGGGGCGGAAGCCCGCGCGTCAGCAAGGGCTGTCTTTGAATTTAGCCCTCCCTGACAGTCGGGCTTCTGCCTTTGATTTTCATACCTGACACTCAATCCATAACCGCTCTAAGCCGTCGGGTTTATATATTTAATCGGTGCGAACGTCGGCAGCCGCGCTGTTACGCCTTTCGTTGCCGGAAACTTGGAAACTTTTCGTAAATCTTGCGCGCTCGTCGTATTGACATCAGTGCCGACCGCGCCGTGATTGTTTATGTCTATGAATCCGGCGAAAAGCGTCGTGTTCGATAAATCCAACGTCTCATCAGCTTGAAAATCTTTGTTGTCGAAAAAAATCCCGACAATTTTCCCGCCTTCGATTCCGATTGAAACAGCCTCCACATTTTGCATCTGCATAATCGCCGCCGCATTTTTTACTAAAAGTGATTTCATATTCTGATTCTTCCACGCTCGATAGAGTTGACGCAAATAAAAAAGCTCGCGCTGATTTACACAACGCGAGCCGAAAGAAATTCTTAAAAAAGAAATTCTTAAAAGTTCATTTTGATACCGAATTGTATAACGCGCGGGTCGCGCACGCTGATTACTTGTCCGAAAGTTGACGTTCCATTGCCGCCCTGAGAAACAGGTTGGCTTGACGTGTTGAAAACACCCGTGCTGAGACCTCTAAAGTTCGTCGTGTTGAAAACATTAAAGGCTTCGGCTCGAAGCTGCAACTTAAATCTTTCGGAAAAACGCAGATTTTTCGCCAATGTAAAATCAAGTCGTTTGGTCGGCGGACCTTCGATAATTCCGCGCCCGCCGTTGCCGACAGTATTAGTGAACGCGGTCGCGTTGCTTAACGGTGTGGCTTGGAAACAACTCGTATTGAAATACTGCGTCGCCGTTCCCGCTCCGCCCTCGTTCGGATTGCAAAGAACATTCGCGCGGGCAACAGTCGTCGGCGGCGGTATCAAACCTAAGCCTGCCGGGTCAAATCCCGAAACAGTCGCCGTGAACGGCAAACCCGTGTTGTAAGTAGCAATTCCCGAAACCTGCCAGCCGCCAAGAAGTTTGCCGACGAAACCTTTCTGTTCGCTGAAAAACGGCAATTCGTAAATATAATCAATTGACAAAATGTGCCGTCGGTCGAGCGCGGCTCTGGCTTTGTCTTTACTAATGTCATAAGTGTTTTGCGGCGAAGCCGAACGGTCGTTCTGGTTGTCGGTCAGGTTTTTCGCAAAAGTGTATGCCAGATTAACTTGCGATGCGCCGGAAAAACGATGCTGCGCAGAAACCTGCATACTGTGATAACTCGAATTATAGCGCGGCTCGACTACCGTTATCGCACGAAAGCCGGGGAATGGACGCAGTTGGTCGAGAATCGCCGATTGTGCGGTAGTGAAAAAGGCTTGGTTCGGCAATTGGCACGGAACCAATCCGCCTGCGCCTGGACTGGCAAACGTATTTGCGCCAGTCGCGCATTGCGACCGGAGAGCAAGTCCCGGCTCGATCAGATTCTTTTCAAAAGAGCCGATTAAATTCGTTCCCTTCGAGCCGTAGTAGCCGACCGTAACAATCGTGTCTTTGGTTAACTGACGCTGAACGTCGAGAGACCAATGCTGCATATACGGCGTTTTCCAATTCGGGTCGAGTGCGCGGATGTTGGGAACCGTGTTGGAAGCTACCAAGGCGCAGCCGCCCGGAACCGGATTATCAATCCGCGTGCCGACGACCTGACAAGTTTGCTGATACGGCGGATTCGTGCCGATGTTTTGCAGGTAAGGACCGTTTAAGGTTTGCTCGTGATAAATCCCGTAGCCGGTGCGAATCGAAGTTTTGCCGTCGCCGAACGGGTCGAAAGCCAACCCGACGCGCGGCGCGAAATTTCTTTTCGGCGCGTTGACAACGAATTTGCCCCACGGCGAAATCGCCGGCGTACAATTCGGAAAACTGACGTTCGTATTTTGTGAATTGATAATCAAGCCGTTGCAGAAATTGCCCGTTCCCGGAATGCGGTTGCCCGCTCCGGTAACTTGCGGCACGGCAGCCGAATTAAAAAGTTCGGGGACGAAATTGGTCAAGCGACCGTTGGCATCGTAAGGCGAGCCGAAAAACGAGTAGCGAACGCCGTAATAAAGCGTTAGGTTACGACGGATTTTCCATTCGTCTTGAGCAAAAGCCTCAAATGCTTTTTGGCGCAAATCGGCGGTGTAATCGAAACTCGCCTGCGTAAAAGTGGCGTTTGTGCCGAGCAGGAAATTTGCAAAATTTTGCTGTACGGAAGTAAAACCGGTGATTGTTGCGACATTTGTACCGGGAATGTTAAAACCGTTGAAAAGTCCTTCATTGTTTCCAGCCAGCGCGTTTTCGTTTTTGCGATATTTTGAATAAACCGCTCCGTATTTTGTCGTGTGATTTCCGAAGATATAAGTAAGCGTTCCGGTGATGTTGCCTTTCCACGAAAAATTGTCATACGGTCCGAAACTCGTCAAGCCGTTGAACCCGTTTCCCGTCACAGACGGTACGCGGTCGCGCGTGTTCGGATAGGCGAGCGGCGACGAAATACTCGTGTTCCGCAGCGATAAAAGATTGGTGTTTTCGCTCAATATCGCTCCGTAGCCAAAAGTATAGCGACCTTCGACGATAAGATTCGGTGAAATGATGTATGTGCCTTGCGCCGTGTGCGTTCTGCCCGGCGAATTGGTCGTGGTTGTCGAAACAAACGGAATGCTCGAACCCGACGTGAAAATTGCGTTCGCATCAATCGTCGGAATTTTATCGTTTTGGAAACGGTAATACACCGAAAATTTATCGCTGAAACTGTGGTCTATTTTGAGGATTTCCTGACGAAAATCAGCTACTGCCGGAGTCGGAAACTGCAAATCGTAAATTCCCGGACCATTCGGCAAAGGCAATTTGTTATAAACTTGCGTTAGATACTGCTGCGACACCGGATTAATGTTGGGAAGCGTCGAGTTTGCCGGAAGAACAACATTGCACGTTGTTCCCGTAGCTTGCAAACAAATCGGAACGGTGAAAAATCCGCGCCGCAAATTGGCATCGGGAAGGGTCGAAACCAATGTTGTCGAACGCCTGTCTTTGCGCTGTTCTGCCGAGAAAAAGAAAAATGTTCGCTCGTAACGCTTAAAGGTCGGACCGCCTTCACCGATACCCAAAAAGAAAATCGGTCCGCCGAACGTAAAACCGTAATCGTTGTAGCGAAACGGGCGGCGTTTTATTTTTCCGTTGTCGTCGCGCCCTAACTGCGCGGCAAGTCCCGGTCTTGAATTGGTCAAAAAATCGTTCGCATTGAATTTTTCATTGCGAACAAATTCAAACGCACTGCCGCGAAACTTGCTTGTGCCGGAGCGTGTAACGACATTGACCTGACCGCCGCCGCTTCTGCCGGATTCCGCCGGAAAAAGCGAGCGCAAAACTTTGAATTCGCCGATTGAGTCAATACTCGGATAAGCCTGAATTGTAATATTCGAGCCGCGGTCGGTGATGTCCGCGCCGTCCACCGTAAAAGTATTCTGGCTGGAACGTGCGCCGTTGACCGAGATTTGAACGGTGTTCGGCTGACCTTCAGGATTAGTTGTGCCGGTAAAAACCTGGTCGGAAAGGTCGTTGGAAACGCCCGGCGCGAGCGCGACAAGCTGCACAAAGTTACGATTATTGATAGCCAGTTCACGCACCTGGTCGCCGTTAATGGTCGTTCCTGATGTCGGCGTATTAAGATTAACCGACACTGCGCCGGCTTCAACCGTCACGGTTTCCGAGATGTTTCCCGCTTCTAATTCGACATCAACCAGGCGGCGTTGTCCGACATCAACTTTCACATTGGTTTTTACGGCTTTTTTGAAGTTTGCGGCTTCAACCATAACCTGATAAACGCCGCTTTGCAGATTCGGCGCAGAGAAAGTGCCTTCATCATTCGTCGTTAAAGTGCGAACCACAATATCGTTTTTTGTCGGGTCGCTGATTGTTACGGTTGCTCCGGGAACAACCGCGCCGGACGCATCGCGCACCGTGCCGTTGAGAGTTCCCGTGATTTCTTGTGCTGCGACAAAACCGCTAAAGCTGACAAGCAGCGCGATTGCCAAACATAAGAAGTGTATTTTTTGCTGAAAATTCTGTTTCATTGTCTTTCTTTCCTCGTTTCAAAAAAAATTAAAATCAAAATTGCAAAGCTATAAGAAAAATTTAGATTTTTGGAGAAATCTTCAAAAATTTGTTATGGCAGATTTCACAAAATTTTCTGTCAAATTTGCTAAATCAAACAAATAAAGGTTGTAACAAAGATTTAAGATTGCAGGAATTGGTTATAACTCGAAATCGCTTATTTGTAAAGCAAAAATGATGCCCGACGCTTCTTAAATTCTTCCAAGCCGGAATTCCAGGATTTTTCGATGTCTTGGGCTTCGTCGGCACGTTTTACTTTTTCAAAAACTTCGCCGTTGACGAGCAGTCGAATAAATTTTTCCGTCTGCCAATCGTTCGGGTAAAGTTTGCGAAGCGCGACGGCGATTTCGATTCCCGTTCGGACGGGCAAAAATTGGGCGCGATTAGTGATAACGATGTTGATTCCGTAACAGTTTTCATCTTTGAAAACCGAAGCGTTCGGCTTAAATCTGACAGGAATAAAACGCACGCCGCTCAGATTTTTGCCGTTCAAATACGCCGCGAGTTTCTGCCCGTCAATCCACGGCGCGCCGACAACTTCAAACGGCGTATCAGTTCCGCGTCCGACCGATATATTTGTCGTTTCCAGCAGTCCGATTCCCGGATAAAGCGTTGCTTCCGTGAGGCTTCGCATATTCGGCGAAGGATTCGTCCAAATTTGATTTGTCTGGTCAAACCACATCGGGCGCGTCCAATTTTCCATTTTGATAACACGCACATCCGCGCCGATTTTCTTTTCCGCGTTGAACATCTGCGCGAGTTCGCCAATCGTCATTCCGTGTCGGACAGGCAAAGTATGCGTGGCGACAAAAGTTAATTTATCGGCGTCAGCAACCGCGCCTTCGACGTCAACGCCGTTTATCGGATTAGTTCTGTCCAACACAAAAACGGGAATTTTCGCCTTCGCCGCTTCTTCCAGCACATTTTGAAGCGTGGAAATATAAGTATAAAAGCGCGTTCCGATGTCTTGAATATCGAAAACAATCGCGTCCAAATCCTTTAATTGTTCGGGTTTTGGGCGGCGCGTTTCGCCATACAGCGAATATATCGGCAAACCTGTTTTCTCATCAACCGAATCGTTTATTTTAGCCTGGTCGAGTTCGCCGCGAATGCCGTGTTCGGGTGCAAAAAGTGCGACAAGTTTCACATTCGGCGCACCTTTCAGAACATCAATTGTTTGCTTGCCGGACAAATCTTTACCCGTGTGATTTGTTACCAAACCAACGCGCAAATTGTTTAATTCTTTGAAATTGGTTTTTTCCAAAACATCAATTCCGTTCAAAACGATAGTGGTCAGTGGTCGGTGGTCAGTAGTCAGTTGACTTTGGACTTTGGACTTGAAACTTTGGACTTGAGCAGCGACTTGCGACGAATAAATATCTTCGGCAAGACGAAAAACTTCAATCGGCGTGTCTTCGATTGCCGACGCGACGACGGTTGCGACTTTTGCTCTCAATGAAGTTACGTCGCCTTTGCCGTCGGGATGAACGCGGTTGGAAAGAAAGACGACAAAGGTTTGCGAAACGCGGTCAATCCAAACCGAAGTTCCCGTAAAACCCGTGTGTCCAAACGAGCCGAGCGGAAAAAGTTCGCCGCGATTCGACGAAAATCCGGTGTTGATGTCCCAACCGAGTCCGCGTGTTGCGCCTTCTTCCGATACGACAATCGGCGCGGTCATTCGGGCGACGGTGTTTGCCGACAAAATACGTTTGCCGTCCAAAACTCCGCCGTTCAAAAGCATCTGACAGAAACGCGCCAAATCGTCGGCAGTCGAAAAAAGTCCGGCGTGTCCGGCAAGTCCGCCCATTCGATACGCCGTCGGGTCGTGAACTTCGCCGCGCAAAATTCTGTCGCCGTCTTTTCCGTCAAATTGTCCGCCAAGATAATTTTGCTGACCTTTAATATTTTCAGTCGGAGCAATTCTTTGTAAAATTCCATCTCTAAAACCAGCAGTTCTTCCACTTGGTAGCTTTATCAAATTGTCAAAAACAACATTTGATAATTGTGTAAAAAAGGAATTGTTTAATTTCAGCGAATCAAGAAATTCTTCGCTTGCAAATAAATTCAAAAATCTTCTGTCAACTCTCTGCACAATCTCGCCAAGCACAATAAAACCAATATCCGAATAAACAAACTTCGTTCCCGCCGGTTGCCGCAGTTTTTCTTTATAAAGTGCCTGCAACATTCCTTCGCGTCCCGTCCACTTTTCGCGCAAATCAAAATCGGGTTGATAACCGGAAACGTGCGTCAGAAGCTGTTGAATCGTAACTTTTCTGGCGTTTTCGTCCTGAATTTCGGGAATGAATTTGCCGATTGTGTCGTTCAAGCGAATCTGTCCGCGCTCGACCAGAATCATAATCGAAGTCGCCGTCGCAATTGGTTTCGTCAAACTCGCCGCGTCGAAAATCGTGTCAACCGTCATTTTTTCAACCGTCGGAACTAATGAACGATTGCCGTAAGCCTTGCGGAAAACTATCTTCCCTTTGTGTCCGACGAGAACAACCGCACCCGGAAGTTTTTTGTCGGCAATGTCTTTTTCAACCAGAGCGTCAATCTGATTCAACTTTTCGGCGGACATTCCGACAGTTTGCGGCGCGGCGACCGGCAGACTTTGCGCTCCGGCGGAAATTGAACCGCAGAGGACGCAGAGGACGCAGAGAAATTTGAAAATTCGTAATTCGTAATTCGTAATTCGTAATTGCTTCATCTTGTTGCCTTCAACTCCTTTTCGCGTTCCTTAAAACTCTCCTTACAGAGTTTGACAAATTCTTTTGCAATCAGTGAAAAATAACCGCCGCGCAGACGTGCCAAACCTAAATCCCAGCTAATCTCCGCGCCTTCGATGAGCCAGGAAACCAGTCTTTTTTCTCCGATTTCTTGAGCAACGGCTTTTGCTCCGGCAATTCCCACGCCCATTCGACTTTCGACCATTTTATTGATGGCTTCCTGCCGCGAAAGTTCCATTACGACATTCGGTTTGACGTTTGCCGCCGAGAAAAAATCGTCAATCATCCGGCGCGTATTTCCGCCTTTTTCGCCTAAAATCAGTTGTTCACCGGCAAGCGTCGCCGCGCTGATAAATTTCTCTTTGGCAAGCGGATGCGACGGACTGGCAATCGCCACAATTTCGTCGCTGAACAGCAAATCCGTCTGGATATTTGAATTTTCAACCGGCAGGGAAACAAACGCCATATCAATCTCGCCGTGCATAATTCTGTCCACCAGAGTTTGACTCGTGCCGGAACTGACCTTTATTTCGGCATTTGGAAATGCGTTTTTTAGTTTTTCCAAAATATCCGGCAACTGCGCGGTGGCAAACATCGCCGAAGCCGAGCCGATTCTCAGCCGACCGTGTTCCGCGCCCGCAATTTCGGCAATTTCGGCAAGCGCATCGTCGTGTTCGCGCAAAATTCTTCGCGCTCTCCGCAAAAGATATTCGCCTGCTTCGGTTAAAATTACGCGGCGCGGAGTTCTGGTAAAAAGCTGCAAGCCGACTTCGTCTTCAAGCTGGCGAATCTGCATCGAAATTGCCGCTTGCGTGATATTTACTTGCCCCGCGCCCGCCGTAAATGTTTTCATTTCGGCAATTGCCGAAAATGCTCGCAGTTGTCTGATTTCCATTTTCTTTAGTGGTGAACGGTAAATGGTGAACGGTAAATGTTCGGAACAAAAAAATCATTATTCAACATTTACTGTCTATCACTATTACTTATCGCCCGGATAAAATCTTTTAGTTTTGATTATAAGACCAGTATGATTAGAATATACTAAAATATAAGTTTTCGTCTATAAAAATTTGATGGTTTCGGGTCGCACAAATAAAAATAAAATAAAAAGCGGGCGCAAATCGGATTATTTGTTTTTAGGAGTTGACGGCGGCGGCACAAAAACTCTCGTGGTTTTGCTTGACGGAGAAAATAACATTGTTGCCGAAGGACTTTCGGGCGCGTCAAATCCGATGCGTGTCGGGATTGAAACAGCGGTTACGCACATTTCGGAGGCAATAAACAAAGCGTGCGATAAATCAAACCGAAACCAGATTGATATTGTTTCCGCCGCGCTCGGTTTAGCCGGAGTCAGACGAAGCGACATCCGGCTGAGAATTCGTGAACGCATTGCAGAAAAATTGCAGATCAAGTCGGTTGAGGTTGTAACCGACGCGGAAATTGCTCTTTACGGCGCAATTAAAGATAAAACCGGGTTGGTCGTTATTGCCGGAACGGGTTCAATCTGTCTTGGAAAAAATGAAAAGGGTGAAAAGGCGGTGGCGGGCGGTTGGGGACCGCTGGCGGGCGACGAAGGCGGCGGCGCGGGTATTGCGCGGCGTGCGCTGCAAGCAATCGCCAAGGCTTCGGACGGACGCGGCTGTCAAACAAAATTAAGTCGCCGGGCGATGGAGTATTTTCGCGCCGGAAAACCGGAAGATTTAGTAGTAGCGATTTACGCGCCGCAGATTGATAATAAAAAAATCGCCGGTTTTGCACAACTTGTCGCTGAATCCGCCGCCGAAGGCGACCGGGTGGCGATACAAATTTTAGCCGAAGCCGGATATGAACTCGGAATTGCGGCAACTGCGGTTGTTCACCAACTAAAACTTGAAAGGAAAAAATTTCCGATTGCGACCGTCGGCGGTATCTTTCAGGCAGGTGAATTAATTTCTAAACCATTGCTTGAAACGGTTCAAAAAGCCGCGCCGAAGGCTTATTTGATTGAACCGCTTTTGCCGCCCGCCGTTGCCGCCGCGCAGATGGCTTTTGAAATATATCGAAATGAGAGAATCTCTTGAACTTTATAGGACTTTCGTAAAAAATGGGAAAATAGACCGCGGATGACACTGATTTGGCGGATTTTCGCCGATTTTATTTGATAAAGTTATCCGTGATTATCCACTTAATCCGCGTCATCCGCGGTCTATTCCTACATTTATCTATTTTCAAACAAAACTTTTTCTAAAAGCGAGAAAGTTCTAGTTTATAAAAAATAATATGTCTTTAATGATACAGGAAATTTTAGAACAGCCCGAAGTTCTGGAAAGAACAATCCGGGCGGAAAGCGGCAAATTCAAAAAACTCGGCACATTTTTGCGCGGAAAAGATATTGATTTGATTGTTTTGGTTGCTCGCGGCAGTTCCGATAATGCCGCGCTTTTGGGTCGTTATCTGTTGGAAATCACAACCGGCATTCCGGTTTCGATGTCCGCGCCTTCGGTTTTTACGCTTTATAAAGCAGAGCTAAAATTAAATCGCGCTCTGGTTATCGGCGTTTCGCAATCGGGCGAAGGCGCGGATATAAATCAAGTTTTGAAAGGGGCGAAAAAATCGGGCGCGTTCACGCTCGGAATTACCAACGAAGCCGCGTCTTCAATGGCAAAAATCGTTGACGAAACGCTTTTAATTCACGCCGGACGCGAAAAGAGCGTTGCCGCAACTAAAACTTATACGGGACAAATGCTTCATTTTTATATGCTTGCGTCTGTTTTGGCGGATGAAAAAATTGATTATGAAAAGATTCCGC
>JBPCPU010000134.1:0-14577 GCA_050998795.1 Pyrinomonadaceae bacterium
TGAGCCAAAAGTTTGAGTTTATTTACACGCCGAAGAGTGCCAGTTGGTTGAATATGATAGAAATAGAGTTTTCGGCGATTTCACGTCTTTGTTTAGACCGGAGAATTCCAAGCAAAGAAAAGTTGGAGAAAGAAGTCTTGGCAATTATCAAAGAACGAAGCGAAAAACAAGTCAAAATCAATTGGCAATTTTCAATTGAAACGGCACGAGAAAAGTTGAATCGGCATTACAAAGGGGTTAATCCTGAAAATGACAAATACCAGATAACTTAAAAATTGCTCTACTCAGGTTTTGTTATGGAAACACGCACAGTTTTTTGATTTTATTCGTGCTATTCGTGTTATTCGTGGCTAATTTCTTTTTGAATTTCTGCACCTAATACATCTTGGAGAAAAATTATGTCCGAAACGTCAACTATTGCTATCGAATCAACTTTACAGGAAACCAGAGTTTTCCCGCCGCCGCCGGAATTTGCGGCGAACGCGCATATCAAAAGTTTTGAAGAATACGAGCGTATTTACGCCGAAGCGGAAAAAGACCCCGAAGCGTTTTGGGCGAGCGCGGCGGAAAATCTGCACTGGTTCAAAAAATGGGACACGGTTTTGAAATGGAACGAGCCGCACGCCGAGTGGTTTGTCGGCGGCAAAATCAACGCCGCGTATAATTGTCTCGACCGCCATCTGGAAACGTGGCGCAAGAACAAAGCCGCGATTATCTGGGAAGGTGAGCCGGGCGAAGTCAGAACTCTAACGTATCAGCAGCTTCACCGGCAAGTTTCAAAATTCGCCAATGTGATGAAAAAAAGCGGAATCAAAACCGGCGACCGCGTGGCACTTTATATGCCGCTCATTCCCGAATTGGCGATTGCGATGTTGGCGTGTGCGAGAATCGGCGCGACGCACACGGTAATTTTCGGCGGATTTTCGGCGGACGCGATTCGTGACCGTGTGAACGACGGTGAATGTAAATTAATCGTCACGGCGGACGGCGGATTTCGGCGCGGAAGCGAAATTAAATTAAAAGAAACGGTTGACAAAGCCGTCGAACAAACTCCGTCGGTGGAAAATGTCATCGTTTATAAAAGAACCGCGTCAAAAATCAATATGAAAATCGGGCGCGATTACTGGTGGCACGAACTGATGGAAACCGTTTCGGATGATTGTCCGGCTGAGGAATTAGACTCCGAACATCCGCTTTACATTCTCTACACATCCGGCACAACCGGCAAACCGAAAGGCATTCTGCACACGACGGGCGGTTATCTGACCGGAATTTATCTCACAACAAAATGGATTTTCGATTTGAAGGACGAAGACACATATTGGTGTACCGCCGACATCGGTTGGGTGACGGGACATTCTTACGTCGTCTATGGACCACTGGCGAACGGCGCAACCGTTTTTATGTATGAAGGCGCACCGAATCATCCCGAACCGGACAGGTTTTGGAAAATCGTCGAACGCCACAAAATCAATATTTTATACACCGCGCCGACGGCGATTCGCGCTTTTATCAAATGGGGCGAGCAATATCCGTTAAAGCACGATTTATCGAGTTTGAGGCTTTTGGGAACGGTCGGCGAACCAATCAATCCAGAGTCTTGGATGTGGTATCACACGATTATCGGCAAAACGAAATGTCCGATTGTTGATACGTGGTGGCAGACCGAAACCGGCGCGATTATGATTTCACCACTTCCGGGCGCAACGCCGACCGTGCCGGGAACGGCAACCAGACCTTTCCCCGGAATTTTAATAGACATTCAAACAAAAGCGGGCAAATCAGTCGGGACCAACGAAGGCGGCTATCTGGTCATAAAACACCCGTTTCCTTCGATGCTGCGAACAATTTGGGGCGACGACGAACGCTATAAAAAAACTTACTGGTCGGAAATTCCGCACGTCTATTTCGCGGGCGACGGCGCACGGCGCGACGAACGCGGGTATTATTGGATTATGGGACGAGTTGACGATGTGATAAATGTTTCCGGTCACAGACTTGGAACGGCGGAAATCGAATCCGCGCTCGTTTCGCACCCGTTCGTCGCGGAAGCTGCCGTCGTCGGTCGTCCCGATGAACTCAAAGGTCAGGCAATCGCGGCGTTTGTAACGCTGGAAGGCGGACGGCAGGGAGGCGAAGAATTAAAAAATGAGCTGCGTCAGCACGTAGCGAAAGAAATCGGAAGTTTGGCAAAACCGGACGATTTGCGCTTCACCGATGCTTTGCCGAAAACTCGTTCGGGTAAAATTATGCGAAGACTTTTGCGCGAGATTGCGTCGGGCAACGCGGTTGCCGGCGACGTAACAACTCTGGAAGATTTATCAGTGCTTGAAAAACTCCGCGAAGATGAGAATTAAACATTCAAGTAACTTGTCACACAAACGGAATTAAAGAGAGTGTCAGGTTTTTTGTATAATTTGATTTTCAAACAGTCTGAAATCGCCGCCGTTTTATGTTGCGTGTTAATCTCTTTGCACCCTTGCTGATGGGCGCGGGTTTCCGCCTCTGAGATATAGACCATCCATTCACCTCGAATCTGCTCTAATTTGTCAATACACTTAAACACTAAATTACTTTTGCAAGAGGTCTATTCAAAATTAATCTCAAAATTAATCTCAAAAACAAAATTTCAAAATTAACAAAAAGTTGACTTTAGAAACAATTCAAAATAGCATTTCAATGCTGAACATAGCTTATGATAAGGCGAGTTAGCGAAAGCTATTTACATGGGAAAGTCTTTGTGTTAAATTTTTGACTGATTTTTGATTTTTAGAAACTGATTTTTATTTTTTGTCATTTTATGAAAAATTCCGCCATAGCACTCATTAAACCGAAATTAACTTCTGCGGAAAGAAAAATCATTGATTTGGTCGTTGACGGACTACCGAGCGAGAATTCGCGCCGGGCGTATCAAAGAGCCTTGGAAGAATTTTTTGTCTGGCATCAGGCACAAGGACGACCGGAATTAAATAAGGCTTTAATAAACAGGTATGTCAAAAACTTGCGTGAGCAGAAACTCTCATCGGCTAGTATCAACCAGAAACTTTCCGCCATCAGAAAACTGGCGACTGAAGCCGAAGACAATAATTTGATTGATTCGCGCCTTGCCAATGGGATTCGGGCGGTTAAAGGCGTGCCGTTTCGCGGCAGACGAACGGGTAATTGGCTCACCAAAGAAGAAGCGCAAACGTGGCTCAATGCTCCCGATGTCAAGACTCTCAAAGGCGTGCGTGACCGTGCGCTGCTGGCAATTCTAATCGGCTGCGGGTTGCGCCGTGCCGAAGCCTCGATTCTGTCTTTTTATCACATCGAGCAAAGAGAAGGACGCTGGGCGATTGTTGATATTGTCGGAAAACGCGACAAGATGCGGACAGTTCCGATGCCGTCGTGGGCAAAGGCAACGATTGACGCTTGGAAAACGGTTGCTCATTTAGAAGACGGCTTTGTATTCAGGCGAGTGAATAAAGGCGGTAATTTGATGGGTGAGAGTATCACGCCGCAAGCCATCAGAAATATCGTTAATAGTTATGCTGAAAAGTTACAAAATCAAGGCATCGCGCCGCACGACCTCCGCCGCACATTTGCTAAACTCGCGCACAAAGGCGGTTCGCCGATTGACCAGATTCAACTTTCACTCGGACACGATTCGATTCAAACGACCGAAAAATATCTGGGCGTTGAACAGGACTTAACCGACGCGCCGTGTGACCATCTCGGATTGCGAATTTCCGGTTAGATTCCGACCTTGAGGGATTTTTCGATTTAGTGAGATAATTTTAAATATTTTGATAATTCGATGAAGGTTGTTTCAATGTTTTGGAGGCATTGACGAGAGAACCACAATGCCCGACTATAGCGTTGAACTCATTAACGAGCAGACAAAGATGACGCGCCTTATTAACCGCCTCGCTTCGATACCCGTCATCGCGCTCGATATTGAAACCGTCAACTGGTGGAATCGTCATCAGGAACGCATTGCCCTCATTCAAATTGCCTTCCGCACCGAGCGGCAACCAAAAGTCGTCATTATTGACGCTTTTGCCAAACTTGACCTTGAACCGCTGCGCCTTCCTCTGGAATTGAATACGACAACGAAAGTTATTCACAATGCGGTCTTTGATGCAACCCGCCTCGCGGGTCATTTCCGGTTTAAGGTCGCACCCATTTTTGACACGATGGTCGCCGCCCGCCGCAGTGGAGAGCGGCGGTATTCGCTGAAGGCTCAAGCGGAAACACATCTTAATCTGCGACTCGACAAAGCCGCGCAGCGGAGTGATTGGAGCCTCAGACCACTTAATGCCAGGCAAATATATTATGCCGCCCTTGACGCTTTTTCGACATTGCTGCTCTATGAAAATCAAATCGAGCGAAACTTAAACGGCTTTTTCCAATTGAAAGATACGACGTCTTCCCGACAGGCAACGCTTCCGCTCACAGATATATACGAACCGCAGGTTTCGTCAAAGAATTTGGATATGAAATCTGCCGCTGAGGAAAAAGATTCCCGGTTAAAAACGGACTTGAGTGCTTCAGCAGTCGCCTTGTTAGGAATCATCACGGAATTGCCAACTCGTTACCATCCCGACCAATTAGCGGTTTCGGTCGGGAGTGACCGCGTTGGACTGGCGGGTTGGATTGTTGACCGCATCCTGGGTTCGGATGCGGATTTGGACGAAGGAACAGCTAAACTTGGGATCTCCGATTTATGCGAGCAGAATTTCATCAAAATCACACCGACGCGCAGGCTGGAAGCAACGGTAGAAGGCGCACGCTTTTGGTATCAATTAAAATCAAGGGGCTATTAAGTTCAAATTGAACTTTGGAAGAAACGGGTATTCTAAAAATTAAACTAAAACAGGCTCATCAGAAATTTCTTGAAGATTTTCAATATGAGATTCAAGTTGTTTAACGAGAGATTCCGATACCGGCAAAACCTCTTCTAAACGGTGAACCTTATAAGATGTCCCCAAGTGATCGCCCGGCACATTTCGCTTTTCAATCAATGAGAGTCGCGTCAGCCATTCTCCTTGCTTGAATAATGTCGGACGGCTGATGTCTAGTTTTTTCATTAAATCAAGATGCCTGATTTTGCAAACCCCTGTTTCACCGGACAAAAAACGCAAATACGCATAAATGTCAAAAGATTTACCGCGCAAAATTTCTCTGATGTCGGTAAAATGAAAAGATTCGCTTTTGATTTTTAAAATACTTTTTAATTCTGATTCCGTAACTTTGGGAGAAGGCGGTGTTTTTACGTTTTCCTGTTTATTATTATATTCGATTTTTGCCGTTTCGGTTGTTTTTTTGATACTGCGTTGTTGAAATTTCTTCGTTACTTCCAGTTTGGGTTGATTGTCGTCCGTTGCGGTTGATTCGCCGACTTCCCTTCCCCGATAGAGCGTCGCTAAAGGATCATCATCTTCAAATGCATCCAAAGTTATCGGTTTGCGCCATAATGAATCCGCTTTCAGTTCCTCCGCGTTAATTTGTTTTTTGTCTTTTTCCCCGGTTGCCATTTTTTATCTACCTCCTCCTTTGTTCTTTAACCCGACACGGCGCAGAACTTCATCGGCGAGCCGGTCGTAATCTTCGGCGGCACGCGACCGCGGCGCAAACTCGAAAATTGTTTCTCCCTTTTTTTGCGAATTTTTCAGTTTCGCGTCCGTTCTGATGGTCGGTAGTAATTTCTCTGTTCCGAAAGTTTGTTCGAGCAATCGGCGCACCTCTCCGGTTAACGAATAGCGTTCATCTACGATTGTCGGTAACGCGCCGATGATTGTCGGTTTGTAATTAAAATACTTGTGCATTCTTTTAATTGAACCCAAAATCCCTTCAAGTCCGTCGTAGCTCCAAACTTCAGGAGTTACCGGAAAAATAATATATTCAGCGAAAAGCAGTGCATTCAGATGAATTAAACCATGCGCGGGAGGACAGTCCAAAATTATTACGTCCCACTCGGAAGCATTTGCCAACTTTATTTTCAACATCTCTTCGCGCCTTGGCATTGTGTGAAGAATATCTTCAATTCCGGCGGTTCTGGAGTCCGAAGGAATCAAGTCAAGATTGTTTCTAACTGTTGCCACGGCATTGATAAAATCGAAATCAATATCCTTTAAAACATGATAAATCGTCGGCGTTGATTCTTTGACCTCATAACCCAACCCTTTTGTGGTATTTCCTTGATGGTCAAGATCAACAAGCAAAACCTTTTTCCCTTTCCGGGCTAACGAAGCGGCTAAATTGATGGCTGTTGTAGTTTTTCCTACTCCGCCCTTAAAGTTTTGAATTTGGATTGTAATTGGCATATTTGAATACGGAAGTTGCTTAGTAAGTCCGGTGCTTTGTAATGTAAATTTTTATAATTTGAATTTCATTGACAAGCGTTCTGAGTTTAAACTTTAGTTTGTTCCGTGTTGGCTAAGACACGCTTAGGCGTGAACTCAAAACTGTAAAAACTTTGATTATAAAGCACTGGTGTCAGACTATTACCTTTCAAAATATAGCGGATAAGTCATAAAATCGTCAATAGCTATATAGTAAATAATCTCTATAACTTTGTGGAAAATTATAGGTATATAAGTTTAGTTAGATAAACATCTAATTTGAAAATAGGTAAGTCAAAACGTAATATAGGTAAGCAGGTAAGTAAAGAGGTAGTATAATACCTCTTTACTCAAATAAAAGCTACGATGCCGACAGATTCGTTCTGTACGGTTTGGGTGTGAGCAATTTTCCTTTCCAGCTTGTCGCCGGAAAAACAACGTATTTAGACATTGATGTCAGCAAAATATTTTAGAAATCTAAAATTGTTCAGCCTCACTATGGAATAACCCGTACTGCGCGTTATGAAGAAGTAATTTGCCTGATGGCAAAACGGATGAATCGAGTTGTTTCGGGCATAGTCGCTTCGTGGTTTATTTCCTCTTTGCTGAACGATGCTGCACGCCAGGCAAGCGCATTTTGAATTAATGAAGCCCATTGTGGTAAATGTTTCTGCGCCCAGAGTGCGGCTTGTTTTTTGGAAACCTGTTCGCCGTTTTCCAGTGTATACAACGCCCGACAAAGCGTTAATATAACGTATGATTGATCATTTCGCTTCTGTTTGTGTTTTATCCATTCGCCGTAACTTTGTCCTTGTTCCCGCACGGCTTCAAGATATTCTTCTTTAGCAATCGGTTCAATAAATGTTGTTGGCGCGGGTCCGAATAGAGTAACGCCGTATTCTTGCACAAAATACCAGTTCATTAGCCAATCCTTTCCGGCTTCGATAAAGTGAAATGGTTCACCGGGACTGATGTTGGCAATTTTACTCGTCTGTGTTTTGAATGTTTCCAGCGCGTTTATCGAAACGTATTGGATTTCGATACGGTTACTCCAATTCGGATTGTTGGTAGTGAATTCGCCGTGCATCCGCTGTAACTTTTCAAATTCTGAGTTGTCAATAACCGACGACGTAACCGCCAATAAATCAATATCGCTGATTTCCATAACGAAATCGCCGCTGACAAGTGAACCGTAGAGATACAAGCCGAGAAGTTTTTCGTCTAAGATTTGTTGCATCCGATGTAGCAAATCTTTCAATAGTTCGTCAATATCATCGTAAAATGTGAATTGCATAATTCAATTTATACAAGAATTTGCAGGACGCGGCTATCGGATAAATTTGATACGCCTTCCGGGATAATTGAATATAATTGTAAAAACCGATAAATACTTTTGTCTAACTACTCCTGAGTGGTAAGTTTGATTGTATGTAGATTCTGTGGATGATTAAAGGTTAATTTATTCCTTATTGGTTCAATGTTCCGATATTAAAATTAAGCAACTGTAATGCGTCCGATAACATTGCTCTTAAGGATAAATTAATGGTTAAAGAATAGGATAAGAAAGGATAAGCCGCAAAATTTCGAGTTATCTTCAATTATTACATATAGTTAGCGGTTACAAACGTGAAGTCAGAACTACATATTTGGAGGTGTCGGCGCAAGATCGTGAAGTCAGAACTACATATTTTTTGCCATTCGTGAAGTCAGAACTACATATTTTTACTCAAAAGGGAAGTCAGAACTACATATTCGTGAAGTCAGAACTACATATTTGCCTGTGGAAAACTTGCAAAAGGGAAGTCAGAACTACATATTTTTAAACATCGTGAAGTCAGAACTACATATTTCGTGAAGTCAGAACTACATATTTCGTGAAGTCAGAACTACATATTTTGTGGATAAAACACTAGCCTGTGGAAAACTCCACCCATTCTGTGGAAAACTTTCTACCAGCCTGTGGAAAACTTTCTACTGGATTGTGTGCTGCGTTTTGTTTGACATAACATTTTGGGTTTTTAATTCGATGTTTATTATGCAAAAAGTTAAATATGTAGTTCTGACTTCACGTTTTATGAGTTTTTATCGGAAAGCAAGCTGATTTCTCTTTGTCTTTTATTGGCGTTGACGACCTCGCCGACAAAATTCGGGTGAGGGAAAAGAACGAGGCGTACGTCGGCTATTTTGTTTCGCCTTTTTTCGTCTATCATTTTTTCCAGGTTGTATTTGAACAAAACATTCTTTTCGACCATTTCTTTCAAAGCCACTTCAACATCGCGCAGGTTATGGGAAAGTTTTTCGTAAGCCGTCAGCCCGAAATCCCGGATGACGGTAGAAAGCAATATCGTAAAAGGCTGGGCAAAGTTGGCTTGCGTGAAGTGATGGCTCATTCTCTTGTGCAGTTGACGCGAAATCACGTTTTGGTAGCCCATACTGATTTCATAGTTAAATTGCCGGAAAGTTCGGTTGCGGATGCTGATTGTGACCATTGCGTTGAAACGCACGAAAGCCCTTGTTTTCTCACCCTGACCTTCCCAATCCTCTCTGGTCTGGAGACCGATGGTGTCGAAGATGCTTGAGGCGAGAACATCTTGCCCGTTTCCGTCCGTAAGTTGCAGATTTGTTCCGACGCAAACCATCAGAGCTTCTTTGATTTGAGTTATCGAATAGGTGTGTCCGGTTCGCTTCAGTTCCTGTTGAAGTTGGTAAAGCGTGAAAGTTACCGCCGCCTCGTTATCGAGGAAAATTCCTTGTCCGGCGGTGGCGATTTTTCTAAGAGCATCTTCGACTAGTTCCTCGCGTTTGCCCGGAAAGTAATCGCGTGAAACGCCGTCAGAATCTTTGATTCGTGCGGGAGCAAGGCGGACCCGGTAATTTTGCCCGCGACACTCAAACTCGCGCTCTATCGGCTCTAAAAATTTTTCCTGGATTCGCTCGACCCGCCCCCACACATATTTGGGAATAAAGTCGTAAAGCTCGACGGTGTTGGAGTAATCTTTCTCCGAAGGGTGAATCAGTTCGAAAAGCCCCATTTGAATCGGCTTAGATTGGTTGAAATCGTTGATTTTGGGCTTTGTCCTGGCTCTCGGACGGTTTGGTTTTAAGGATTCTTTTTTGGGTTTAGCAGTTTTTTTGTTGGAATTTTCTTTCATTTGGCATACTTTTCCTTGCCGATAATTTCAAGGAAGCCGGATTTAGTATAAGGCTACACGCCTTTGTTTGCTGATTCAACCGGAGGAATTATTTTGGCTGCTTTTTGTTTGCGTTTAGCGTGAGTAGTTTAATTATTTATCTTATCGGACGCAAATAACTCAGGAGCAGACGTAAATCTAAAAGAAAGTCTAAACGAACAAGGGGAATTGGCAAGCGGGAGGACATCTTACCAAGAGGAAGAATCATATATCGTCACAAATAAAAATGCTCTATTATCTCTGCCGATTATAAATTGAGCCATGCTGACGACGCAGAAAGCCGCCTTCACGATTCGACAAAACGCTTTGAATTTCGGCGACTATCGAGAGTGCAATCGTTTCGGGACTGCTTGCTCCAATATCCAAACCAACCGGAGCATAAAGTTTATTTAGTCGGTTTTGACTAAAATCTTCGTTTTCTTCGCGCAATTCTTGAAGCAGATTTTCGGTTCGCCGTTTCGGACCGAGTGCGCCGATATAAGCCAGCGACTGCATCAGTAAAAATTTGAGAATTTCGCGGTCGAGCGCGTAATTGTGCGTCATAATAACTGCCGCCGAATTTCCATCGAGGCTGAGTTTCGCGGGTAAATTCTCCGGGCGCAAGACAAGAATTTCATCCGCATCGGGAAATCTTTCGGGCGCGGCAAAAGCTGCGCGATGGTCAACAACGCAAACGCGCCAGCCCAAATCCTTCGCAAAACCGGCGAGCGGAATTGCATCAAAACCCGCGCCGAAAACAAACAAATTAAGCGGCGGATTGATGATTTCGAGAAAAACTTCCGCCGTGCCGTCTTTTGTTTCGTAAATTTGGCATTGCGAATGACCGTTTGCAAAAACCTGGGAAGCGTCCGCGAATAATTTTTGTTCAAATCCTGCGGCGGAATCTTTTGAAATCGTTTCAAACTCATCGAAAAAAAACCGCAAGCCGATTTTTGATTTGTCATTTGAAGCAATCAGCGTGGCGACGACGCTGCCTTTTCGCGTTTGAAAGCATTTTTCGACAAAGCCGAAAAAATCGTTGTCCTTCGCCAATTCGAGAAGAATGCGAATGATGCCGTTGCAGCCCATATTAAGCGAAAAGACCGAAACCGCTTTGCCGGTCGTGTCGTAAGTTAAAATTTCCGGCGCGCGGTTTTCTAAAACTTTTCGGGCGCGTTCCAAAACGTCCGCTTCGAGACAGCCGCCGCTGAGCGTGCCGAATGTTTCGCCCTTTTCGCCGATTAACATTCTTGCGCCCGGCAGACGATAGCTTGAGCCTTGCACGTCAACGACCGTTGCTAAAATTGCCGGAATTTCTTTTTCCCGCAATCGTTTTGCTTCCTTGAGAATCGTTTGTAATTCTTTCATTGCTTTGTTTAAAAGCATATCATTTTAGCGGTGAACAAAAATAATGCCGCAAAAATTGATATGCTTTACGTTTTATACGGCATTATTGAATTCGCTTTCTATAAACGCTAAATTTTCATGAAACAATCCGATGAAATCGGTCTTATCATTTTAGCCGCCGGTGCGTCCGTCCGATTCGGTTCGGCGAAACAATTAGCGAATTTTAAAGGCGAAACGCTTCTGCGCCGGATTGCCCGCGAATCGCTTGCTTCGGTTTGTCGTCCGGTTGTCGTCGTATTGGGCGCAGAAGTTAATAAATCCAAAAATCAAGTAAGCGATTTAGATGTTCACATCATCGAAAATCCAGATTGGAGAGAAGGAATGGGAAGTTCCATCAAAACCGGACTCAACAAACTTCTGAAAATAAACGAATCAATTAACGGCGTTGTGTTGACGGTTTGCGACCAGCCGTTTGTAACCGGCGAAGCGATTGATAAATTAGTCGAAACTTATCGGTCAACGCCAGCCTTGATTATCGCTTCGGCTTATCAGGAAACTCTCGGTGTTCCCGCGTTATTCAGCCGTCAACTCTTTCCCCGATTAACCGAATTAAAAGGCAGCGGCGGCGCAAAACAAATTATCAAACAATTCCAATCCGAAACAATGGGCGTTTCATTTCCCGCCGGAGCAGTTGACATTGACACGCCGGAAGATTTCGAGAAACTTCACTCTCAAGAAAATCAATCGCCGACAAAATAGACGAACGGTGCAAATCAAAACTGCTTGTTTTCAGATTAATCAGCGTCATCCGCGTTCTATTTTTCGTTTTTGAGAAAGTCCTGTTCAATTGATTGGAACGTAAATGTTCTGCCTGCACTCTGAATCTCTTGATTTTTGCACAGTTATCAATAAAAAACCGTTGAGAAAAAATCGGGTTATGTCGTCTTCGATACAGAATAATTATTTTGTATGAAATACATTCATTTTATGCGACATAAATACATTTGAAAGTCGGCGAGATTTCAGCAGTAAAAGCACTATTTTCACCAGGTAGTTAATGATAATCAAACCATAAATCCATCAGATGAAAGGTAAAAAAATTGAAAAGTCATCATTTTGAAAGTTAGTTTCGCCCAACATTCCGTCCAAGTCAAATGTTTTGTCATGCCGGTTGGAGCGACGGGAAAGTTCGTGTTTCCACATTCCGTCGGAGATGGTTTCAACTGCTTCGGCATTTTTTATCAAAGTTTGATAATTATATTCCAATCGAGTTCCGTAGTTCTCCGACAAAAATTTTAGCCGTAATGAACATTGTTTGAAGATTTCTCCAAAATTGATTTTTTCCAAAAGCTCACGCTTTCGACGAATCCGCAAAGGCGTTTGAAATTGAATCTTCAGATTTTGATTTCGCTCAATCTTTGTTCGATTAATTCGGCTAAATTCGTTTCCCGAAAAGATAAAATCTTCGGTAAATTCGGCGCATAAATCAGAGTTTTACAATCGCTTGCAACTTGCCCCAAAACTTCAATTTTTGTAATCTTTCGCTCAAAACATTCGCCGAGCAGAAACCGAAAAAGGTCGTAATAAACGACAATCTTGTGCGTGCCGAAACCGGCAAACCGAAAAGCGTCTGAATCAGTCGGATAAGGCAAAAGGACAAATCCTTTTGCCAAAATGCCGGGTAGTCGAGCGAACATTTGCGCGGCTCAATAACTACCGACGATTATCAAAAGACTACGAACGGTTTTCTAAAACCGGCGAAACAATGATTCAGATTGCAATGATGCGTCTGATGCTTCGTAGATTGACGCTCTGCCCTCTAAATCGAAGCGATTATAGAGGGAGATTCTAAAGACACGCTTTGCCCAACGGTATACGTTCTGTCTTTACGGGTTTGACCAGCCCGACTAAGTATTATTTTCGCGCTGACAATATCACGATGATTTTTATATCCGCATTGAACACAAGTATGTTGCCTTTGGGCAAGAGTTTTTTCGACTCTCGCGCCGCAAATGCAGGTTTGAGATGTGCCGTTCGGATTGACTTCGACAACCGATTTACCAGCGTTTTAACAAGTCGCTTGTTTCAATTCCAAAAGTTTGTCTTTGTATTCTCGCTTCCATTCGTTGCCTGTATCAGTTCTACTAGACAATCTTTCTTGAAATTCAATAGCAAGTTTGGCTTGGTCTTTTTTAACTCTCAAATATGGCAAAAGGCATTTCAAAACGTGCATCGCTTGATTGCTTGTGCATCTCCAAGTTTTGCAAAAGCGAACATTAGTTCTATTTCCAGACGTTTCAGAAAAATGACCTATTCCAAAATCTTTTTGCAGTTCGTCAATCAAACTCAAGAAAGTATTTGTAATACCAATTTGAAGCCAAAAACTAGACTGCTTTTTCCCTTGAGAGATGGCAATCGTGATATGACCTTCACCGTCAAACATACCAGCATAATAAGCCAAATTTTGCGCGTTTGGTGTTTTCAATTCCGTTTTTGCGCGTTTGGAAAGTATGCCTCTTTTCGCAAAACCTTGAGAAATAGCGGAAATGGAAACACCAAGTATTTGACCTATTTCAATGTAAGATTTGCCGCCATTGTAAAGTTGTTCCGCTTTTGTATAGTCTATTTTCATAACTTAAATATTAGCGTAGAATCAAACTGTAATCAAGTTTATTTCAGCTTTATATTTTAGTTTTTGAAAGAAGCCGTTCCAAGCGGCATCGTGAATTTCTTTCGCCAGAATGCCTTTGCTCATTCCGAGAATGTTCAAGTTTTCAATCGCTATCAAGTCGTATTCCTTGACGAGATTCGTCGAAAGTTTATGAGCAAAATCGTTTCTCTGATTCTTGATTTTTTGATGAATCTTTTTGAGTTTCAAAACGGAAGTCCTTCGAGATGCAGAGCCTTTCTTTTTGCGCGAGACGCTTCTTTGAGCCGTTCGCAAACGCTTTTGAGAGCGTTCGTAGTATTTGAAATTCTCTATTTGCTCGCCACCCGAAAGCGTCATAAACGATTCGATTCCGGCATCAATTCCGACGGATTTACCCGTTTTCGGCAAAATTGCGGAACGCCCTTCGGTTTCAACCGTGAAAATAGCAAACCAACCCGAAACTTCGCGTTTGATGGTCAGAGTTTTGACACGTCCAATCATCGCTCTGGACAGACGAATTTTGACCTTGCCGATTTTCGACAAAAACAAGTTGTTGCCGTCCAGACGAAAGCCGCCCGTTGCTTGCGGAAAGGTGAAACTGTCGTATCTGTTCCGGGATTTGAAACGCGGGAATCCGGCTTTCTCTTTGCGTTTGACTCTGCCGAAAAACGTCTTGAAAGTTTTGTCCAATCTTTTCAAAGCGTCTTGCAAGACTTGAGAATAAACCGAATTCAAATCATCTCGAATCTGTTTTATTTCGGGCAGTTGGTTTTGTTGGTCTTGATAAGAAATCGAAACGTGATTTATCCGGTAAGCGTTAATTCGTTCACGAAGGGCGGAATTGTAAAGTTCACGGCACAAATGAACAGTCAATACGAGTTTTTCCCGAACGCCTTTAGAAGTTTTGAGTTTGAACTTATACGCTTTCATTACAACAATTATAACAATTTTAGAGTAGAAAAAACGTAGCTGATTAGGTCTGAAATATTTCAAACGGATTTCCTGCTATGACTGACAGCAGTTCTTGGAAGACTTGGCGGTTTAGCTTTCTCAAAGTTGAAATGAAACTATGAATTCGGCTATAACT
>JBPCPU010000128.1:0-8562 GCA_050998795.1 Pyrinomonadaceae bacterium
TCTTTGAGGTCGTGCAATAAATCTTTCGCCGTTTGATAACGATTTTGTTTATCTTTCTGCAAGGTTTTATCAACAATGTCGGCGAGTTCGATTGGAATGTCTGCCAATGGTTTCGGCTCTTTCGTCAAAACTGCCGCGATAATGTCGCTGATGGTTTCACCCGCAAACGGTGAACTGCCCGACAACATTTCATACAGCACGACACCGAAACTGAAAATATCCGTCTGATGGTCAACGCCTCGCCCGCGCGCCTGTTCGGGCGACATATAATTCGGCGTGCCGATAATCATTCCCGGCGTGGTCGCCCCCTGAATCGCCGTCGCCGCCTCTTCGCCCGTTTCCGTCGGCGCGGAAAGTTTTGCAATGCCAAAGTCTAATATCTTTGCCAAACCATTCGAGCGAATCATCACGTTGTCAGGTTTAATATCCCGATGAACGATGCCCGCCGAATGCGCTTCGTCCAACGCCGAAACAATCTGAATCGCAATCTCCAACGCGGATTTGAGATTCAGCGGATTGCTCTTCGCGTAATCATTCAAGGTCTTGCCGTCAATAAACTCGGTCGCAATGTAATGTGTGCCTTCGCTCTCGCCAATCTCGTGAATCGTAATAATATTCGGATGATTGAGAGCCGAAGCCGACCGCGCCTCACGAACAAAACGATCCATTCGATCAAGGTCTGCGGCAAATTCCGGCGGCAGAATCTTTAATGCGACTTTGCGATGGAGTTTCGTATCTTCGGCAAGATAGACTTCACCCATTCCGCCCGCGCCGATTTTTCTGACGATCCGGTAGTGCGACAAAGTTGTGTTGCTCTCAAGTTCTTGATTCATCTTCTCTTAAATTCACAGCGATTTCAGTTCGGCTTCGATTTCTTCGATGGTCGGCAGATTGCCGCGCAAGTTTTCGGGCAAAACGCGCGTCAATTCGTAGCTCGAAATGCCAATCGGTTTCGACATATCGCGCAGAGCGTATTCGACCACCGTGTTGTTTTCGCCGCGACATAAAATCAATCCGACGCTCGGTTTATCGCCTTCCTCGCGCAGCAAATCGTCAATCGCCGAAAGATAAAAATTGAGTTTGCCGAGATATTCGGGCTTAAATTTTCCCGCCTTCAACTCCAACACGACAAACGAGCGCAGCTTCAAATGATAAAAAAGCTGGTCAATAAAAAACTCCTCGCCGCCGACTTCCAAACGATATTGACTGCCGACAAATGCAAAGCCAACGCCCAATTCGAGCAGATAATCCCGAATATGCCGCATCATCGCCGCTTCGATGTCGCGCTCGTGGGCTTCATCGCCTAAACCGAGAAAATCAAAGTTATACGGACTTTTCAAAAGCTCATTGGCAAGGTCTGATTGCGGTTTCGGCATCGTCAACTCAAAATTCGTGACGGCTTTGCCTTGCCGCAGATACAAACCCGTTTCGATTTGGATTTCCAAAATATTGCGGCTCCAACCGTTTTCGATGGTCTTGCGGATATAAAACTCGCGCTCGGCGTGGTCTTTTACCTTGTCGAGAATAACGCAATTGTGAAACCACGGAATTTGTGCAGCAAGCTGCTGCACAAATTCATCATCGGCGTAGTTCTGAGCAAAAGCCCTCATATACTTCAAATTGCGCGGAGAAAAACCTTTCATCGAGGGAAACGCCAGTTTCAAATCACGCGAGATTTGCTCAATGACCTTCGCGCCCCAGCCGAGTTCCTTCTGCTTCGCCAAAATACCGTTCCCGATGCGCCAATAAAGCAAAACGAGTTCGCGGTTGACCGCCAACGCCGCCTTAATTTGCGCCTTCTGAATATCGGCTTTGAGCGTTTCGATAAACTCCGCATATTCGTTTGTGATAATTGATTCTGAACTCATAATGTTTAATTCGCCGATAGTTTTTATTAATCTTCTCTCAAATTCACTCCGGCAGATTCATTCGTTTCAGCAAATCCTTGTATCGCGGATCGGGTCGCAGATTATCGAAAGTTGTTTCAACATTGACGAGTGCTAAGCCGCTATGCTGTTCATAAGCCTTGTCAAGCCATTCAAAGGCTTGGTCTTTTTCGTTTAATCCGGCGTAAATGTAAGCAATATAGAGTGCAGATAAAAAATGCTGTTTGGAAAATTCTTTCAATTCGCCGATAAGTTTTCGTGCTTCCTCTTTTTTCACCGCCGCCGCATAAACATATCCGAGGTATCCGGTTATCCAAGGATTATCGTCTAATGAATGAGCCTTTTCCAAAGCGGCAATGGCTTCTGGAAACTGTTTCTTGCGTTCATAAGCCAAACCTAAAATAAGGTGGGCTTGCCAAAAGTTTTGATCAATTTCAATGGTCTTGCGAGACTGTGCAATGGAGTCGTCATACCGACCTGCAAATAAATAAATATATGCCAAACTGGAATTGTTTTGGAGATCAAGCGGCTCTAAACTTTGAGCCAATTTCATTTCTTTGATAGCTTCATCTTTTCTTCCCATTCCGATTAGATAAAAGCCATAAAAGTGGTGAGCATTTGAGTAATTCGGATTCAATTCAATAGCTCGCTTTAACAATCTTTCAGTTTCCGCCCAATCGTATTCATAAAAGAACGCGACATTTCCAAGATGGGCATAAGGTTCTGCCAGCGTGTTGTCCAGTTCCAATGCTTTCAATGCCGCCGCTTTAGTTTTCGGCATCGCTACATTTGGAGGTAAATACCATTCCGATGAAGTTATGTAAGCATAAGCAATGCCTGAATAAGCCAAAGCATAATTCGGGTCGAGGGCGATTGCCTGTTGGTAATACTCGACTCCTTTTTTATAACCTTCTTCGGTATACTTCGTTCGATAAAAATTGCCCTTCAAATAAAGCTGATAGGCTTCGGGATTCGTCGTATAAGTCTTTTCAACTTTGGCTACATCCGCTCCCGAAAGTTTCGATTTCAGTTTGCTCGAAACATCACGAGCGATTTCTGTTTGGAGTGTAACCAGATCGGATTGTTTGCGGTTGTATTGTTGACTCCAAATAACTTTGTCCAACGAAATATCTATCAACTCGACAAAAAGCGAAATATCCTGTCCACGCTGAACAACCCGCCCGTTCAAAATCGCCTGCACATTCAACTCTTTGCCAATCGTCTGCGGATCGGTTTCCTTACCTTTGTAACGAAAGACTGACGAACGCGGCTTGACATTCAGATTCGGCAAATTTGAAAGGCTGCTGATGAGCATTTCGGTCATTCCGTCGCTCAAGTATTCGACATCGGCATTGCCGCTTTCATTGACGAACGGCATCACAGCGATTGATTCGATTTGTTTATTGGGAGCGAAAGAACGGTAGCCGAAGAAGCCAATCGCTGAAATGAGCAGAATCGCCAGCGCAATCGCTAAATATTTCTTCGTTGGATGACTCGCAGCGGTTTGATTGGTCGCCGTTTGATTCGTTTCATCAACCGTTGTCGCTGGCAGAATTTGCGTTTTTGGCTCTTCTTTGTCGGGCGAATTTGTGCGCTCTAATTTGTTTTGAAACTCCAAATCCTGTTTGACATCCTTCAAGTCAATTAGCACATCTTTGATAGTTTGATAACGCTCATCTCTATCCTTCCGCAAACATTTGCCGATGATTTTCGTGATTTCGGTTGGAACATCCGAATCAAGCGGTTTCGGTTCATCTTTCAGAATCGCACCAATCATTTCCAACGCATTCTCGCCTTCAAACGGGAGTTTTCCCGCCAGCATTTGATAGAGCATTACGCCGAAGCTGAAAATATCGGAGCGCACATCAATCTCTTTTCCTCTGGCTTGTTCGGGCGACATATAATTTGCCGTGCCGATTATCATTCCGGGCGTTGTGTGTGCTTTGATTGCCGTCGCCGCTTCCGAATCCGAATTAATTTCGCCTTGTTTTTCTGTCAGTTTGGCGATACCGAAATCAAGCAGTTTTACAAAACCGTCGGGACGAATCATCACGTTTTCCGGTTTAATGTCGCGGTGAATTATTCCTGCACGGTGAGCGGCATCAAGCGCAGACGCAACTTGAATGGCAATATCAAGCGCGGCTTTAATATTTAAAGGCTGTGTTTTTAATCTGGAATGCAGAGTTTCGCCTTCGATGTATTCGGCGGCGATAAAATGCTTGTTATCAGCTTCGCCGATTTCGTAAATGGTGATGATGTTCGGATGATTGAGAGCCGACGCGGATTTTGCTTCGCGCACAAAACGCTGCATTCGGTCAGCGTCTTTAGCCAAATCTTCGGGCAGGATTTTCAGGGCTGTTTTTCTTTCTAATTTTGTATCTTCGGCAAGATACACTTCGCCCATCCCGCCCGCGCCGATTTTCGAGACGATTTTATAACGACCAAGATGTGTACCTGTGGCAATTGTCATCGCTTCAAGTCCGCTGTCCAGTTAAGTACGACGGTGAACGGTAGAGACTGCGTTCCGGTAACGCTGCTGTTAATCAGGAAACGCTGCCCGTCGGCTGTCACTTCGTAATCACCTTCTATAATTGAGTCTATCTTAAAAAGCGCAATTGGAGTGCCAGCCTCAAATGTTGCTGCGCCTTTAACTGCTACGCTCATCAATTTTTTATCCGCCGCGAGATAGAAAAGCTCTTTCCCGTCGCGCCGCCACCGAGGGCTTCTGCCGCCCGCCGTCGAGATGCGCCATTTTTCGCCAGGCTGGTCAAAGCGTGTAACGTAGATTTCTTCGCGTCCAGATTCGTTGGAAATAAAAGCGACCCAGCGACCGTCGGGAGAAAATCGAGCGTCTCTTTCGTCGAACTGAGTTTGAAGAAAGGGAAAAGGTTTCTGCTCTTCAAAAAGCGGCAAGACCCACATGTCCCGCTGCGTGGTCGGTTCATTCTGTGAGTAGATGATGAATCGCCCATCCGAAGACCAGTCAAAAGGGGCGTTGAAGCCGGACTGAAAAGGCGATTGACCGCTACTCGTCGTGTCGCTTAAATCTTTTATGCGGAGACTTGATTTGCCGCTTTCGCAGCACGAAAAGAAGGCTAATCGGCGTCCGTCCGGCGACCACACAGGTTCGCTATCGTCTGACGCGCCGACGGTGAATCGCGTGCGTGTGTCGCGGGCTATGTCGTGAATCCATAAATCGCCCGAACCTGTTTGTTTATCAACAGTCACCATTGCCAACTTCTGTCCGTCCGGTGAAAACCGTTGACCATAGTGTTCTCCCGCAGCGCCTATCTGCTCCATCTCGCGTCCGCCGCGATCAAACCAGACAAGCCGAGATGTCAAGGTGTTACTCAGGTATGCAAGCACTCCGTTTTCCGAAACGGAAAATTCTGCCCAGCCAGTCTTATCAAAGTAAGGCAGACGTTCCACCACTGCAAACGGTTCGCCCGTAAGACGAAGATTGTTCGCGTCAAACTCCTGCGCCAGCAGTGTGCTATCGCGCGCGTAGAGCAAGTATCCGGGCGGTGCATACTCCGCGCGCGTATAGATTTGCACCAACTGTTTGGTCTCAGGAGAGTCAATTGACCCGACATAAATACCGATACGTTCGCTCTGCTCGCTATTTGTGCTGAAGAGAAAATGGCGACCATCGGGGAGAAAATGAAGCCAGTAATTAGTATTAGCATTATCGTTCTTCATTAACAGGGTTGGTGCGCCTCCGGCGGCGGCAACGCGATAAATCCCTCCCTTTTCATAATCAGCAACTACAAACAGAATCGTTCCATCGCGCCCCCACGTTCCAACAGCGTCAACTTCGCCTGACAAGCTGCATACCGTCTGCACAGAACCGCCCGCCGCTTCAATCTTTTTGAGCTTCCCTTCCGCAAAGAAAGCTAAGTAGCGATTGTCCGGCGACCAAAAAGGAGAGATTGCTCCTTCCGTTCCGGGTAGAGACTGCGCGGAAAGCGTGTCGAGCGAGCGTACCCAGACCATTCTCTGACCTTCGGATTCGGCGACAAAAGCAAGACGACGACCATCAGGCGAAACGCTCAGGTTGTGCGACTCTACATCAGAGGCAAACCTCGCATTTTCCGGCAGTGAAACTGGAAAACGAATGGCGTTTGTCTCCGCAGGTGCGCGGCGAAAATAACTGACGGCGAAAGGCAACGCCGCGAGAAGACCGAGCAACATCACGCCCGCCGTAATCCATGCGAGACGCTCGCGGCTCTTTTGCCGCACCGACGGCAACGGATCAACATCTGCCGCGAATGTTTGAGAGCCGGAAAATCCCGAAACCGCTTCAAGCGCAAAAGCGAGATCGCGCGCCGACTGAAATCTCTCTTCCGGGCTTTTCTCCATACAATGTCTGACAACGCGCTCAAGCGCGGGAGGCACATTGCTGTTCGTTACGGAAATATCAGGCGGGTCTTCTTTCAGAATCGCATTTAACATTTCAACCGCAGATTCACCTTTGAAAGCGCGATCGCCCGACAGCATCTCGTAAAGAACCGCGCCAAATGCGAAAATGTCTGAACGGTGATCAACCGCTCGCCCGCGCACCTGCTCCGGCGACATATAACCTGCCGTTCCCATCACTGCGCCCGGATTTGTGTGGACTATGCGCGTCGGCACATCGGTCTGCGCCGCGCTTTCATTTTTCGGCTCAATCAACTTCGCCAAACCAAAATCAAGAATCTTGACTCGCCCGTCTTTGGTGATAAAAAGATTTTCAGGTTTAATGTCCCGATGAACGATTCCTTTCTCGTGAGCCGCCGCCAGACCGCGCGCGATTTGCAGCGCGTAATCAATCGCTTTGCGCGGCGGGAGAGATGTGTCACTGAGTCGCTCGCGCAAGGTTTCGCCTTCCAAGAGTTCCGAAACGACGTAAAGCGAGTCGTCGTGCGTGGCGACATCATAGATTGAAAGAATGTTCGGATGATTCAAAGCGCCTGCGGCTTGGGCTTCCTGCTCGAAACGGCGCAGGCGTTCCGCATCGGCGGAAAAAGCGGCGGGAAGAACTTTGATCGCCACATCGCGTCCGAGTTTAGGGTCTCTCGCACTATAGACTTCGCCCATTCCCCCTGCTCCAATTAGAGAGACGATTTCGTAGCGTCCGAGTTTTGTGTCAGCAGCAATTGTCATCACACTTTTTTACTATGGTAGCCCAACGCGGCGCAACAAATCTTGAAAGCGCGAGTCTGAGCGAAGACTTTCTAACGGCGGATGTACTTTTAAGAATAAGAGGTCGTCGTCATGCTCTCTATAAGCCTTTTCTAACAATTCAAACGCCTTATCTTTTTCTCCGAGACCCGCGTAAATGCTTGCGATGTCTAAGGGCGAGACGTAGCGCCGTGCAGATAATTCCTGTATTTGATTGAGAGCTTTCCGCGCCTCGTCTTTTCTTCCTGATATTGCGTATGTGTATCCGAGATTTGACAACGCAAACGCATTTTCCGGGTCAAGACTTATCGCCTTTTGATGTTCTGAAATAGCTTCTTGATACATCTGCTTCCGCGCATAAGCCATACCTAGCTCAATATGTGCTGGAGCGAAACTTGAATCTATTTCGATTGTTTTAAGATGCTGTTCTATCGCCGCGTCATACTCGCCCTTATCCATCAGTATCAACCCTAGCTCTCTGTTAATAATCAACGACAGTGGGTCAAGTTCATGCGCCCGTTTCATCTGCTCGAACGCTTCATCGGGGCGTCCAACTATGGATAAATATTCGCTATACCATTGACGAGCCGTAGGGTAATTAGGATTCAATTCGATGGCATATTTGTAACCTTTTTCGGCAGCGTCAAAATTCCACTCATACTTAAATTTGATTTCCGCCAGCGCCGTGTGAGCCTCAGCCAGCGTCTTATCTATTTCAATGGCTTTCATCGCCGCCGTTCTCGCTTTCGGATATGCTTCATTCGGCGAAGCGACGTTGTAGCCGCTAAACAACACATAAGAATCAGCTAATCCCGCGTATGCGAGCGCATAGCTCGGGTCTTTTTCAATTGCTTGATTGAAATACTCGACTGATTTCTGCAAATCTTTTATCGTGCGCTTGTTCCAATGATATCTTCCCTTGAGATAAAGCTGATAGGCTTCCGCGTTTGCCGTATAGTTTTTAGCGATTTGATTTTGTTCCGCGCCCGACAGTTTTGTTCGTAGCTTATTTGAAACGTCGCGGGCAATCTCGCTTTGCAGAGCCACTAAATCAGATTACCTGCGCGAATATCGCTCGCTCCAAATCACGTTTTCGGTTTTTGCGTCAACCAGTTCCAGATTCAAAATCAACTGCTCGCCGCGCTGCCCGACCCTGCCGGTTAAAATCGCCTGCACGTTTAACTCTTGGGCAATCTTTTGCAAATCTGTTTCTCTGCCTTTGTAGCGAAAGACGCTTGACCGCGCTTTAACGTTTAATTTCGGAATTTGCGAGAGACTTCCAATTAGCGTTTCAGTCATTCCGTCCGACAGATACTCGTTATCCGTGTTGCCGCTTTCGTTGACAAACGGCATCACGGCAATAGATTCAATTTGCGGCGCGGTCAAAGCGCGGCTAAAGAAAAACCAATAACCAAAGCCAATTGACGCAAGAAGCAAAGCTATTAAGCCAATTGCGAAACCGCGTTTGTGTTGTTTGATTTCGCTGACGACATATTCCGCGCTCGAAGTCGTGTGC
>JBPCPU010000193.1:0-4538 GCA_050998795.1 Pyrinomonadaceae bacterium
ATGTCGCCGCGTCGGTTGAATTTTACAAAAAACTCGGATTGCGATTGATTGTTAATTCCGTCCCGCGTTATGCGCGTTTCGAGTGTCCCGACGGCGACGCGACCTTTTCGGTTCATCACACCGAAAAACCGATTGCGTCCGAAACAATCATTTATTTTGAATGTGAAAATTTGGACGCAAAAGTCGAAGAATTAAAAAAATCAGGCTTACAATTTGAATCCGAGCCGACAGACCAAACATGGCTGTGGCGCGAAAGCCGTCTCACAGACCCAAGCGGAAATCGCGTTTGTCTTTTCTACGCGGGCGAAAATCGCCAAAATCCGCCGTGGCGTGTAAATTAAAGGTATGAACAAATTAAATAAAACTTTTTCGTTTATTTCTGTTTGTTGTGCAATTCTTGTGTTCTCTTTTGCGGTTTATTATATTTGGACGACTGCAAAAAGGGCGATGCTAAGTTCTTGTGTTTCTTCGGTTGCAGGCGAGGTTGTTGAATACTCACATGAAATAGATAATTTTGCTCAAAATGGTGAAACTTGGTCTGTATTAACTGACGACGAAGTAAAATCTGTATTTTCCAATAAGCGCATAACTTTTGGAGGTTGTTCCACGTTCAAATCTCAACCGCAAGATTTAAAAGAAAGAAATCTTAAAATTGCAGTTAGAAAAAATAGTGAATACGGTTATAGGATAATGGTTTGGTCTAAAGGATTTGATAATGTTTCGGGAACAGAAGATGACATTAGTTCGTCTTGGGATGAAAAAATTCCAAATTAATTTTGTATTTAATAACAGGAGAATATTTTAACAAATGTCTTTAACAGTTGTAGGTTCGGTTGCGTTTGACGCATTGGAAACGCCTTTTGGCAAACGCGACAAACTGCTCGGCGGCGCGGGAACGCACTTTGCGCTTTCGTCGAGTTTTTTTACGGACGTGCGTGTCATCGGCGTTGTCGGCAACGATTTTACCGACGCGGAATGGGATGTTTTTAAGCGTCATAACATCAATACCGACGACATCGAAGTCGTCAAAGACGGCAAAACTTTTTTCTGGCGCGGCAAATACGAATACGATTTAAACACGGCGCACACTTTGGAAACGCAATTGAATGTGTTTGAAACATTTCAGCCGAAGCCTTCGGAAGAATCAAGAAATTCCAAACTTTTGTTTTTGGCGAATATCCTGCCGATGCTGCAAAAGGAAGTCCGCGAATCATCAAAAGCTGAATTCGTTGCAATGGACACGATGAATTATTGGATTGATTCGATGAAGGACGCGGTAATTGAAACGATAAAGGTCGTTGATTGCGTGATTATCAACGATGCCGAAGCCAGACAATTGGCGGACGAGCCGAACATTCATAAAGCCGCGAAAAAGATTATGGAAATCGGCGATTTGAAAGCGTTGGTTATCAAACGCGGCGAATACGGCGCGGCACTTTTCACGAAAGATAGTTATTTTGCGATTCCGGCATATCCTTTAGAAAGCGTTTTTGACCCGACGGGTGCAGGCGACACTTTTGCCGGCGGTTTTATGGGTTATCTCGCCAGCCAGGTGGAAATTACCGCCGATGCGTTGCGCCGTGCAATGATTTACGGTTCGATAATGGCTTCGTTCAATGTCGAAGAATTCGGCACGGAAAGAGTTGACCGCTTAACGCACAAGGAAATTAACGAGCGTTTCCGCGATTTTAAACGAATCACGCATTTTGAAGAAATTCCGTTTGAACGCGCAACTTCAGCTTAGTTTTTGCAAAAAAGGCAAGTGTTGATGAAAAAGCAAAGTAAAAGTTTTATTGCTTTGCCTTTTTTGGGCTTTCAGGTTTATTATTTTTCATATTTTCCCGAATTTTTACCTGAAAATTTGTAAATGACAAAACAAGATAAACCTTCGCTGATAAATTCTGCGCGTCCGTTTTCTAAGCAACTGATTGCAATTATTAGTTTGATTGCAGTGGCTTGTTTATCAATCGGTATCGCCGCTTACCGGGATTTGGAGGTGTTTCAGCGTTGGATTTTGGTTACGTTTCAGATTTTGTTTGCAGTTTTCGGATTGATAATTTCCCTGTGGTTGATTCTGCGCGAGTCGCGCCGCACGGCGATTGGCAAAAGTAATAAAGATATTATTTGGCAGGTAAGTTCGTCTGAAAATCAAAAAGAAAAGTTAAACAACGATGTGCGCGAACTTGCCGCAATTTTAGAAATTTCCGACGAACAATTGAGCGATTTACTCTCGGCGTATGTCGTGGCGGAAGATTTAGCTCTCAGAAAAATCCAGCAAGAAGAAAAAAAGCCTTTGTTTCGGCATGTCAGCATTGATAAGACGGAGTTTGACGCGGTTCTTTTGAACGAAGATACCATAAATTTTATTGAAGTTGCATTTTTAGTTAGACCGGATCTTCCGCAGAAAAAAATAAATTTAATCGCCAGAAAAATTGTTTCTGCCGGAAAATTTATTGAGAAAAATTATTCCGACTCGAAAATAAAACTTCTGCTTGTTCTCGTTACCCAACTCGACCGGGCGGATGATATAAAACTACGTTCAACGCTAAACAAAGAAAGGTTTTCCGGTGTGCCGGTTGATATGGATATTAACTTTTACGACTTTGAGGATTTACAAAAGGTTTATGCAATGGACTAGACTTATCGTGAATCGTGAATCGCAAATAGTGAATAGATAAACCGGTATTTACGATTTACGATTCACGATTCACGATTCACAAAATTATGCTCGAAAACAAAATTGGAATGATTTTTGGGGTCGCAAACAAACGCTCGATTGCGTGGGCTTGCGCTCAGGCTTGTGCCGAACACGGCGCGAAATTGGCTTTTACTTATCAAGGCGAAAGGCTGAAAGAAAATGTCGAAAAATTGACGAAAGATATGCCGGAAGCGATTATTGTGCCGTGCGACGTTCAGAGTCAAGCGGAAGTTGACGCGGCGTTTGAAGCGGTTGACAAGGAATTCGGCAGACTTGATTTTTTGATTCATTCGATTGCATATGCACCACGCGAAGCACTTGAAGGCGAATTTTTGACAACCACCCGCGAAGCATTTTTGACGGCAATGGAAATCAGCACTTTTTCGCTGACGCAGCTTTCACTGGCGGCAGTTCCGTTGATGAAGGACGGCGGAAGCATCATTACAATGACTTATTACGGAGCGGAAAAGGTCGTGCAAAACTATAATGTGATGGGCGTGGCAAAAGCCGCGCTTGAAGCCTCGACGCGATATTTAGCCGAAGATTTGGGCAGACACAATATCCGTGTCAACGCTATCAGCGCGGGACCGATTAACACACTTTCAGCTCGCGGCGTAAAAAATATGGGCGCAATGCTCTCGTATATTTCCGAAAAAGCACCGCTCAGACGCAACGTCGAAGCGCGTGAAGTCGGCAACACCGCACTTTTTCTAGTCAGCGATTTGGCTTCCGCCATTACGGGCGAAACGATTTACGTTGACTGCGGCTTTAATATCATAGGTATTTGAGTTGACTGGAAGTTTGCCGAGTTTGCCGAGTTGACTGAGTTGACCGAGTTAATAAAATTTTTCAAACTCAGTCAACTCAGTCAACTCAGTCAACTCAGTCAACTCAGTCAACTCAGTCAACTCTTTTATGGCAGAAACAAAAGCAAACAAAACTGTAACAAAAAAAGGCAAGCCGAAAGTACCGGAAACGGTCGCCGAAGCCAAAGAACTGGAAAAAAATCCTTACTGGCAAACCACCGAAGACGAGATTTTACTTCGTTCGCCCGAGCCTGACGATGTTTTCAGAAGTTCCGACTCGTGGCGCGTTTTTCGGATTTTGGGCGAATTCGTCGGCGGTTTCGATTCCTTGGCAACCATTACGCGCGGCGTATCGGTCTTTGGTTCAGCCCGCACCCGTGAAGATAATATAAATTACAAAGCGGCGCGTGAAACCGGAAAGTTATTGGCGGAAGCCGGTTTTGAAGTCATCACGGGCGGCGGTCCGGGAATTATGGAAGCGGCAAACCGCGGCGCGTTTGAAGCGGGGAAAATTTCCGTCGGATGCAATATCGAATTGCCGTTTGAACAAATATCGAACCCTTATCAAAACAAAAGTTTGACGTTTAAATACTTTTTTGTCCGCAAGACGATGTTCATCAAATACAGCAACGCCTACATTATTTTTCCGGGCGGTTTCGGCACAATGGACGAAGTTTTTGAGGCTTTGACATTGATTCAAACGCGGAAAATCCGCAATTTCCCGGTTGTTTTGTTCGGTTCTTCTTATTGGAAAGGTCTTGTTTCGTGGATGACTTCGACAATGCTCAACGAAAAAAATATCAACGCGGAAGATTTAGGCTTGATGTACCTGACCGATTCTCCGAAAGACGCGGTTGATTTTATTATCAAAACCTGCGAAGTCAACGGACATAACCACAAAGAACCTTAGTAGTCTGTAAATTAAGTTCTGTTAGTTTTTGAATTGTCATTATTAACCTGTTCATAATGACGTTTCAACTTTTTCCGAGATTTCTCGATTGAAAACTGCCAATCTATTTTGACGGCTTTTTCAG
>JBPCPU010000254.1:0-14817 GCA_050998795.1 Pyrinomonadaceae bacterium
CAGTTTCTCGAAAAAACTTCTACTATCTTTTTGACAAGGTTGCATAATTAGCTATTTTTCTAAGTCCGAAAACTATAAAAATAACTGTTTGCTGCCTTGTTTTCAATTTTTATGAGAAAGCCCTATACAATTATGGTTCATTTCCACATATTCTTCGGCTAAATCTTTTCTCTTCCAATCGTGCCGAAAGCAATTTTGCCGAGCGAATTTACAAACATATTAAAAGTCGCAAAGCGTTTATCTTTGGTAAAACCTTTGGCATAGCGGAAATAAATTTGCTGTGCGATGACGGCAATTTTAAAAGTGCCGAAGACGTAATAAAAAAGGATGTTTGAAACATCACGTCCCGATTTCTCCGAGTATATTTCTACTAATTCGCGGCGCGAAATGTTTTCCATCAAGACACGCGGATTAAACGGCATATTCAGAAGTTCCGCGCCGTTTTCCTTTGCCATCCAATAACCGAGCGTCGTTCCCAAATCCATCAGAGGTTCGCCGATGGTCGTCAATTCCCAATCAAGAACGGCGATGATTTCGGTTAAGTTTTCGGGATTGAGCATTACATTGTCGAATTTGTAATCGTTATGAACGAGCGATGCGTTGTTCGATTCGGGAATGTTTTCGTTTAACCATTCGATTGATTTTTCAAGCTCAAAATGTTCGTCGGTTTTCGCGTTAAAATAGCGTTTCGTCCAGCCTTCGACCTGGCGTTTCGCATAACCTTCGGGCTTTCCGAGTTCGCCTAAACCGGCTTTTTTATAATCCAAACCGTGCAGCGTCGCCAGATTTGCGATAAAACTTTCGCAAACTTCGCGTTGCAGTTCGGGCGAATTTTCCAGCTTGGCGGGCGATTTTCCGCGAATAATCAAACCTTTGCGGCGTTCCATCAAATAGAATTCCGAGCCGATTATATTTTCATCCGCGCAATACAAAATCGGTTTCGGCGCGGGCTTGTAAATGCTCGAGAGTTTTGACAGAACATTGAATTCGCGCGACATATCGTGCGCCGATTTTACTTGATTTCCGAAAGGCGGACGGCGCAAGACAAATTCCTGTTCGCCGAATTTGACGAGATAAGTCAAATTTGAACTACCGGCGGGAAATTGTTCGACGGTGATTTTATCTGTTTTTGTGCCGAGATTTTCGCGCAAAAACGCTTCTAATTTTGCTTCGTTTAATTCTTCGCCCGGTCTTATTTCCTGTGTATCTCGGTTCATAAATAATTTGAGTGCGCGATAAGAATTTTTTTGCAGTGTTTCAAATTTTATGCTCAATCGTCTGTGTGATTTTTCTTCGTAATAGCTGATAACTGATAATTGATAATTTTTCCGGTATTTTATTTGCAGTTATCAGTTATCACTTATCACTTATTCCGAATGGTTTTTTATTAGCTGAGGTTGAATAATTTACTTTTCTTCCTTGAGCAATTTTTTAATCATATCTTCAAGATTCTCGCTTTCTTCCATTCCCGAACCGATTCCGACGTAGCGCACGACTCCGTTGCGGTCTAAGAGAATTGTCGTCGGATAGGCACTGATGTCAAATTTTGCGTTGTCTTCACCCTGCTTGGAAACGGCAAGTCCATACGGCAATTTGTATTTTTTCTTGAATTCGAGCAAATAGTCGAGTTCCTGCAAAGGTGTCATCGGTTTCCCGTTAGCGTTTCCGTAATACTGAGTTACGCCGATAATCTCGAATCCGCTGCCGCTGAATTTTTCGTGCCAATTACGCAATCGCGGAAATGTAGCGATACAAGGTCCGCACCAGGTTGCCCAAAAATCTAAAAGTATAACTTTTCCGCGCAAAGTTTCCAATGTTGCCGGTTCTCGACCCAGCCATTCCTGAATTGATAATTCGGGCGCAGGCTCAACATTTTTATACGATTCAACCTTCTGCATCAATTTCTTTTCCGAAAAACCGCTTCCGCCGACGATGTCCATTACTTTCCGGTAAAGTTTCGCCGAAGGAATTGTGAACGACAACGCGCGTCCTTCGGCTAAGACGTTCAATGCTTCGTCAGTATTCCTGGCTTTGCGATAACTTAAAGCCAGAACTTCCACCAGATTTCCGTATAATTCCATCTTCGAGCGTCTTTCCGCCAGAGTTTGAGTATCGAGTTTTTTCAAAAGTGAAAACGCGCTTTGTCCATATTTGACGGCTTCGTCGTATTTTCCGTCCTTGAAATAAGCGACCGCCAAAATTTGTTCGAGAGCCGGACGTTGATTTTCAACAAACGGTTCGCCTTTGAGCCACGCTTGAAATGTTTGCTCGGCTTCTGCAAATTGTTTTTGTCGGGCAGCGAAAACGATTATGTAACTACGGGCGGCTTGAATTGCATCGCCTTTTATATCCGATGGATATTGAGCAAGAAAGCGTTTCATCGTTTCGAGAGTTTTACCGTCATTATCAGCGAACAGATAAAGCATTCCCAGATAATAGACATCTATACCTTTCAAATCCGGGCGCACCAAAACTTCGGCAGCATATTTTTTGGCTAATACTTTCTTTTCTTGAGCTAAACTTTCCCTTCTATCGGCATTTATCTTTTTGCCCTGGCTGGAAAGTTCCTTTGATTTTTCCTTAACGTAATCATTTGTTTCCTGATACAAATCCATAACCGCACGGTTTTGAGATTGTGCGGCGGAAAATAAAACCGTCGCCAATAACCAAAATATAACCAAACTTAGTTTAAAATTCGTATTTACTATTATTATTTTCATAATTTTTCTCCTCGCATAGCTGTCCGAATCCGGTTTCCCTTGTTAAATTATCGCAAAGTAATGATTGGGTGTAGAATCTGTTGCTCCGCCGTTGTCTGAAAAATCCTTATAATCTAATCATCTTACTGTAAAAATCGGTTTGCAAAATAAACAATTGTGGTATTTTGAAAATATGAATTTTGACTATAATGATAAAACGAAAAAACTGCAAAGCAAACTGCAAGCCTTTATGAACGCGCACGTTTATCCGAATGAAAAAAACTTTGAAGATGAAATAAATTCGGGCGACAGATGGCAACCTTCGCGTTTGATGAAAGAATTGAAAGCGAAAGCCAAAAATGAAGATTTATGGAACTTGTTTTTGCCCGAAGTTTCGCATTTAACAAATCTCGAATACGCGCCGCTTGCCGAAACGATGGGCAGAGTTCCGTGGTCGTCGGAAGTTTTTAATTGTTCCGCGCCGGACACGGGAAATATGGAAGTTCTCGAGAAATACGGAAGCACCGCGCAAAAAGAAACCTGGCTAAAACCTTTATTAAACGGTGAAATTCGTTCCTGTTTTGCGATGACCGAACCTGATATTGCTTCATCCGACGCGACAAATATCCGTTCGTTGATTAAAAAGGATGGCGATGATTATGTTTTGAACGGCAGAAAATGGTGGTCAACCGGCGCGGGTGATGCGCGTTGCAAACTGGCGATTTTTATGGGAAAAACCGACGAAAACGCCGAAAAGCATCGCCAACAATCAATGATTTTAGTTCCGATGGACGCAGAAGGCGTGAAGGTTGAGCGAGTTTTGAATGTTTTCGGCTATGACGACGCGCCGAACGGACACGCTGAAATTTCTTTTATAAATGTTCGCGTGCCGAAAGAGAATTTAATTTTAGGAGAAGGTCGCGGTTTTGAAATCGCGCAAGGTCGGCTTGGTCCCGGTCGTGTTCATCATTGTATGCGCCTTATCGGAGTCGCCGAACGTGCGCTCGAATTGATGTGCGAAAGAGCAAAATCGCGTGTCGCTTTCGGAAAACCGATTGCCGAACAAGGCGTTATCAGAAATTGGATTGCCGAAGCGCGTTTGGAAATCGAACAAGCGAGATTGTTGGTTTTGAAAACGGCATGGATGATGGATGAAGTCGGCAACAAGTCGGCGCGTAAGGAAATTGCGATGATAAAAGCGGTTGTGCCGCAAATGGCTTTGAAAATTATTGATAAAGCAATTCAAACGCACGGCGGCGGCGGCGTTTGTCAGGATTTTCCATTGACGAATTTCTGGATTTATGCGAGAATTCTGCGGCTTGCCGACGGACCTGATGAAGTTCATCTTGAATCAATTGCGAAAATGGAGTTAAATAAACGCGATGAAAATAAACGCTCAAATTAAAAATCTGTGCCAGCAAATTGTCGAAAACTTCAATCCGCAAAAGATTATTCTTTTCGGCTCGTACGCTTACGGCAAACCGACTGCGGACTCGGACGTTGATTTGCTGGTCGTGATGCCGTTTGAAGGAAGAGATTCGCACAAAGCAGTTGAAATCCTTACTCGATTGAAAACCGATTTGCCGCTTGACTTGTTTGTGAGAACGTCTGAGCAAGTGCGCGAGCGAATCGAAATGGAAGATTTTTTTATGCGCGAAATCGCGCAACGCGGAAAAATTTTGTATGAAACCAATGACGCAAGAATGGATTGATAAAGCCGAAGGCGATTGGACAACGGCAATGCGCGAGTATCGGGCGAGAAAAAATCCGAATTATAACGCAGTTGTTTTCATACGCAGCAATGCGCCGAAAAATATCTCAAAGCGCGTTTGCAAGAAGCCGGAATCGCATTTGCAAAAACTCATAATCTTTTAGTTTTGCTGAATTCGATTTTGCCGATTGAGCCGGGTTGGGCAAATCTGCATAGCAGTTCGGCGATGTTGACGGTTTATGCCGTTAAATATCGGTATCCGGGACCTTCATCAGACAAAATCGAAGCTAAAGAAGCAGTTCAAAATTGTCGTCTGATACGAAAAGCCGTCCGCCATTCTTTCGGTCTTTCGACCTCCGATTAAAATGAATATCCGACATGCAAATCTCACCGATGCCGCGCAAATCGCTGAAATCTACAACTTTTATATCGAAAATACTCATCACACATTTGAAACCAAGCCGATAAGCGTTGTTGAAATGCAAAGCCGAATTGAAATGATAATCAAAAATTATCCGTATTTGGTTTGTCAGGAAAATGACGAGATAATCGGCTATGCTTACGCGGCGCAATACAAACCGCGCCCGGCTTATAAACATTCGGTTGAAATTTCGATTTATGTCAAAAGTAATTTAAAGCAAAAAGGCATCGGCAAAATACTTTACGAAAGATTGTTTGATGAACTTTCAAAGACTGATATTCACGCGATAATTGCCGGAATCGCTTTGCCGAATGAAGCGAGTATTAAACTGCACGAAAATTTCGGTTTTGAAAAAGTTGCTCATTTCCGCGAAGTCGGTTTTAAGTCCGGCAAATGGATTGATGTCGGTTATTGGGAATTATTAAATCAAAAGCTATAATTTTTTAACGCAAAGGTGCAAAGAAGCAAAGACGCAAAGTTTTTGCCAGCTTTAACGTCAGTTCGGAATAAGCCGTCGGAGACGGCAATATAGTTGTAGCCCACATCGCCGGATGTGGGAATGGATACGGTCACAAAATTAAGTCTGCGAAGCGGACGGCATAAATCTATGTCGCCGTTTTCAACGGCTGAGATTAAAATTTACCGTTTTCCCACTTGCGCTGTGGGCTACAACTATGCGCGTCGGTTTCACCGACTCAAAATTGAATTTCTTATCCCGCGCCTGACGTTAGCTTTAAAACAAATAGAGATTAAATTAGAAGCCAATGACAACGGACAAAGAACAAAGGACGAAAGAAATCATACACTTTGCCCACGCCAACGGATTTCCCGCCAAAACTTATAACAAACTTTTTTCATATCTCGAAGATGATTTTGAAATCAGTTATTTAGAACGCCACGCGCATAATCCGAAATTTCCCGTAACCGACGGCTGGCAGCGACTGGCGGATGAACTGCGTGAAGAAATCGCCAATCGTTACGACAAACCGATTATTGGTGTCGGACACAGCTTGGGCGGAATTCTGCATTTTCTGGTCGCGGTGGAAAAGCCGGAATTTTATAAGGCGATTATTCTGCTCGACGCGCCGATAATCAGTCGTTTGAGCAGTTTGGGAATTAAATTTTTAAAACTTACCAATCGAATGGGGAATTCTCCACTGGTTAAGGTTACTCAATTTAGACGTGCGGTTTGGAAAACCAAAGCCGAAGCATTTCAACATTTCAAACAAAAAGAAAAATTTGCCGCATTTAACGAAGATGTTTTGCGGGATTATATCGAACACGGAATTGTCGAGGATAAAAATAATGTTAATCTTTTTTTCAAACCAAGCGTCGAAGCAAAAATTTATCAAACTCTGCCTGATTATTTGCCGAAATTTCGCGGAAAACTAAAAGTTCCGGCGTTTTATATCGGCGGAACAAACTCACGCGAAGCGCAGCTTGCGCGTTTGAGTTTTATGCAAAAACATTTTCCGTTTACATTTCAGTTTGTTGAAGGCTCACATCTTTTCCCGCTGGAAAAACCTGAAGAAACGGCTGAAGCGATAAAATTTCTGTTGAACAAATTTTTCTAACACTTCAGTTTTTCTTCTCACGCAATAAATCACTGGCTTTAAACATTATCAATCAATCATTTTGAATGCCTTATAAGTCAATCTGGAAAAAAAACAATCAATTTGCGTTTAACATCGCAAAAAGTTGTTGACAATTTTTAATCTCTAGTGTAGTTTTATTAAGTGATGACACAAACAGTGTCGTTTCCTATCGCCACCTGAAGCGAAAAAGTTTTCATAAATGGAGTAAATTCAAAGTATTACCATTGCTCATAAAACAAAACGAAACGGGTATTTCGGCTCCGCAAAAAGGTTCGACCTATCAAAAAAAGTCCTGTCTTTGCTGTTAGTCCGACAAGGTGGCAAAAAACTTCAAATCGCCGGAAACCCGAATCGTTGAGTAAATGAAAACGAAAACTTGCAAAAAACGAAAATAAAAAAAGATTGGCGCGAGAAAAGCGCAAAAGGAGTATAGAGAAAATGCTGTTCGGTAAAAAGAAAAGCGTTGCCGGTTTAGATGTCGGCTCGAGTTCAATTAAAATAGTCGAACTCGAAGGCAAGATGAACAACCTCAGTCTCGTCGGATTGGGATTCGAGAATTTGCCCGGCGACACAATCGTTGACGGGCAAATTATGGAGTTGAATATCGTTTCGGACGTTATTCAAAACATCTGCACAAATCATCAGATAAATACAAATCAAGTTGTTACCGGTGTCAGCGGACATTCGGTAATTATCAAAAACATAGTTTTGCCGCCGATGAGCCGCGAAGAACTTGAAGAATCAATTGACTGGCACGCTGAAGAACATATTCCATACGATTTATCCGACGTCAGCCTCGATTATCAAATCACGGCTGAATCGGCGGACGCGACCTCCGTTTTAATTGCGGCTTGCAAGCGCGAAAGAATTGACAACATTAAACAGGCGGTTCAGCTTGCCGGAAAAATTCCGGTGGTCATTGATGTTGACATTTTTGCCCTGCAAAACTGCTACGAAGTTAATTATCAACCTGACGATTCGCAGGTTGTAACCTTGCTCAACATCGGCGCGTCAACGATGAACGTCAATCTCGTGCAGGGAACTCGTTCATTATTCAGCCGCGATATTACGGTTGGCGGAAGCCAGTTCACTGATGTTCTGCAAAGAAATTTGGGACTCAGTTTTCAGGAAGCCGAAGCCGTCAAACGCGGCGTGGTGCAAGCGGCGGACGGCATTGAAGAAAAATCAATTGTGCCGCTGATGAACGACGTAACGGAAATCGTCGCGTTGGAGATTCAAAAAACCTTCGATTTTTATCGCGCAACGACCGAAGACAGCGAAATCGTCGTGCAGAAAATTTTGATTTCCGGCGGTGGTTCAAAACTCGCCGGTTTAGCGGAAGAACTCTCAAAACGACTCGAATTGCCGGTGGAAGTTTTAGACCCGTTCCGTAATATCAAAGTAGATACCAGAAAATTTGACCCTGATTATTTAAGTGAAATTATGCCCGAAATGGCGGTCGCCGTCGGTTTGGCAGTAAGGGGAGTTGAACTAAGATGATTAAAATAAATCTTTTAGATTCGGTTACGGAAAGACAAGGCGGCGCGGTCGTTGCTGTCGAACGCAGAATTTCCAGTCCGGCATCGCGGCTTTTATTGATGTCCGTCGCAGTCGCGTTTTTGTTTTTAGCACTGACCGGCGTGCATTATTTCAGCGTCCAGATGGAAAAAAACAGACTCGAAGCGGAATTAGAAAAGCAAAAACAAATTGCCGCCGAACTCGATGCCATCACGAAAGAGATGAAGGAATTGGATGCGAAAACCAAAAACATTGAAGCGCGAATTGATTTGATTAAGAAACTTCGCGCTTCGCAAGCCGGTCCGAGCGCGGTTTTAGAAGCAATGCGCGAACGGATTGCGATGGTTCCGGGTCTTTATCTCGAAAGTATCGAACAAACCGGCGAGCAATTAACTATTAAAGGTAATTCACCGGACGAAGCCGCCGTTACGCAATTCGGACGCAGTTTGGAATTTTCGGCGGGACTTTTCTCAAATCTCAACATTGAAACGCAGAGAAAAGACGCGCCGAATCAGCCCGTATCCGTTACTACAAACCTCGACGCGCCCAAACAAACAATTGTCGGTTTTATCATTCGCTGTGCTTATACGCCTTCAAAAGCGGGCGCGTCGAAGGGTTCAATGCCGACTACCGCATCAAATACAATGCCGTCTGCGAATCCTAACCAGGCACAAAATCCGCCAAAAAGCGGTGCATCACAGTCGGACGGCGCAATGCCGCCGCAAGTCGCAAAAAATCAAAATTAATAATTCCAAACTTAGTTTGTCAATTGAGAAAAACTAAGCGCAAAAAGAAGGAAACTAAGATGACAGAAAAATTCAAAGCATTAGCCTGGCATTTCCAATTGATGGTTTTAGTCGGAATCGCGGCACTTCTTTATGCAAGTGTCTACTACTTCATTATTCAGGGAATGAGTGAAGAAGTTCGAGGTTTGAACGACCAGGTAGAACAATTGAAAATCCAGAATACGGCGGCTAAGAATGCCACGGAACACATCGCTGAATTTCGTTCAAAATATGCCAGCGTAGCGCAGGAATATGATGAATTGAAGGTTCTTCTGCCGGAAGAACGCGAAATCACCAATGTTTTGCAGGGATTGCAAAATACGGCAAGCGAAAGCCGTTTGATTGTGATGAGGTTTTCGCCACGCGATGATGCCCAGGAGGAATTTATTATGGCGAAGCCGGTCGAGATTGAAGTTGACAGCAATTTTAACAATTTGCGGGCGTTCTTTGACCAGATGGCAAAATTGCAGCGGATTGTTTCAATTACCGACTTCAAATTAAATCAGTTGGAAAAACAAACCGGCGACCGCACGCTGCACGCATCATTTTTGCTGAAGGCATATTATGCCGCGCCGGAATCCGCTGTTAATACGACTGCTCCGCAAAAACCGGGCGCACCTGTTAATGGTCAGCCGCCTGCGCCGAATCCGCCTGCCGCTGTGCCGTCGCCGGTCGCACAATAGCATAAAAAGCTGAATTTTTTGAAGTTTCTTAAAGTTGAGAAAAAAGTAATGATGAATAAATCGAAAATAATACGCTTTCTGAGTTTGAATTTTGTTCTTATCGGTTTTGTGCTGATGAGCGGAAGTTTGATAAAAGCCGACGCGCAAACCCGCGACCCGTTTGATAAACCGAGTTGGGCGAAGCCGAGAACAGGTAATCCGACGACGACGAGTTCAGGTCAGCCGAAGGCGCAAAAACCGAAACCTCCCGGACCGCCGCCGGTCGTCGCCGTGCTTGCGCCGTCAATTGAACAACGCATCAATTATTACAAGCGTCTGCGTGAAGATGCGGCATTAAGCGGACAGGAAATTCCGAAAGTTACGAGCGTTTTGACACTGGATGAAATGTCGGTTACGGGAATTTTCCGCACGCCTCGCGGTTATGCGGCAATGGTCGAAGCGAAACCGATAAAACTATCGTATACGATTTATCCGGGCGAGAAATTCTTTGACGGGCAACTCGTCGCAGTCGAAGAAAATCGGCTTGTTTTTCGGAAGGTAATCAAAATGAGCGACGGAAAATTTATCGCCGCGGTCGAAAACAAAACTTTGCGCCAGTATACCGTTCAGGAAGAAGTGCAAGGCACCGCGCCGATTCAACCTTCTTCCGGCAAAACCGAAGAAGCAAATAATACCGTGGTTGTTCCGAAAGACGTGAAAGAGCAAACTATTACGCCTTCGCTCATCATCTCGCCGCTTGACGAAATGAATAAACAACCGGCAGAGCAGCCGAAAGACGCTGCTAAAGAAAAGACCGACAAAAAGAAAGACGCAGCCAAAGAAAAGACCGACAAAAAGGATAAAAAGCCGGTTAAGGTTGCTAAAAACAAAAAAAATTAACATTCCTAAACCAATCGGCGTAGCCAAGCCCAACGGTTACGCCTCATTCAACCAAACAATTTTAATTAAATATCTCTTTTCTTAGAAAAGATAGGGACAAATTTGCAACGGAGGAAACATGAATTCTCTTTCTAAATTAAGCGATTACGGTAAAAAAGCCGTTATGTCGCTAATGATTATCAGTATGCTGGTCTTGAGCGCGGCGGCACAAAGAATCGCGCCGCAGGAACAAGGAAAAATGTATGGCGACCCGGGTTTTCGCGGTGAAGTGATAAACTTAAATGTCGTTAATGCGGACATCCGCGAAATTCTTAACTACATTACCGAACAATACGGAATCAATTTCGTCATTGATAAATCGGTCAAAGCCATTCCCGTAACCGTCAACGTCAGCGATGTTCCCTGGAATGTCGCGCTTGATTCGATTCTGCGTTCACAGGAACTCGGCGTTCAAGTCAACGGTCCGATTCTGCGGATTGCCGAGCAAAAAACTCTCGCCGACGAATCCGCCGTCGCTCAAAGAATCAGGGAAAATCAACTCGATACTTCGCCGCTGTATACAGAATTTATCCGTTTGAATTATGCGCGGGCAACGGGAACTTTGACCGGCGACGCGGGCGGAGCAAGCCAGTTCACTGCCGGAGTTACGAGCGGCGGCTCAAACGCCGGAAGTGTTAGCGGCAGCGGCGGCTCAGACCAGGGCGTTTTAGGCATTATCAAACGCCGTTTGTCGCGGCGTGGTGCGGTCGAAGTTGACGGACGAAGCAACACGTTGATCATTACTGATGTTCGTGAAAACATTGATGCCATTCGCCAACTCGTAACACTGCTCGACCAACCCGAACCGCAAGTCGAAATCGAAGCTCGTATTGTGGTTGCGACACGCACTTTCAGCCGTGATTTAGGCGTTCAGCTTGCTGCGCTGGTGTTAGGACGCAACGGCAGAGGCGGTTCTTTCTCGACGCTTCCCGGCAGTCAAACAACGGGCGGCGGCGGCGGAACCAGCGATGCGGGAAATACAACCGGATTTGTGCCGGGCGGTATTCCGAACGGAATCGGGCTTCAACCGAATAATAGTTTGATTTCTTCTATTCCGAATACCGTTATCGGCTTGACGACCGGAATTTTCGGAACGGCGCAAATCAGCGCGTTAATAACTGCGGGCGAACAAAAAGGTCAGGCAAAAACGATTGCTACGCCCCGCGTTACTACTTTGAATAATCGTCCGGCGCAAATCGAAAGCGGTTCGCAAATTCCGGTTACGACCATTCAGCCCGGCGGTGCCGGTGGTGTGGCTATTGCTACAACCGAATATGTTTCCGTTCCGTTGAGATTAGCCGTAACGCCGCAAATTACCGATGTCGGAACGGTTATCTTAAACGTCGTTGCGGAAAACAGTTCAGCCGCGCCAGCCGTCGGCGGACCGCCGCCAATCAGCACACAAAGAATGCAAACGCAGGTCATGGTGCCGGACGGCGGAACAACCGTCATCGGCGGAGCATTGTTCGACGATGAACGCGAAAGCCAGGACCGCACACCCGGACTTTCCAGAATTCCTTTTTTAGGCAATTTGTTCAAACGTAAAGGCATTTCGCGCAATACAAACGAACTTTTGTTCTTTATTACACCGCGCATCTTCCGTCCTGATTTTCAAGGAAATCAGACTTCGAGCAGAGTTAGTGACGGAACACGCACGACGACGATTCTCCAACCCGTGCCGCTCGGCAATCCGGCTTCAAATTCCGGCGTTCCGACAAATACTTTGCCAACTGAAAGAAATTCGCTTGTGCCTGTCGTTCCGGTTGTCCCGACTGAAGTGCAGCCCGGCGGAATGGCTAAACCTTAATTTCGGTTTTTTGAGAGTTGATGTTTCGAGAAACTCCGCACAATGCAAGATTTAACACTAACGGCAAATTGAAAAGCGGCTGTTAAAAATTACAATATGCGGAATTTCTCTTAAAATTAAATTGATAAAATGAAATCCGAATTTTATGTTCCTTCCTTATTTCCCGCCGGATGTGTGGTAACTCCGGCGGGGTTTTTTATCATCTGACACTTATCTCTTTGCTAATCATTACAAACTGTTAGAATTCTAAAATCCCCTTCTGCTTCACAAAAGATAAATCCCTTCAACTATAAAAAACAAAACGATGTTTTTTTTGAAATAACAATGTTATTCCATCTATGGTGTAGTAGAGAATTTTTCTCATACATTTTATTTAGAGTTTTGAAAATGAATATCCGAAAAAAAGACAAAAAGAATCAAAAAGGTTTCAGCCTTCCTGAACTTATCGTTGTTTTATTAGTTATTGCCATTCTCGTTGTGCTGGCTTTGCCGCAGGTTATTTCGTCGCGCAGATTGTTTCGCTTCGCCGGGTTGCAGCGACAGGTCGCATCGTCATTAGTTGATGCGCGGCAGGAAGCGATGACGCAGAGAACGCCGATAACCTTTCGTTACGATAATCAAAAGAAAGACATCATCATCTACGGCGGAAGTTTCGGAGCAATCGGCGACTCGAAAAACAGAAAAGTGGAATTAACCGATTCGGGTTTGGAGCAGAGCGATGTTGTTTATAATCGTCCGAGCGGCGCGCCGACTTCCGCGCTTTCCGATACTTCAAATATAACGCCGTTAACCGCCGGAAAAATTGATATTACATTTCAATCCGACGGCTCGGTGATTGATGCCGCCAATAATCCGGTCAATAACGCGCTGTTTTTTTATCATAAAAAATACACTACAGATACGGCGTTTGCGATTTCGATTTTGGGCGCGGGCGGACGGGTGAAAACCTGGCGATACAGCAAAGGTGTAAAGGCTTATGTTGAATAAAACTAATCACAAACTTATCAAAACGAATGAGAATGGTTTCACGATAGTTGAAGCCGTTGTCGCTATTTTAATTTTAACCATCGGTCTGATCGGAACTGCCGCCGCTATTACTTACGCGTTGGAGTTCGGCTCAATCAGCCGCAATGTAACGAGCGCGAAATCGGTAGTCGTTTCGGCTATTGAAGAAATTGAAACGCTGAGAAATTCGCGCCGCCTCAATTTTAAGCAGGTCGCAAATGTCGGCGGAGTTGATAATGTCGGTTCATCAAATCCGTTTAACGGTTTCGGCACGGGATTCAAACCCGTTTCGCTCAGTCCGGGTCCTGACGGCGTGAATGGTACGGATGATGATTTAAGAGACGCAGGACCTGACGGCGTATTCGGAACGGCTGACGATTTTGATAATCAAGGATTGATACGCAGCGGTTATACGCGGCAAATCACTATTACGAATCTTAGTAATACTTTGAAAAAGGTTGAGATAAAAGTTCGGTATTTGGGCAGAGCAGGAAAAACGGGTGAAATAGTCGGAGTCAGTTATTTGAATGATGAAGCCCGGACTAACTGGTAGAAATATTTCGCGTGGAGTTGAAAAAATGTTTATTTATATGCTGAAAAACAGTCGGAGAAAAATGAAAAGTCGGAAAAACGAAAAAGGCGCGGCACTGGCAATCGCCGTGATAATGGTGGCGATTTTGTCCGTCATCGCTCTGACGGCGTTGGCTTTTTCTTCAACCGAAGCGCGAATTGCCGGAAGCGATTTGCATCGCACGCAGACTTTTTATGCTTCGGCTGCCGCCATTGAAAAGATGACAAACGATTTCAGTAATCTTTTCCTGACCAAACTTACTCCGACAACTGCCGATTTAACGAATATAGCAAACAGTCCGCCCGAACCGCTTAAAACCGAAGGATTTTCGTTTAAACAATTGCTGCAGGAAGATACAGCCCGTTTAAATGAGTTACGCTCGATTCAAGGTTTGCCGTCTAGTGTTTATCCGCGGGTAAATATATCCGACGGACCTTTTGCCGGACTTTACGCCAGCGTTATTCCGTATAAGTTGTATTCAACCGCAACGATGGAATCCACCAAAGCACAGGTGAAATTGGAGCGTGAATTTAATAATTATCTAGTTCCTTTGTTTCAATTCGGGATGTTCAGCAACGAAGACATCGAAGCTAATCCCGGACCTTTGATGACTTTTAACGGTCGGGTTCACAGCAATGGAAATATTTATGCTTTACGGAACACAAAATTTCTCAATCGCGTAACAATGGCAGGTGAATTAGTACGCGACGTTAATCGCGGCGGCGAAGTCAATACGGCGAGCGGCAATACACAAGTGTATTTTGAAGTGAACGGGATAAATGTTCAAAGCACCTTGAGAAACGGAAGTGTAATGACGGGCAACGGCACATTGGGCGGACCGAATTTTGCCGCGGCAGCTAACGGTCAACGCGGTTATTATCCGGGAAGTCCAAACGGGATTGCCAATCCGAAGTGGGAAAGTGAATCTGTCAAACCGCCTTCTGCAGGAACGCCAAATCGTTTCGGCGGACAAGTTTTAACCAACACAACCGGCGCAACTCAATTAAAACTTCCTTTGGAAACCGGCGGTAATTCGGCTGCCGAACTGATTAAACGCGCTCTTCCTTCCGACAGCGTTATTCTCGGCGCATCGCGTTATCACAA